>LJXT01000017.1 GCA_001314815.1 Algoriphagus marincola HL-49
AGGGAAGCTGCCACTGGCTCAACTACCCAGGTACCTGTGATATCAAAATCTGGCTGCGCTGATGCTACTTCAAAAGTAATGTTGTCAGTAGCGGTATTGCCATTGGTATCCGATACCACCACGTCTAAATTGTAAGTGCCAGCATCAAACCCCCCAGGGACAGTGATAGTCACTGTCTGCTGATCACCACTAAGAGCTTCTGATCCAGAAGCCACCGTAGCTCCCTCTGAAGTAATCGTGTAATCAAGAGAGGCAAGCGAACTTACAGCTCCGTCATCCGTACCGTCGTCTAGAGTCACGGCAATACTAAAATCTTCCTCTTCAGTCAATCCAGAGGTGATTGAACCTAGGGTAATTTTGGGTGGAGTGTCAATCACATCAATGTCTGCGAAACCGTTGTCGCAGGCCCAGCTTACTACGAGCAGGGAGAGCATTGTGATAATTTTGGGAAAATTGTTTTTCATGGGTTTTAGTTTTTTTCCCTAATTTCTTAAATCGATTCACAGACCCCAAATAAAAACCTTCTACAACTATTCATCAATTGTAGATTTTGGCTACATCAAAAACACATCAAATATTACAAAAAAGCTTCATATCATGATTAAAATCAATGTTTTGGTCTTATACTTTTTTCACACTTATGATTTTTGTTTTCTCAGGTCAAAGACTTTTGAAAAGGATCAAACTCAAGAAATCCGCTTCAGTTTAGGAGGCTTTTTTCGGAAGGATGGTTTCCTCTTTTTTGCTCATTTAAGATAATTTTTTTCCAATTCGGAAACCTTTTTATAGATTTGTATGTATGTACATTAAATTCAATTGTATTAAAATGGGAAAGTTAGAAGAAGCCATCCAGCAGAAAGATTTTATAGATCCTTATCATAAGGCTGTGGTCAATTTATTATTCACACACAGTTATGTGGTAGGCTATCAAAATGCTCTTTTGAAACCCTATGATTTGTCTCCAGAGCAATACAATGTATTGCGAATATTGAGAGGACAAAATGGGAATCCCACTACTGTATCCTCTATTCAGGAACGGATGCTCAATAAAATGTCCAATGCATCTCGTCTGGTAGAAAAGCTTAAGGCCAAGGGTTTGGTAATTCGTGAAGAATGTCCAACTGACAGAAGACAGGTAGATGTGATGATTTCAGCTGAAGGATTGAAATTGCTGGAGAAGCTGGAGACACGGATTCAGGATTCGAATAAATATTACATCAAGCTCAGCGAATCTGAGGTAAGAAATCTCAATATGCTGCTTGATAAACTGAGAGGCTAAAAAATTTACGTTTATCTATGTATAAACACTAATTGTAAAAACAAATAATATTTCATTTCACTTAAATCAATAAAAATCATGAGTACAGCAAAATGGGTAATTGATCCTACACATTCAGAAGTTTCTTTTAAGGTAAAGCACTTGGTCATTTCCACAGTGACTGGATATTTTAAAAAGTTTGAGGGTTCTGCAGAGAGTGAGTCAGATGACTTTGATGGAGCTAGTGTCTCCTTCACTGCGGATATTGATAGCATTGATACCAATCAGGGTGACCGTGACAATCATTTGAAATCAGCAGACTTTTTTGATGCAGCTAATCATCCTAAGCTTTCTTTCTCTGGAAAAATTTCAAAGAATGGAGAGGACTATCAATTGGTAGGAGACCTAGAAATCCGTGGAACCAAGAAAGAGGTAACGCTTGATGTAGACTTCGGTGGAGTAGCCGGTGATCCCTATGGACAGACTAAGGCGGGCTTCGAAATTGAAGGAAAAATCAATCGGAAAGAATTTGGACTTACTTGGTCGGCAGTCACAGAGGCAGGCTCGGTGGTTGTTTCTGATCAGGTTCGTTTAATGCTAAGTGTACAGCTCGTAAAGCAAGCATAAAAGCCTCCGAGGTTTTGTTTTAAAACCCCGAAGGCTATCCTTTGGGGTTTTTTGTAAAATCTCATTCATCTAAAATTTCAATCTTATGACCACAAAGCTATTAATTTCCGGGATTCACCATATCACAGCTATAGCTGGTAATCCACAGCAGAATATTGATTTTTATACAGGAATCTTAGGATTAAGACTTGTAAAAAAGACCATCAATTTTGATGCGCCGGATGTCTATCATTTTTACTTTGGCGATGAGTTGGGTAGGCCAGGTACAGTCTTTACCACCTTCCCTTTCAAAGGTGCTCGGCGCGGGACTAAAGGAACTGGTGAGTTGACCTATACAGCCTTTTCCATTGGGAAAGATTCACTTACTTACTGGAGAGACCGCCTGAAGAAATTTGGAGTTGCGGTTTCAGATGATTTGACTCGATTTGGAGATTCCCTTATCCGATTTGAAGATCATGATGGGATGGGACTGGAGTTGATCGCGAGTGATCGAGATGATCGAAAAGGATGGCCACAGGGACATATACCTGCTGAGCATTCAATCAAGGGATTTTTTGGAGCAACCCTTTACTTACAAGCCAAGGAGCCAACTGAGAAGCTTTTGACAGAGCTAATGAATTATCATTTTGTTGGGCAAGAGGGCAATCGATTTCGCTATGCCACAGCAGGAAAGCCGGGAGACATCGTAGATATTTTGGTGGACCCCAATGCTAGGCGGGGAATGCAAAGCGCCGGGACGGTTCATCATATTGCCTTCCGTACGGATAATGAAGCCACCCAACTGGAAGTGCAGCACTTATTGATGCAAAATGGTTTGGGTGTCACCGAGGTAAAGGACCGGAATTATTTCAGAAGCATCTATTTCCGTGAGCCGGGAGGGGTGTTGTTTGAAGTGGCTACCGACGAGCCTGGCTTCGCAATTGACGAGGAAGAAGCGCATTTGGGTGAATTGCTGAAGTTGCCCGATTGGGCGGAATCATCTCGAGATAGAATTGAAAAAGCACTTCCAAAAGTTGAAGTAAACCTATCAGACTATGAATAAGCTAATCAACGAAGGACAAAAGCCCCAAACAGGAAAAAAAGCAGCAATCATGATTCATGGCAGAGGAGCTTCTGCAGAAAGTATCCTCTCTTTGAAATCGTATTTGAAGTTGGATGATTTTGCTTTGATTGCTCCCCAAGCGGCAGGAGGAACTTGGTATCCTTACAGTTTTATGGCGCCTGACCATTCCAATCAGCTGGCTCTGACTAATTCACTTCAGCAGATCAAAGAGGCCTTTGATTCCTTGATCGAAGAAGGGGTGCTAGCTAGCGATATTTACCTGATAGGCTTTTCGCAGGGGGCATGCCTTAGCTTGGAGTTTGCAGCTCAAAATGCCCAAAAGATCGGTGGCGTGGTGGCCTTTACAGGAGGTCTGATCGGAGAGCAGATTAATAGGGATAATTATCAAGGGGACTTTGAGGGTACGCCGGTTTTGATTTCCGGAAGTCAGCAAGACATGCATGTGCCACTTGAGCGGATGCAGGAGTCGGAGTCAATTCTCACAAAGCACGGTGCAAAAGTCAAGCTGATGACCTTTGCTGATTCGGCTCATACGATTCGACAGGAGGAGATCGACTGGGTCAATCAGCATATTTTGGGCTAAAGGAATCTCGGGAAGGTTTTGGTGTTTGTCAAAAGCTTAATTCATACTTTTGGGCATGCAGACCAAAGCCTTCTTTTAATCATTTCAAATAAATTTGAGAAAAATTAAAAATAGTTCACATTTCTCTTGCAAAATTAGTCGGGGGGGTTACATTTAGAAATGAAAAATTAATTATTGGCCAAATTGATGATTTTTCGATTTATTCAGTTTTAACCCACTTTCGATTTTTAATCGGAGGTACAACATTTAAAGACATGAAAAAAATGATTTTAACCTTAGGGTTATTAGTATTTAGTTTTGTTGGATTCGCTTGCAGCGGAACTTGGTTTGCTTGTGGAGGTCAAGATGTTGCAGATATGATTGAAGATGCGGGAAATAATTGTGATGATGGTGATCAATTCACCATTTTAGATTTATGCCACCCTGATGGAATACATACAATTTATGTCACTGTAGGCACTATTGCTGGTCCCGGAGGTGGCGGACTGTAACTTAGAATGAAAAAGTATTTAATCTTTCTTTTAAGTCTCACGGCCTGTACCGAAAATCTAAATTCGGTGCAGGTTGTTGACTTAAAAATATCTCCAGAATTCAAAATTGATTTATCAGCTACTGAAAATTACTCTTCAACCAATCATCAATCATTTCCATTGAGTGATGATTCTTTTTTGATTTTTAATGATTTTGGTCGGTCTATTGACACCGTAAAGGTAGGGGTTAAGGGCGGTAGGGCTATAAAAGGGAATGAAGTTCCCAATGAAGGACCTTGGGGTATTCAGAATATAAATTTTTTTCAGCCAACAGATAAAGGCATGGCTTTTATGGATCAATATTCTTTTTATTTGCCCTCTGATTATGGATTAAAAAAACTTGAAATCAATGATTCTCGGTTCGGTTTAACTTTTCCATCCTCGATGCCTCTTATAAATGTAACGAATCGATATTTCAAATTTTTGGACGATGAATCAACTTCTTCTACGGTTCTTCTTTCAAGTAGGGGTAAATCCAAACTTGATAAATCAGAAAGTTTGGAGTTAACTAGTTTTGATTTGGAAAAATTGAATATAAAGAAGTTTAAATTTGAATTTTCATCAAAAATAGAGGATCATAGGATTGAATTCCAAGGTGAAAGATTCTTTCTATCATCGGCTGTTTATCCAGCACTATTGTCAGTTAATGATAGAATCATAATTAGCTATGCATACATGAACTTAATCCAAATCTTCGATTTAAATTCTGAAACTTCGTTTGACGTTAAGCCACATTCTTACAATTATAAAGATGAAAGGGCCAAACCTGATAATAAAGGTTTGATCAGGAATAGAAAAGAGTTTATAGAAAAATCAAGTCTTTGGCATAGTGATGTGACCTTTGGACCCATTGCATCACTCGACAATGGAATGTTTTGTCGATTGATCAAGAAAGCTAAAATTGAAGGAAAAAGAGGAGATATCATCTTTGAATTATTTGACAAAAATTTCAATAAAACTGGTGAAGCCACTATTTTAGATGGATCAAAATTTCTCACCTTATACTACATGCCATTAGGTAAACAGCTCTTTGTTAAAGCTTATGACCAACCAGACGAGGATCAATTGAGCTATCATTTAATTAGCTTGGAATAAAAGTGAAAGCTCCCTTAAATGTAGGCTTTTTGAAAATTAAATAAGTTTGAAGACTTCACTTTAGGACACCCAGCTTACTTGGCTATTTGTAATTTACTTTAAAACTTTTTTTGATCTGTGATATAAGCTTAATTTATACTTTTTGGCATGCAGACCAAAGCCTTCTTTTAATCATTTCAAATAATTTTAAGAAAAAATTTAAATAGTTTAAAATTCCCTTGCATAATTAGTTGGGAGGGGGTATATTGATCGCAGAAAGAATCAGTTCTGGCCAGATAGTGGTTTTTCGGTATAATTATTTCTAACTCGCTTGGTTACTCTTCCAAGCCCAAAAAATATATTAGACCTTGCCTAGCCATTATAGCATTAGCTTTTTTCGGTTTAAGCATTCAAAGTCAAAAGGTATTAGCTGTAGGAGCGGATAAGGCTTGCGTATACACAGTAGACACGCCTGATTCCACCCGAGTTGATTGTTTTGGAGCAGGTTCAGTTTGTAGTGGAGTCGCTGAATGCCCAGCTCCCCAATTAGGACAATTAAATTGAATCAACATAAAAATTAAAGTATTATGAAAAAATCTTTGATAGGTCTTTTTTGTTCGGCCGCTTTATTTTCGATTCCTTTTATACCTCAATCTAATGCAGATGAATGGCCTACCAAAGCCTGTAGGCTGACTGTTGTAAGTGATGAAGAGGCAAATATGGAATGCGTGGGTAATGGAATGGTTTGCTCTTCAGTTTTCGATTGCTTTGGTATTTTTAAACCAGGGATGGGGTGAAAATAATTGATTCTTGCCAAATTAATTTGAAGGTGATTGTAGTTATCTGCAGTTGCCTTTTTTCATGTGGTTCAGAAAAATTCGAAGTAGCCCCATCTGAATTTTATGAAGTTGCAATCACAGATTTTAATTATGACACGCTTCAATTAAAAATTGATAGCCTTACCGTTATTCCGCAAAATAGTCAATTAATACAAGGAGACAGCGCACTGTTTGTTTTTAATAAATCTATCTCATCCCTTGAATTTTATAATCTTCATACTTCTGAATTTTCTCGAGTGAGACTTGAGGTGGAGGGACCAAATGGAATTGGTGGGACAACTGGGCTATATTACATATCGAAAGATACGATAATTGGTGCCAGGGTAAATCAGCTGATTTTCCTAAATTCTGGGGGAAAGGTTTTCAAAAGGCTAGAAATAAGCTTAGACGATCTTGGAATGTACCCTGATATCATGGTTCAGGGTACTAAGCCAGTTATAAAAAGAGGAGATAGTCTAATTTTTGGGCTTTTCCCCCATTTAAATCCTCATAACGGTGGTCACCTTTCAAATTGGAAATCATTTGTTGAAATAGACTTGAAAAGTGGTGTGGCATCAAGTTTTGGGGATTTGCCAAAAGAAATGATTGATAACGTCTATGGCATTAATTTCATGAATTTTTCATTTGTTATGAATCAGAATGAGGAATTGGTGATTTCCTTTACTCCATTGAAAGATTTGTTTAAGATCGACTTGAATTCAAAAGAAAGAAACCTCGAACGAATCCCCTTAAAAAGCCCCAATTTTTCAAATGCGGAAAAATTGCCGGATGAGGATAATAACGAAATGCGTTATGTCATGAGGCATTATCTATTTCAACCAAGCTTTGATGCCTTATTTTTTGATGGTGAAAGTTATCTACGTGTTTTACAGGAACCAATCTCAGAGGTTGAGTTTGAGTCCATGTCATGGGCAAAGAAAAAAACTCTCATTATTTATAATGATCAGTTTGAAGCAATTTATAGTCGTGAATTGAACTCTAAGTCTTTGAGCTATAATATGATATTCCCCTATAAGAAGGGTTATCTAGGAAGAATTACTTCAAAAAGTGAGGAACATTTTCAATTTCTTTCCATTCAAAAAAATGAGTAAAAGAACCTTATTTTTCACATTGCTGATTTTCAGCTTAATTTCTTGTAAGACTAGTGATAATGAGGTCTTGAGTAACAAGATCGAGTTTTTCTTTAGTTCAATAACGGAATCAAACATTGAGGACACTGAATACCTTTTGGTCGTTCCGATTGATAAGGGTTTCGGATTTTGTGTTTCTAAGGTCGTGGAATTTGCAAGAGTTTTCGAAATTCCCGAAAATCTGAGGATTGTTTTTAGTTCTGGAAATAAAACTGTTCTAAAAAATTTTTTAACAGAGAATTCCCTTAAAGACAAAGAACATGTTATTCTGGATTCAAAAAACTACTTTTTTCTTAATGAATTGATCTTTTTAAAACCAACAATTTTTCAGAAATCAGACAATGAGTGGATTCCCATTGAATTAGTTCCTATTAACGTTGAAGATCTGCTATTTGAGCATTTTGTAAATTTACCATCAAGACCACATTTACAGGAATTTTATGATTTTGTTGCTAGTGGTGAGGTCAGTGAAATCGAAGAGCAAGGAAACAAAGTGTTTCTTCGTTTTAAATCATCAATGGGATTTGGTATTGACTCTTCTTTAAATATTGATAAATCAGTTTACGAAGGATTTGGATCTAGTTTGGTCGAGGGCTCGCTTATTTTGAAAGAACCAAGGTCCTTTTACTTTTTTGAATACTTGCTTTTAGATAGCATGTCGGCTCGAGCATTTAGGAAGGTAGCGGAATTCAACGATTAATAATGTCAAGTACTATTCTCAAAAAGAATATTGTTCCCCTGTCCTCAAAAAAGAAGTTAATAGAGCTAATATAATATTTAGGATTAGGATCAAATTGTTCCGATATCAGATTTAAGTGCTAAAAGTTTAAGTAATTGAACTTAGGCTTCTTTGCTGGGCCTGAATAATTAAATTTGTGTTGATATGCAGACCAAAGCCTTCTCCTACTTATTTTCTATCTCCTACTTTGGAGTCCGCTACAAGGGCTGGGCTATCCAAAAAGGACAGCCTACCATTCAGGGGAAATTAGAGCGTGTGCTGAAATTCGTTTTGGGACATGATGATTTCACCTTGTTGGGTGGAAGCCGAACAGACTCTGGGGTGAGTTGCAAGCAGGGGTACTTTCAGCTTTTTCTTTCTGATAAAAATGACTTTGCTGAGGAAACCGTATCCGCCATCAATGAAAACCTAGGAGGAGAAATACAGATTCAACTCATGGGGCCTGTTCGCCGGGATTTTAATTTGATCAAAGCCTCAAAAAGGAAGGTTTATCGCTATTTTTTCACTGACTCCTCCGAAACTCCCGCTTTGCATGCTGCTTGGCTTCAGCTAGTTTTCGAAAAGCTTGATTTGGGTAAAATGAATGAAGCTGCCAAAGCATTTATAGGGAAACATGATTTCAGCGCTTTTTGCACACCATCGCCTACCAAGACGGATTTCGAGCGGGAAATTTCACGATGTCAGATTTTGCTGGCAGATGAGATTCCTTACAAAAATCTTGCTGATCCGGTGTACTGCCTAGAAGTGGTAGGAACAGGCTTTTTGCACCATCAAGTCCGGAAAATGATGCGGTCCATTTGGTATGTAGGCTCAGGGCAATGGGATTTGTCCGAAATCGAAAATAGACTAAACAGGCCTTCAGAAGACTGGGAAAAAATCCCTCCGGCGCCGGCTTTGGGTTTGGTTTTGTGGAGTACGGTTTTAGAAGTTTAAATCTAAGAGTGCTAGAAAGGCTACAGGTTGAAAGGTTTGAAGGTTGTAAAGTTGGAGGTCTCAACCTTGCAACTTTACAAATCCTTCACTTTCCAACCCAATTTCACCTACCTTTGCACTCCAAATTTGAAGCGAATTCTGTGAAAGCGAGAACATTAAAGAAAGACAAAGTCAATATTATCACCATGGGTTGCTCCAAAAACCTGGTGGATTCCGAAGTCCTTTTGACGCAGTTGAAAGGTAATGGGATCAATGCCAGTCATGAGTCTAATTCCGATGATAATAATATCGTCATCATCAATACTTGCGGTTTTATCGATAATGCCAAGCAAGAATCCATCGATACCATCCTCCAATATGTGGATGCGAAGGAGCGAGGCTTGGTAGAAAAAGTCTATGTGACGGGCTGTCTTTCTCAGCGCTACAAGGATGACTTGGAAAAGGAGATTCCTCAGGTGGATGCCTTTTTTGGGACGCGAGATTTGCCTGCTATTTTGAAAAAATTTAAGGCGGACTACAAGCATGAGCTGGTAGGAGAGCGATTATTGACGCATAATGCGCATTATGCCTACATGAAGATTTCTGAAGGCTGTGATCGGCCTTGCTCCTTCTGTGCGATCCCGCTGATGCGAGGAGGACACGTATCTCGCCCGATTGAGGAATTGGTCAAAGAAGCACAGCATAAAGCAGCAAATGGCACCAAAGAGCTACTTTTGATCGCTCAGGATTCGACCTACTACGGATTAGATTTGTACAAAAAGCGGAATCTAGCCGAATTGCTGAGACAGCTTTCCGATGTGGAAGGGATCGACTGGATTCGTCTGCACTATGCTTATCCTACTGGATTTCCGATGGATGTGATCGAGGTGATGAAAGAGCGATCCAATATTTGCAACTATTTGGATATTCCCTTGCAGCATGGGTCGACCGATGTGCTGAAAGCAATGCGTCGGGGAACTACCCGCGAAAAGCAAGAGGAATTGATCTACCGAATTCGTGAAATGATTCCTGAAATAGCCATCCGTACTACCTTGATTGCAGGCCATCCTGGAGAAGGTGAAAAGGAGTTTCAGGAGATGGTGGACTTTGTAGAACGGATGAAATTTGAGCGATTGGGCGTATTTACTTATTCTCATGAAGAAAACACCCATGCATTTGGGATGGAAGATACCCTTTCTCAGGAAGAAAAGCAGGAACGAGCCAACCATCTCATGGAGGTTCAGGAGCAAATCTCCTATGACTTGAATCAGGAGAAAGTTGGGAAAACTTTCAAAACCCTAATCGATAAAAAAGAGGGAGGCTATTTCGTTGGCCGGACTGAGTTTGACTCCGTGGAGGTGGATAATGAAGTACTTATTGATGCTTCCAAGTTCTACTGCCGAGTTGGCGATTTCGTTCATGCTAAAGTGACGGAAGCCACGGAGTTTGATCTGTATGCTACCGTGGAGGAATAGTTAAAGTTAATCTGCTTTTCCGAAAGCAGATTTTCTGAGTCCAGCTCCGATCAAAATCGGAGGAGAAGCAGGATAGCGCTGAATCTTACTATCCAGCCAAAAGGCAGGTATTTTGGGTTTGTCTGGATTTTTCATGAGTTCATCGATATTTTTTTAGGATCTTCATGCTATGTGGCAATTTGAGTTCATAACCAACTCAAACGATTTATCATGAAAAGATTCAGAGCTTATTTAGCAGTAGGAGGACTCCTGCTTTTACTCAATTCCTGTGTCTATTCCCTTTTTCCAATTTACACGGAGGAAACACTGGTTTTTATCCCCGAGCTAGTCGGACGATGGCAGTTGCCTGAGGAAGATGGGGATTATATCGAATTTACTAGCCTGTCCGAAGAGGAGGACATGGTAGTCAATTCAGCAGAACCTTCCGAAAATCAACCTGAAGGAGAATACACGGATTCGGTAACCGTCGGCGATATGACAATTCGCTATAATGCGGCCGATGGAATGAAAGTCAATGGTAAAATGACTTATAATCGGGATTCTATCCGGATGTTTTATGAAGAAATAGCCAAAAAGAGTATTGCCAAATCTGATGCTCCAAGTTCTGATGTGGGGATTGCACTTGATGCAATGGGAAAAACTTTTGAAGCTTTGGGAAATACCGTAGAAGCCGTTTCCAAGGTGAGCAAGCGTTCTACTAGCATCAAAGGCACAGCTTATTCTAATTTTCAGGAAAGCTACCGAGTCACTGTGATGGAAAATGGCAAATTGATTGAATACATCGGTCATGTGGCGAAAATTGGGAAAGATTATTTCTTGGATATTTTCCCACTTGCCGAGTATTCTGATGATGGATTTGGATCCAATGTCTTACCAGTTCATACCTTTTTGAAGCTTCGTCTAAATGGACAAAAACTGGTGCTGACTCCCTTCGATTTGGAAAAGCTTAACCGTCTTTTTGAAAGCAATCTCATCCGACTCAGACATGAAAATGTAGATGGTAGCGTACTGATCACGGCCCAGCCCAGAGAGATTCAGAAGTTTCTCGAGCGCTACTCGGAAGATGAGACTGTATTTGAGGATGCGGACATTTACGAAAGGATAGATTCATGAAGGGTATTCCAACAATTTTGGGAAAGAAATGGATTCAGCATGGAGCTTTTTGGATCCTATCCATTTACGCCATCGGGAGCTATTTCTCCATAGCCAGCCTCTTCAAGTTTATCGACTTTTTCTACTCGCTGCTGTTTCACGTTCCTTTGGTTTTTTTGGTCTACGTGAATTTGAGGGTTTTGATTCCACGATTTCTTGAAAGGGAAAAATACCTGCTCTATTTTTCCAGTATTCCTTTGCTTCTTTTGGCAAGCTATGGGATACATGAACTGACCTTCGAGGTGCTTTTCCCCTTGATGGATTCAGATTACTACATGGTCTCATTCACAGAGTGGCAGATTTTGATTTTCATATTTATCATCTATCTGGTTTTGACCACCTTGATCAAGCTTTCCAAGTCATGGTATAAGCTTCAGGAGGTAGAAAAAGAGATTCTTTCCCTGGAGTTGAATTCCCTCAAAACCCAGATCAATCCACATTTCCTGTTTAATAGCCTGAATAGTATTTACTCTCAGGCTTTGGGAAAAAGTGAGCAGACGGCAGAGACTGTTTTGGAGCTTTCTAATCTACTTCGTTACATGCTCTATGAAGTAAGTGAAGAAAAAGTACCACTCTCCAAAGAGGTGGAAATGCTTGAGAATTATATAGAATTGCAAAAGCTACGATTGGATGATCATTCCCGAGTTGACTTTTCGGTGAGGGGAGAATTAGCTTCTGCTAAAGTCGCTCCATTGCTTTTCTTCCCTTTGGTGGAAAATGCTTTTAAGCATGGAATGAAGGGGGAAACTGAGTTGGGATTTGTTCAGATCAAACTGAGCGTAGGTGATCAAATTGTATTTGAGGTGAGAAATAACTTGGGAGAAGTAGATGATATGGAAAAGGGTAGGTATGGGGGGATTGGCTTGGAAAATGTCCAAAGAAGACTGGAGTTGATATATCCAAAGGCGCACGAGTTGAAGGTAGAAAAGAGACAAAAGGAGTTTTTAACAAAATTGATTTTATCATGATTAAGTGCGCGATTATCGATGACGAACCTCTAAGCAGGGATGTTTTAAGGAAGTTTATCCAGGACCATCCGGACCTCATCCTGACTGCAGAATACCGGGATGCGCTGGAGACGATTTCGGGAATTGAAAAGCAGCCGGTGGACCTATTGCTTTTGGATATCAATATGCCCAAGCTTTCAGGTGTCAATTTTTATAAATCGCTTCGCGAAAAGCCTTTGGTAATATTTACCACGGCGTATCCTGAATTTGCCTTGGAGGGATTTGAATTGGATGCGGTCGATTACCTGATGAAGCCCATCGCTTTTGATCCCTTCTTGCAGGCAATCCAAAAGGTGAAGAATCGCCTCAAAACTTCATCTGAAGAAATGTCGGAGCACATCATGCTAAAGGTAGATAAGAAGCTTTATCGAGCCGCTTTTGATGATATCTTATATTTAGAAGCATTTGGAGATTATGCGAAGGTTTACTTGCTGAGTCAGGTACTGATTATCACATCGACCATGAAAAGGCTGGAGGCAGAGCTTCCTTCAGAGCTTTTCGTCCGGACGCACAAGTCATTTATCATCAATATTTCCAAAGTGGAATTTATAGAAGGGAACCAGGTGAAAATTGGGAGCGAAATGATTCCGATTGGTTTACGGTATCGGGAGGCAGTTTTGGGAAAATTGAGATAGGTATAAAAGTGTGCTACACTGCACAGGAAAGTCTACAGCTCCGATATCAATCGGAGGAAAAGCAGTCTATTAACTAGATAATGATAATCACGCGAGTTTGTCGATTTCTTTCTCCAACCTTTTTTTCAAAATAACAGTTAAATTCTATCATGATAATACTGACCTTTCTGATTTTCAGCATCCTATCGCCCATTCAGGACCTTGATACGGGTTATTATTATTTTGGAACTACCAATTATCTAGGCTCAGGGTTGGTAGGTCCCGAAGGAAAGGAAGGTGAGTGGAAGGTTTATGAAAAATTGAATCCAGAGCCTGATGCAAAACCAAGCTTAAAGTCCGCCAATAAGAACATCCTATTGACGGAATTTGACTCCAAACCCAAATACAGCGTTTCCTTTCAAAATGATGAACCCAACGGCCCGTTTAAGGAGTTTTTTGAAGATGGACAAATCAAAACTATGAGTAATTATCAGGATGGAAAAATGCATGGTGAGCATATTGTGTATTTCGAAAATGGCGATATATCAACTTTGGGTTTTTTCGAGGATGGTGAAAAAATTGGGGATTGGAAGGAGTTTTTTCCTGATGGCCAACTCAGTAAGTCCTATTCATACAAACTAGGCTCTTTAGACGGTCTGGTGGAGAGCTATTATCCAGATGGGGAAATCAAGTGGTTTTTTATGAATCAAGAAGGTGAACTCAATGGTGATTATGCATACTTCAATCCAGATGGATCCTTCCTGGAAAAAGGGTCATACCGATCAGGAGCTCTTGATGGAGAGTTTATTCAGTATTATCCTGACCATTCTATCAAGATTCAGGGAGAGTTTCTAGCAGGAAAACAACATGGGCTTTGGAAGAGCTATGATGAAAATGGAAATCTAGTATTTGAAGGCCAGTTTGAAAATGGATTGGCAAATGGGAGCCTGACTGAGAGCTTAGATTTAGTACCTCAGTATGTGCGGAGAGGATCTGTTTTGGCCGGAGAAAAGGAAGGAGAGTGGTTGGTATTAAATTCTGATGGGGAGGTGGTCCAAAAGGAGTATTATCAGGGAGGTAAGCTCATGACCCTCAGTGATTTTCAAATTGGAGACCAAGTACTTCCAGGGAATAAGGTAAAAAATGGGAAAGGCAAGCGAGTATTTTTTGATGAATCGGGAAATAAAGTTGCTGAAGGTAGAATTCAATCCGGCTTTAGGAATGGTGTCTGGTACCATTATTACCCCGGAACAAATCAAATCATGAGCTCCGGTAAATATATCCGAACCGAAAAAGTGGGGTTATGGACTTTTTATACCATTGAGGGAGATTTTTTGGAAGAAAAGGACTTTGGGGTTTTAAACAGTAGAGCAGGACGATCGCTTCCTCAAAATAGTATCGGGAACTCCTTTAATTCAAGTATTATGGATCAAACTTCAAGGATGAATAGTCAGGTCTACTGGTCTCAGTTTGGTATTTTTAGATAAGGTAATTCCTGATTTTCCAAATGCTTCTACTCAGAGGCAACATAAACTTCGCCTCCCAAATACTTTTTGCCCTTTGCCCTTGATCCACTAATTTAGCCGATCTAAAATCACCCGAATGAACCTGATCGAAGTCACCACACCTGCCCATCAGAGAGAGTTTATCGAGATGGCTGTTAGGCTTTACAAAAACGAGAAAAACTGGATTCGTCCTCTGGATAAGGATATCGAAGGACTTTTTCATTCTGAGACGAATAAGCTTTTTCGAAATGGGGCCAAAGCGAAGCGTTGGCTGCTTCAGGACGAAAAAGGGCAGACCATCGGCCGAATTGCGGCCTTTATCAATCCAAAGATGAAGGAAAAGCAACCGACTGGCGGAGTGGGTTTCTTTGAGTGCATCGATAATCAGGAGGCGGCTTTTATGCTTTTTGATATAGCAAAAGATTGGCTGGAAAGCGAAGGGATGGAAGCTATGGATGGGCCAATAAACTTTGGAGAGCGGGACAAATGGTGGGGACTACTCGTGGATGGATTTTCCGAGCCGAATTATAATATGCCTTGGAATTTTCCTTACTATCAGAAGTTTTTCGAAGACTATGGGTTCAAACTGTATTTCAAGCAGTTTACCTACATGCGACCGGTTCAGGATGTGGGATTTGATGCAAAAATGATCAAGCGTGCCAATGCCGTCATCGACAATCCTGATTATTCCTTCCGATATATCAAGGGAAAAGAGCTTCAGGAGAAGGCACCGGAATATTTTATGACGGTTTACAATAAAGCTTGGGCGCGTCACATGGGGAAGTCCATTGCGCTAAAGGAAGCTAAGTTGATGTTTGGGAAAATGAAACCCATCATCGATCCTCGTTTGATTTACTTCGCATTTTACAAAGGCGAGCCAGTAGGATTCTTCATTCAAATACCGGAGATCAATCAGATTTTCAAGCATGTCAATGGGAAAATGGATTTGATCGGAAAGCTGAAGTTTCTTTGGTACAAGACCTTTTCCCCGCCCAATAAAATGCTCGGTTTGGTATTTGGGGTGGTGCCCGAGCATCAAAGCAAGGGGGTAGAAAGTGCCATGATCATCAGCTATGATAAAATGAGTAACAGTCCCAAGTTTCCTTACAAAACTATCGAGATGAACTGGATTGGGGATTTCAACCCAAAGATGATGCGCGTTTGTGAGCAATTGCTAGCAGAGATATACAAGACGCATCACACGTATCGGTATTTGTTTGATCGGGAAAAGCCCTTTGAAAGACACCCGATTTTCGATTGACGAAATACGAAATACGATTGACGACGCAAATTCGAACCTTAGTCCAAATTCTAAGAGTTCGGGTTTAAATGTCGAATACCAAATGTTGAATTTCGAATAATGAAGTAAATCATAACTTCTAACCAACTTTCCAACCTTATAACTTTACCACTTTACAACCTTAATTTTCCAATCTTTCAATTTTAAAATTTTACAATTCCATATAAATGAAGAAATACGACGTAACAGGCATAGGAAATGCCTTGGTAGATATCGAGTTCAAAGTCACTGATCAGTTTTTTGCTGACAATGGAGTAGAAAAGGGCCTAATGACGCTAGTCGATGAAGATCGCCAGAATCATCTGATGACTACCATCAATCATGCAGAATCAAAAAAGCAAGCAGGAGGCTCAGCGGCAAATACCATCGTGGCCGTCAGTCAATTTGGGGGGAAGTCTTTTTACTGCTTTCGAGTTGCCGATGATGAATTGGGACATTTTTATCTCAAGGATCTGAATGATTCGGGAGTAGATATTGCCTTAGTTCCGGAGCGATTGGAAAATGGTGTCACCGGAAAATGTCTCGTGATGGTAACCGAAGACTCCGAGCGGACGATGAATACTTTTTTGGGAATCACCCAGAACTTTTCTGTCAAGGATATTCATGACTCGGCGATTAAAGACTCCAAGTATCTTTTCATAGAGGGATATCTAGTGACTTCTCCGAATGGTAAAGAAGCCATGCTACATGCCAAAAAAGTAGCAGAGGAAGCCGGAACAAAGGTTGCCTTGACCTTCTCTGACCCTGCAATGGTCAAATATTTTAAGGAAAACTTCGACGATGTAATCGGCCCAAGTGTGGATTTACTTTTTGCAAATGAGGAAGAAGCCATGCTTTACACTGGCAAGGACAATCTATTGGAAGCCCGTGAAGAGATGAAGAAAGCTGCGAAGCACTTTGTGATTACACAGGGTAAAAATGGAGCGATGATTTTCGATGGCGATACCTTCATTGATATTGAGCCTTATAAAACCACGGCGATTGATAGCAACGGAGCAGGAGATATGTTTGCAGGCGCCTTTTTGTATGGGATCACGAATGGTCACAGCTATGCGTCAAGCGGAAAGCTGGCATCGATGGCGAGTTCTCAGATCGTCAGCCAATTCGGGCCAAGACTTCAGTGGCATCAGGCAAAGGATATTTTAGGAAAGTTGAATCCCTAAACCGAAATGAGCTGTGGCGATTTCGCCGTTCAGCCCTTCCTTTCTTGAGAATGCCTATCCTTCGGGAAGCGGTCCTTCCCTCCGGGCGGCAGGCTTCTCCCGATCCTCAGGATCGCAGTGACGATCTAAAAGTAATCGTGAGGCTTAACATTTGGGAGAATGGATTAACTGAGAAGACGATCTTATTTGAGAAATTTTGTTTATCAAAATACCGTAGGCATGGAAGATGTTTTTGCCAGCCATTTCAATGGCTGGAAAACATAGTTTATGGATTTTGGGAAATGCCGTAGGCATGACCGATAAATTCTATTGAAGAGATTTATCTGGATCTCGAAATTTTCTAACCCGTCATTGGTAGGAACGAAGCAATCTTATTCATGTAGAGATTGCTTCGGCTCTTTCCTCACCTCGCAAAGACGCGCCCCTTTAATTTTTTAGCGAAATATGAATGTTTCTCTAGCTTTCAGCAATGAGGCTGAGAAAACTTATTTCTCATTTCTCTACAATCAATTCTGAGCTTGCCACTCGAAATCTAGGTCCATAAATCCCTTGCGGTAGCCCTTTGCCACATCCGATTATCATGCAGATTTCGGAGCCGGTTGGTAGGTCAAGCAACTTTTTAACCCGCTTGGAATCAAAACCCTCCATAGGGCAAGTATCATAGCCTACTGCCTTCATTCCAAGCATAAATGTCATTGCTGCCAAAGCGGCGCTTTTGTGAACGGAAATCCGTACCTCGGTTTCTCCGACTTCCCGAACCATGGGTCTGCGCATTCCCACCCACCAAGCGATCAGCTTTTTGATCAGTGACCAGCCAGGGTACTTTCCAAAAAGTTTAGGGATTAGATTTTTATAATAACTTCCTGCTTGCTTGACCTTTTTCTCTGATTGATTTTGCTTGGAGTTGAGGATGAAGTCATAGTTTGCTTTGGCTCGAGACTTCCATACATCCCTACGCGTAATTACCACAACCAATTCACGCGCAGTGGTAGCTGCTTTTTGGCGCATGCAAAGCTGAGCCAATTGATCTTTGAGCGGGGAAGATTCCGGTACGCGAATAAACTGGTATAATTGTAGGTTAGAGCTATTGGGGGAAAGGATGGCAGCTTCCAGACATTTTTGGACTTTATCATGGTCAAATGAGCTTTCTTGATCAAAAATCCGAACTGACCTACGTGCTTCCACTGCATCAAAAAATCCTAGCTCCTGGTTTAATTCCTGCATTTATCCGATTTTTTTGGTATTTAACTCGATTAAATGTAAGCTTAATCCTTAATTTCAAGCAAAATTAACCACTAGCCTTTATTAGACTTCCTATGTTTTTTGAATTAATTCGGCTGCAATACCTGAAATCTGTCAGGTCCACAGCTTTTGCCAAGAGCCTCATGACCAATATTTTCTTGGGGTTCATTATTCTGCTACTGCTAAGCTATCTGCTGCTTGCAGGTCTTTTCTTGGGAAGGATCATTGGGAATTTTGCCGAAGGTCAGGACCCTATTGCTTTTCTGAATAGCTTTCTGATCTTTTTCTTTTTGACCGAGTTTCTTTACCGGTACTTTATTCAAAATTTACCGGTGGTAGATTTGGAAAGTCTCTTGCACCTTCCTGTCGGTAAGCGGAAGATCATGCATTTGTTGCTGATCCGCTCATTTATTTCTCCGCTGAATATTATTGCACTACTGATATTTTTGCCATTTAGTGTCCAAGCCATAGCTCCCGAATATGGTAGCATGGGTGCATTAGGATGGATAGGTTCGCTGGTGCTTACAAGTTGGATTTTGCATTGGTTTATGCTTTGGTTCAAGCAGCGTTTCGAAGACTCGACTTTAGGATTGATTATCGTGATAGCTGTTTTGCTGCTTGGTGGAGGCTCGACTTATTTGGGCTGGTACAATTTGGGAGAATTGACTCAGCCAATATTCGACCTGGCCGTGAATTCAATTTTACCACTGGCAGTTCTGTCTTTGGTTTTTGTTGGGAGTTATTGGCTATGCTTTCGCTTCCATGTGGATAATGCCTATCTCGAAGACCTTTCTTCTGACAATGACTCTCAAGTACGAGGGCAATCGATTGGTTTTCTTTCGCGATTTGGAATAGCCGGTGAGCTCGCAAATGTGGAGTGGAAACTGATCATACGGCATAAGAAAAGCAAAACCTACCTGATGCTATCGGCCTTTTTTCTGCTTTATGGCTTGCTATTTTATACTAATACTGCCTACGCTTCAGAGGATGGGGGTATCAGCTTCATTTTTATTTTCGTTGGGGTTTTCATCACCGGGATATTTATGATTCAGTATGGTCAACTCTTCTTAAGCTGGAATTCTGGAAGTTTCGATTTTTACCTGAACCGAAAGGATGGTGTTGAGCAATTGGTACGTGGAAAATACCTGCTTTTTATCTCCATTTCAGTGATTTGCTTTCTTGCCTCAGTCCCTTATGTCTATTTTGGTTGGCAGATTTTGCTGGTTCACATCGCTACTTTTTTATTCAATATCGGAGTCTTGATTCATGTCATTATTTATCTGGCGCTTTGGAAGCCAAAGCCTATGGATTTGAATAAAGGAGCCATGTTTAATTATGAGGGAGTTGGCGCCGCCCAATGGCTGATGGTGATTCCCATGATGATCCTTCCTTATGTGATTTACCTTCCGTTTGCTTTGTTGATTAATGACTTCGCGGGATTGGCGGCATTGGCAATTTTTGGCTTGTTTGGTATTCTGTTTTATAAAAAATTAAGTGCGCTGAATATCCGACGCGTCTATCAAAATAAATACGAAATCTCATCTTCATTTAGACAAGAACTATGATCTCTGTAAAGAACCTCAAGAAACAATACAAGGAGGCTATTGTGCTCGACGTGGAAGCCTTAGAAATTCCGAAAGGAGAGTGCTTTGGGCTAGTAGGAAATAATGGGGCTGGTAAGACTACCCTTTTTCGAATCATGCTGGACTTGGTGCGGCCTACATCCGGAGAGGTCTCACTCGAAGGGCATATAGTCAATCAAGGCGAGGAGTGGAAAAAATTCACAGGTGCCTATTTGGATGAACATATGTTGCTTTCCTACCTGACTCCGGATGAGTATTTCGAGACGCTTCGAAAGATTCATGGACTCTCTGAAGCCGATTTGGAGGTTCATCTAGAGAAGTTTGCGGAGCTGTTTAATGATGAAGTCAGAGGCAAAAAGAAATACATCCGTGACCTGTCAAAAGGGAATTTGAAAAAGGTCGGGATTGCAGCTGCTTTATTGGGCAATCCGGAGGTCGTGTTCTTGGATGAGCCCTTCGAAAATCTCGATCCGAGTTCACAGATTCGGCTGAAAAAACTGATTTCTAATGAAAAGGATGAGTTTAAGCGGACCTTTTTAATTTCTTCTCATGACCTGAATCATGTGACCGAAATCTGCGATCGCATCGTGCTATTGGAAAAAGGAAAAATCATTCGTGATCTCCGCGAAAAATCCGAGATGATGCGAGAGTTGGAGGCTTATTTTGTAGGGTAGAAGAAGAAGGCTAGTTCTCATTGAAAGCTTGAAAAACCATGCAATTTGAAAGTTTAACTTTCAAATTGCATGGTTTTTGGCTTAAAAGTATGTGAAATGAAAGTTTGAGGTTGGGAGTTTCAGGCAAAAAAGATCTAAGATTTTTCATTTTGAAATAACTGAATTTCCACGCTTATTCATTCATATTAGCTTTTTCAAATTAATTTTCTAATTTAAAGCGTCTAAAAGACTTTTTTGTGAATCCAACACCAAACCAAAACCCAGAGCAACTTGCCCGAGACTTGATTGATGGTCAATTGAGTCAAGCAGGGTGGTTGGTGCAATCAAAAAATGAGGTTAATCTTTCTTCAGGTCGAGGAATCGCTGTCCGGGAATATCAAACATCTTCTGGGCCTGCTGACTATGTGCTTTTTGTAGATCGAAAACCTGTAGGCATTATCGAGGCTAAACGGGAGGAGGAAGGGGAGCGATTGACCGTCGTAGAAGATCAGTCCAGAGAATATGCAACGAGCAAGCTGAAATACCTGAATCACGGTGATCTTCCTTTTGTGTATGAAAGTACCGGAGCTTTGACCCGATTCACCGATTATCGTGATCCCAAACCTCGATCAAGGCCTGTCTTTAACTTTCACAGACCTGAAACTTTTGCTGAATGGCTAGGTCAATCCAAAACGCTTCGAGCAAGGCTACAGGATATTCCAGACTTGGATGAAGAAGGTCTGAGACCTGCGCAGATCAAAGCTGTTCGGAATTTGGAACATTCCTTTAAGGATAATCGACCCAAGGCTTTGATTCAAATGGCAACAGGTGCAGGAAAGACATTCACTGCTTGCACCTTCGTATATCGTCTGCTCAAGTTTGCAAATGCCAAGCGGATTCTGTTTTTGGTAGATACCAAAAATCTTGGAGAACAAGCCGAGCAAGAATTTTTGAAATATCAACCTACCGATGACAACCGGAAATTTACCGAACTCTACAATGTGCAGCGATTGAGTTCCAGTTTCATTGCTTCCGATTCTCAGGTGTGTATTTCTACCATTCAGCGATTGTATTCCATCTTGCAAGGCAAGGAATTGGAGGATTCAGCAGAAGAAGAAAATCCAAACGAATCCGCTTGGTCCTGGCAGAAAAAGGAACCGCTACCTGTTGCGTACAACGAGAAGAATCCCATCGAGCAGTTTGACTTCATCATCATCGATGAATGTCATCGCTCGATTTACAACTTGTGGAAGCAGGTCTTGGATTACTACGATGCGTTCTTGGTAGGTCTGACGGCAACTCCAGACAAGCGCACCTTCGGCTTTTTCAATCAAAATGTGGTCAGCGAATACACCTACGAAGAGTCTGTATTGGATGGGGTGAATGTACCCTACGATGTGTTCACCATAGAAACGGAAATCACCAAATCCGGCTCTATCATCAAGGCCAAGGAATATGTAGACCGCCGGGAAAAGTTAAGCCGGAAAAAGCGATGGGAGCAGCTCGAAGAAGATTTGGAATACAAGCCAAGCCAACTCGATAGGGACATTGTCAATCCCAATCAAATCCGGACGGTAATTAAGGCTTTCAAGGAGGCTTTGCCTTCCATTTTCCCGGATCGCTTTGACGAGCAGAAAGAATTTGAAGTGCCCAAAACACTGATTTTTGCAAAAACAGACAGTCATGCAGATGACATCATACAAATCGTCCGAGAAGAATTCAATGAAGGAAATGACTTCTGCAAAAAGGTCACCTACAAGATCGAAGAAGACCCTAAGTCTGTCCTAAATCGATTTAGAAATTCCTGGGCTCCACGCATAGCTGTGACGGTGGATATGATTGCAACGGGGACAGATGTGAAACCTCTGGAAGTTTTGCTTTTTATGCGGGATGTGAAAAGCATCAACTACTTCGAGCAGATGAAAGGCCGGGGAACCCGCACAATCAAGTTTGATGACTTGCAAAAGGTGACCCGTACAGCCAAGCATACCAAAACGCACTTTGTAATTGTAGATGCGATCGGGGCTGTGAAATCCAAAAAGACCGATAGCCGACCGCTGGAGCGAAAGCCATCTGTCTCAATGAAGGATTTACTTGGAGCGGTGAAAATGGGTGCCCAGGACGAGGACTTGTTTCTTTCCCTTGCAAACAGACTGCTCCGTTTGGAAAAGGAGCTGACCGAACCCGAGAAGGAGAAGTTTTCCGAACTGGCACAAGGAAAGAGCCTTCAAACCGTCATCAAAGGATTGCTCAACGCCTACAATCCCGATGTGATCGAAAGCATCGAAGCCAAAGTTGCGCAAGATTTGGTCGGACAGGCACCGGATGAAATCTCCAAAACAATAGCTGAGGAAGTGGAGGAATTACGCACATCCGCTGCCAAAGTCTTCACCGGAGAACTGACCGAGTTTGTCGAAAAGGTCCGCAAGGCCCATGACCAAGTCATCGACCATGTGAATACTGATCGACTGCTCAAAGCCGAATGGGATGCCTTCACTCAAGACAAGGCCCAACAGGTGGTGCAAGAGTTTGCCGACTACATCGAGACGCATAAAGATGAAATTACCGCCTTGAGTATCTTCTACGATCAGCCGTATCGCAGGCGGGAACTGACCCTGAAAATGATCAAGGATCTCTTGGAGCAACTTAAGCTGGACCGACCGCTATTGGCCCCTACCTATGTATGGGAAGCTTATCAGCAACTCGATCAGGTAAAGGAGAATTCACCCAAAAGCGAACTGATAGCCTTGGTTTCCTTGGTCAGAAAGGTGACCGGGATCGATACTCAACTGACTCCATACGACCGTACGGTCAATCAGAATTTCCAGAAATGGATCTTCCAGCAAAATGCCGGACAGCACAATCGCTTCACCGAGGAGCAACTCGACTGGCTGCGCATGATCAAAGACCATGTGGCCAATAGCTTCCATATCGATGTGGAGGACTTGGACTATACGCCTTTTGACAAATTTGGAGGAAGAGGAGGAATGTGGAATCTTTTTGGGACAGAAATGGTCACTATAATTGAGGAATTAAACAAGGAACTTTCTGCCTAAACCTGGGTATGGATACCTTTGTAACGAATAATGATGTATTACCGAAGAAAAATAGTACTCGCACTTTTAGAGGCCTTTGGAGGTGAATTGGAAAAACTCCAGCTTCAAAAGTTATTGATGCTCTTTACTACTTACCAACGGAACAAAAGCTATCATTTTGTTCCCTATAAATTTGGCTGCTTCTCCTTTCAGGCCAATGCGGATCTTTCGACTATGAAGAAATATGCTCAGGTGGAGGAAGGAGAAAGAACTTGGAAAAAGACCGATCCAACTGCCTACTGGTCAACTCTGAAGCCGGAGGATAGAAAAGCTATCGCCAGACTAAAAACAAAATTCCAAGGCCATTCTTCGGAGGAACTGATCCGATACACCTATGTCAACTTTCCTTACTTTGCCATCAACAGCACCGTGGCAGACAGGTATTTGAATGCGCTGGAGAAGTCAATTGTTGCGTCAACGAAACCGACTTCCAATAAAAAAGCCCTTTTTACCATTGGTTATGAAGGACTCAGTTTGGAAGAATACATCAATAAGCTCCTAGCTGCCGATGTTAAAGTGCTCTGCGATGTGCGAAAGAATTCCTACAGCATGAAGTATGGCTTCAATAAATCCCAATTGCAAATGGCCTGCGATGGAGTAGGAATCCGGTTTATCCATATCCCTGAGGTCGGGATAGTTTCCGATAAGCGGAGAGAATTACACTCCCAGCGGGATTACGACATCCTTTTTGAAGATTACAAGCAAACCGTTTTAACTCAAACCCTAAGTCAGCAAGAAGAGATTTTGAACCTGATTAAAACCTACGATCGGGTGGCGATCACCTGTTTTGAGGCAAATATTTGCCAATGCCATCGAAAGCATCTGGCGGAAGCAATATGCCAATTGCCCGAATTCGAGTACGAACTTTTACATCTATAAACTATGCCTAGAGAAAAAATACTTTTGACTGTCACCACCTACCCGCTTCCTTCTAAAAGTTATGATGAACTAGTCTGTACGGCAGGTGTGCGTGAAGACGGGACTTGGGTTAGAATCTATCCCATGCCTTTGAGTGTATTGAGAGGCTGGAAAACCACAGGAAAAACCAAGCAAACCAAATACACTTGGATTGAATTGGATTTAGAAAAACGAACCGATGATTTCCGACCGGAAAGCCATTCTCCCAAAGATTATGGATTCAAGGACTTGGTCATTGGGGAAACCTTGGATACCAAAAACAACTGGGAAGCACGAAAGACCTTCTGCCTGCAAAGTGTCTACACGAATCTTACTCAACTGATCGAAGATTCACAAGCTCCAAAGAATATCTCCCTAGCCACCTTCAAACCCAGCAAAATCAAGCGGCTGGTAATCGAAAAAGATGAGGAGGATTGGAAGCCTGTCTGGGTAGCCCTCCAAAGTCAAATGGATTTGTTCAGTGAACCCAAGGAAGATGCAAAAAAAATCTTCCCCAAAGTCCCATGGAAATTCAAATATGAATTTGTGGACGACGAGGGACGAACCTCCACACTGATGATTGAAGACTGGGAAATCGGGCAACTCTACTGGAACTGTCTTCGGGATGCGGAAGGCGATTCGGAAAAGGCCTTGCAAAAGGTGAGGGAGAAGTACGAAACAGTCTTTTTGAGCAAAAAGGAGATCTATTTCTTTTTGGGAACCACCAGAGAATGGCATACCCGAAGAGCTAAAAACCCATTTGTGATTATCGGGGTGTTTTATCCTATGCTTCCTCCAAAGCCTGAAGCCACACCTTTGTTTGGATAGTTATGGCAGATTCCCCTATTGAAAAAATCCATATTGATGAATTCCTGACTTTGGTAGAAGACCTGGAAGTTTATCAATCACTCCGCCAAGATCCTCCTGAGCCAGACTTTTGGGCGGAAACCAATTTTGGATTGATTGGAATTGAGCATACTCGGCTTTTCAAAAAGGAGGATCTTAATAGGATAATTCCTAAGCGACATGAAAATGAGGCATCCAATATTCTATTTGAAGCTCAAGAAAAGTTCAATAGCCTATCTGATGAAAGAGTTCATGTTGAAATTTATTTCAATTCTGACTATGGGAGAAAGGTTGCAAGAAATCCAATTCAATTGACCGCAAGGGAAAGAAAATTGTTAGTCGATCCATTGATTGATTTTGTACTAAAAAACGTTCCCTCAAAAGGAAATTTTGAAGGCTTTGAAAATCCAGATTGGAAAACGGGAACATACATCTTGCCAAAAGAAATTGGAGACATTGTGATTTCAAATCGGGGAAATCTCCCCAAATCAATTTGGACTCAATCCAATGGAGGTGTTGTTCCTAAGTTTTTGAACGGTTCTACCTTTTTTGAATCTCTGAACAAGAAAAATGAAAAGCCTTTGAATTATAAAAAGACATATGATTTGATTTGGCTGGTGATGGTAGCAGATCGAAACGAATTTGCCTCCTATTTTGATTTTAGTGATGTGATTTGGCCTGAAATCGAAACCCCTTTTGATAAAGCATTCATATATAGAGCTGGGGAGAATGTCTTCCATGAATTACCAAAAACATCAAAATGAGAGCGGATTGGATTGAAGTTGAATTAGATGAAGTCTGCCAAATAAATATGGGGCAATCACCTCCCTCTTCCACCTACAATGAAGAAGGAAATGGACTTCCGTTTTTCCAAGGAAAAGCAGAATTCACAAACCTCCATCCTAAGGTTGTTAAATGGTGTACTGATCCCAAAAAAATAGCTGAAAAAGGAGATATTCTCATTTCTGTTAGAGCTCCAGTTGGCTCTACTAACATAGCAGATCAAAAATGTGCAATTGGGCGTGGATTGGCAGCGATTACTTTTCCTTTTGGAAACGGATATTTGTGGTATTACCTCCAATTGATTGAAAAGAAATTAGATTCTTTAGGCACAGGTACGACTTTTAAAGCGATTTCTGGTAAAATCTTAAGATCGCAAAAACTTCCCCTTCCCCCCCTCCCCGAACAGCGGGCCATTGTCGCACGTATCGAGGAACAGTTTAGCGAGTTGGACCATGCGGTTTCCAGCCTCCAAGCCGCCCAAGCTAAACTTGATATCTACCGCCAAGCCGTGCTGAAAAAGGCGTTTGAGGGGGGATTTACAAGTGGGGAGAATTGGAAGTTTGTGGAATTAAATTCTGTATCGGAAAAAATTCAAGATGGAAGTCATTTTTCACCAAAACTTAAACTCGATAAAAGAGAAAGCGGATTTTACCCGTATGTGACTTCAAAAAACATTCGAAACGGATTCCTCGAACTAGATAATCTTGAGTTTGTGGATAAGGATTTTCATGATTCCATATTTAATAGATGTGACCCAAGAAAAGGAGATCTCCTACTTACAAAGGATGGGGTAAATACAGGAAATGTTGCCATAAACACCTTTGAGGAGCCCATAAGCCTATTGTCAAGCGTATGTCTAATTCGGCCAAAAGTGGAGTTTCTATCTGTGAGTTTCTTGATGTATTTTATTCAAAGTCCAACTGGTTTTAGAAATATGACTGGAGAAATGACTGGAACCGCTATAAAAAGGATTATTCTAAAAAAAATAAAGCAAACCAAAATTCCACTTCCACCAATTCAGGAACAAACCCAAATAGTCCAAGAAATAGAATCCCGACTTTCGGTGGCAGATAAGTTGGCTGAGACCATTCTGACCAGTCTTCAAAAAGCCGAAGCCCTGCGACAGAGTATCCTGAAAAAGGCTTTTGAAGGCCGCCTGCTTAGCGACGCCGAAGTGGAGGCTTGTCGCAAGGAAGCGGATTGGGAGCCAGTGGAGAAGTTGTTGGAGAGGATTAAACAAGAAAAAAGAAAGAAAGAAATTTTTACTTAAACTTTTAAAAAAATGAAGTTAGACTGGAATAAACTGATTACAGCTAAGCGCTTTGGTGCATCAACCTACCACTTAAAAACGGATGCTAGAACTGAATTTGAAAGAGACCTTGATCGAATTATTTTTTCATCTCCATTTAGGAGATTAAAAGATAAGACCCAGGTTTTTCCAGTTCCAAAAAGTGATTTTGTTCATAACCGACTTACGCACAGCATTGAAGTATCAAGTATTGGGAGGTCCATTGGCAAACTCGCTGGTGAATTCATACTAAAGAAAGAGGGTGAGATTTACGATAACGAAGGAAATGAGTTAATTACAGCAACAACAATAGGTCATATTGTTGCAGCAGCTTGTTTAGCCCATGATATTGGTAATCCACCTTTTGGTCATTCTGGAGAACAGTCGTTTAGGGTCTTCTTCAAAAAGTTTTTTGCACAGCGAGATAATGAAGATTTTTTAAATGAGCTATCACAAAAGGAAAGAAGGGACTTTTTGGAATTTGAAGGTAACGCAGAGGGATTCAGAATATTGACAAATGATCATCCTTCAGGGCAACAAGGGGGATTAAAGCTTACCTATTCCACCTTAGGAGCATTTACTAAATACCCAAAAGAGTCAATTATTGAGAATTTAAATTCCAGAGGTGAGCTAACACCAAAAAGAAGATCAAAGAAAAAGGTTGGCTTCTTTCAGAGTGAAAGATCCATTTTTGAAGAAATAGCAAATGATTTAGGTCTAATTAGGCTTTCAGATTCCGATAGATACTGGTGCCGACATCCTCTATCATTCCTAGTAGAGGCTGCTGATAATATTACTTATACTCTAATGGATATAGAGGATGGACATAAGCTTAAACTAATCCAAACGGAAGATGTGGTAAATCTTTTGAAGCCGATCGCAAATAGTTTACCTGATGATCCTTGTCCAATTGAAGAATTTGATAGAATTGAAAACGAAGATGAGCGAGTCGGGGCTTACAGAGCAAAAGCAATAAACGCATTGATTTTTCAAGCAGAAAAAGCTTTTGAGGATAACTATGATGGAATAATGTCCGGAACCTATGATTCAGAATTAACTGAATCAATAAGAAGCAAAGAAGATTTTGAAAAAATCAGTGATCGAACGAATAAGTTTTTTCAAAATGAAAAGGTTGTTGAAATAGAGTTTGCTGGAATGCATGTGGTAAGTGGATTGCTTTCAATCTACCTTGATGCCTACAGAAATATTGAAGAGAAATATGCTAAAAACCTAATTGGAAATCTCCCAAAGCAATTTCAGTTTGACTCAAGTACTCGCAAGTATGATGTCCTTCTTAAAATTTCAACTTTCATCTCAAGGATGACTGATAACTATGCATTGGATTTTTATAGAAAGTTGACTGGGCATAAGCTCCCTGAAATAATTTAATAAATGACCGAATCAGCCCTAGTATCAAAAGTCTAGAATTTTGCCAAAATCTTGTAACTCACAGATTAATCACAAAAACCTTTGTGTCTCATATTTTCCATTTGATGAGACACAAAGAAATTAGCGTCTCATGGATGAGATACAAACAATAATAATATGACCGAATCCGCCCTAATATCAAAAGTCTGGAATTTTGCCAATGTACTCCGAGATGATGGAGTGGGCTATGGGGATTACCTGGAGCAGATAACTTATCTGCTTTTCCTCAAGATGGCCGACGAGATGTCCAAGCCTCCCTATTCTAAAAGTATCCAGTTTCCACGCATCAAGGATACCGAAGGCCGGGAAATCCCTAACGGGGAATTTTGCAATTGGGAAACACTGTCCAAGAAGCGTGGAGCCGAGTTGGAAGCCTATTATTCCCAAATGCTTCGCTCTTTGGGCACGGAGAAAGGAATCCTCGGACAGATCTTCACCAAGTCCCAAAACAAAATCCAAGATCCTGCAAAATTGCTACGGGTGATTGACTTGATTGCTAAGGAGAACTGGACCTTGGTAGGCGCAGATGTCAAAGGTGATATCTACGAAGGCTTGTTGGAAAAGAATGCAGCAGATACCAAGTCTGGTGCAGGACAGTATTTTACTCCAAGAGCCTTGATTAGAGCTATGGTTGAGTGTTTGGCACCAAAGCCCGGTAAGACCATTCATGATCCGAGTTGCGGCACAGGCGGGTTCTTTTTGGCGGCATACGACTACATCACTTCCCGTCATCAATTGGATCGGGATCAAAAGTATTTCTTGAAGAACAGCACTTTTTCGGGGAATGAGATTGTGGCCAGTACCCGCCGCCTCTGCCTGATGAATATGTTTCTTCATAATATCGGAGAGATTGATGGAGACACGTTCATTTCGCCTAATGACGCTTTGATAGCTGATGAAGGAATTCGGGTTGACTATGTGCTCGCCAATCCTCCTTTCGGGAAGAAAAGCAGTATGACCATAACCAACGAAGAAGGCGAGCAAGAGAAGCAAGACCTCAGCTATAACAGACAGGATTTTTGGGCTTCCACTTCGAATAAGCAGTTGAATTTTCTACAGCATATCCGCTCACTGATGAAAATCAATGGTGAGGCAGCGGTTGTCCTGCCGGATAATGTGCTTTTCGAAGGAGGTGCTGGAGAGACAGTTCGGAAAGAACTGCTCAAAACAACAGACTTGCATACTATCCTAAGATTACCCACCGGAATCTTCTACGCCCATGGTGTAAAGGCAAACGTTTTGTTTTTCGAAAACAAACCTGCATCCAAAGAAGCCTGGACTAAGGAAGTTTGGATCTACGACTACCGAACCAATATCCACCATACCCTGAAAAAGGGAACCATGAAGTTGGAGGACTTGCAGGACTTTATCACGCTTTACAATCCATCCAATCGCCATAAACGGACCGAAACGTATTCTGAAAATCCCTCGACTTCGCTTGGGACAAGTCCTGATGGACGTTGGCGCAAATACAGCTATGATGAAATCATAAGCCGTGACAAGACTAATCTGGATATCTTCTGGCTCAAAGACAAAAGCCTAGCAGACCTCGACAACCTTCCCGATCCTGATGAATTGGCCGAGGAAATCATTGAAGACGTGGAGGCGGCACTTGATGGGTTTAGGGGGATAATGGGGATATTGGAAAAATGATTTTATGAAAGCATATCACTATACTTCCGGTCAAGGACTATTTGGGATTTTGAACTCCCAAGAATTGCGATGCACAAATTTACGGTTCATGAACTGAGTCCAACCTTGTTTTTAATCTTCCCTCTTAACGGAGAGCCAGAAAGTAAACCTGTAGGTTGATAAAAATGAAAGTTGTCTGTATCTTTGAGCTTGCCGGAACAAAAGGAAAGCTCTTTGCTGCTCAGTTTGAGGGGGAAGAGAAGGATGAGAAAGGAAAAGTACAAAACGCATTTTCCAAGCTTAGGGCAGAATGGAAAGATCCAACTTGGTTTAGATCGTTTTTTACTGAATTTAGGCAAGATTACTTTAATTTTTATGGTTCTGCTAAGCTTAACAGTATTGTTAAGGAAGCACTTGATTTTGCGGATGACTTATTCGAAGAATTAGCCGACCACGTAATATCAGGCGATTTGGAATCTCTTTTCAAACCTTTAGAGAATTCAGAAAAAGATCAAATCTATGAATTGCAAAAACTTAAGGTGAAAGGTGAGGAGCGAAAAAGTTATTTGAGACTTTATGCGGTTCGATTTAGAGATGAATTTGTGATAACAGGCGGCACCGTCAAACTCACCCGATTTATGAAAGACCGGCCGCATACAAAACTTGAAATAATTCGTTTGGAGGCCGCAGTTGAGTTTTTGAGACAAAATGATATTGAAGGAAAAGTAGTTTATATAGAAAAATAGAGCCATGACTGACACAAAAAAATCAATCAAAGACATCAGTGTTCAATCCACGGAGAACTGGATGGAAAAGGTGGCTTGGAGAAAAGCGAATAAGGTGTGGTTGAGAAAATCAGCAGACATTGCTCTGAGGATTTTGGATGCATTAGAGGACTTGGGCTGGAACAAAGCAAGACTGGCTGAAGAAATGGGGGTTTCTCCTCAGCAGGTGAGCAAATATGTGAAGGGAGAGGAGAATTTTAAGTTGGAAACGATTTGTAATCTGGAGAAAGCTCTTGGCGTAGATTTAATAACCATTTTGCAAGCAGATGAGGAAGTGAGTATAAAGTCAGAAGAGGCTTTGGTTAACGAGCCGAAAACCAACTATTCCAAAAAATAATAAAAGCCCCTATTTTTCAGAGGGAGCTTTTGAATGTACCTAAGTCTGTCTACCGAAGGTAGAGCCGGAGTTCCCGATATCCGCTACGCTCCATCGGGATAAACTTCTCCTCCGCCGGAGATCCTGAAAACAAAAAAAGCCCCTTCTTTTCAGAAGGAGCTTCAGAGTGTATCCAGGCCTGCCTGCCGAAGGTAGGGCCGGAGTTCCCGATATCCGCTACGCTCCATCGGGATAAACTTCTCCTCCGCCGGAGATCCTGAAAATAAAAAAAGCCCCTTCTTTTCAGAAGGAGCTTCAGAGTGTATCCAGGCCTGCCTGCCGAAGGTAGGGCCGGAGTCGAACATCCCTTCGGAATGCAGGCCGGCACGCCCGAAGGCATTGGTGTTTGAGACCAATAGATAGATATACAAACCCGATAGTCATCGAGACCGTTGCCTAGGAATTAATAATCTGTTTCAAAAACTCCTTTCCAACACCACTTTTTAGGTATTTTTCTCTTTTTCTAGCTTCTTCCCTAGTTCCAATTTTTTCTAAATAGATCATACGAAATGGAGCATAGGGTTTTGTTGATCTTCCTTTTCCAGAGTTATGTTCTTCAAGCCGTCTTTCTGGATTATCAGTCATGCCTACGTAGATATAATTCTTTTCAAGACTTTTGATAGCGTAGACAAAATATTCATTCATTTCTAAAAATAGGCAAAAACAAAAAAGACCCACATTTCTGTGAGCCTTTGTACCCAGAGCCGGAGTCGAACCGGCACGCCCGAAGGCATTGGTGTTTGAGACCAACGCGTCTACCAATTCCGCCATCTGGGCAGCTAATATTTCAATTTAGGCATGTTGGTGTTTGCGACCAACGCGCCTGCCTGCCGGCAAAGGCAGGCCTGTCTACCGACAGGTAGATCTACCATCCCGATAACTATCGGGACCGCCACCTGGGCATGGTGCTTATTTGCGGATTTAAAATTTCCAGGGTTTTAAAAGAATGATCATTTTCTCATTCTCGGCGGACAGGTCCGCCACCTGGGCATTTCAAAATTCCCCGTTGCTTTCCAAACGGGATGCAAATATGAATACAATTTTATTTTTCTCCAACCCTAGATTTCCACTTCATCCAACTTTTTTGTGCTGAAGGCCTGAGGTCTATCCGAAAAAAGGGTCTTCGTATAGCTCCAAACTGATTTAAAAAGCTCAGAATCACGGTATTCATTCAGACTCTTCTCACTATCCCAATGACTGTAGGTTATGAAAATATTTTTCTGATTTTCATCTTGCCAAAGTTCAAGATGCCGACAACCAGGAAATGAGCGAATCTTTTTCTTATTGGATTCAAAGTTTTCTAAAAAAGCAGCAACCTTTTCTTCCTGAAAGGTCATTCGTACAATTCGGATTAGCATGAGTTAGGGATTGAAATAAATAGTAACCACAGACTCAAAGCGCAAGCCAAGAAGAGAACCGGCATCTCCGTGATTGATGGCGATTTCTAGCAGTCCTAGGCTATTGAAATAGGCAAAACAGTCACCTAGGTCCACCTGTCCAAATCCATTATGAAGGCGATCAAGCCTCTCTCTACCGATTTCAATGGTAAAATTACCGGGGTTCAATTTGTCGAAGAGTTCTTTACTGATATTTGTGATGGCATTTCCATAGCGATCCACCCGTATGACATGGCCTGTGATAAATTCACGGGTGGCTTTGGGATTGCGGGGCATGGCTTTTTTGAATTGATCCAAGGGCCCACCAAAATCATGGATGGCAGCTCCTGACGCTACTTTGGCAGCAATCGGAGCTAAGATGTCTTTTGCAGGGAAGCTACTTTCCTGCACGTGGATATCTGCAAATTTGACCAGAATGCCGGGTTCTTTATCAGCCAGAAGACTCAGAATGCCGTTGTTTGGAGCGATAAAAATATGCTCTTCCAGTTTGGCTCCGATATAGCCTTGTGTCATTTCGCCGGTAGTATTGACCGCTACCAAGTGCACGGTTCCTTTCGGAAAATCTCTAAATGATGCCTTTAAAATGAAAGCAGCTTGCTCCAGATCAAATGACTTGATATGATGAGACAAGTCAATGATATTCAATTGCGGATTGATCGCCAACATTTTGGCTTTCACCACAGGTACGTAATGATCCTGATCTCCAAAATCTGAGATGAATGTCACCAAGGCCATAGAAGCAAGTCAATTAAAATTATGTACTTTTGTTGAGAGGGCTTTGAGACAAAAATAGAATAATATCTCAGCCCCTTCAAGAATATTTAACTGAATAAAAAATTTGGTAGAAAAAGTAATCACGCTGGAAAATGTGCCCCTTGCAGAATTTTTAGGGCAAGCAAATGAAAACATCCGTCAGGTGGCGCAGGCATTTCCTCAAAGCAAAATCATCTCTCGGGGCAACGAAATCCGAATTCAGGGCGGTGCACCCGAAATTCTGCGCATCAATAATTTGATCAACCTTCTCTTGGAGCATGTCGAGCGATTCGGTCATCTCAGCCCGGACAAGGTGAAAGACTATCTCGATATGGAGGGAATCCCTTTTGAGCAGTCTAGTCGGGATCAGGTCATCGTGTTTGGGAATAAGGGCTTGGTCATCAAACCCAAATCCCCTAATCAACGGAAGCTTATAGAGGCCTCTTTCAAAAATGATTTGGTCTTCGCTTTGGGACCGGCAGGTACCGGGAAAACATACATTGCCGTCGCTTTGGCCGTTCGGGCATTGAAAAATCGTGAGGTTAAGCGAATCATCATTACTCGCCCTGCTGTTGAGGCTGGTGAGAATCTTGGTTTTTTGCCTGGAGACTTGCAAGAAAAACTCGATCCTTACCTGAGACCTATCTATGATGCCCTGCAGGACATGGTTCCGCCGGAGAAGCTTAAGTACTATCAGGAGACCCGCGTGATCGAAATCGCTCCGCTTGCCTACATGAGAGGTAGAACACTTCACGATGCCTTCGTGCTTTTGGATGAGGCGCAGAATACCACTTCTGAGCAGATTAAAATGTTTTTGACTCGAATGGGGCCTAATTCCAAGGTGATCATCACGGGGGATCAGACTCAGGTGGATTTACCGATCAGGCAAAAGTCCGGACTTAGAGAAGCTCTTCGGATCCTTCAGGGGGTGAAAGGAATTGGGATCGTCAATCTGAGTGGAAAAGATGTCATCAGACACAAACTAGTCAAAGCCATCATCGAGGCCTACGATAAGCATCAAACAGAAAAAGATATTTCAAAAAATGAGTCTGCTAGTAGAAAAAGTGACCGGTAAAGCCGGAAGGGATATCATTTTCAAGATTCGGGAAGAAGTATTTGTGGTGGAGCAGAAAGTGGATGCCGCTGATGAATACGATGAATTTGAGGAAACATCTACCCATTTTCTCGCGTCTTTAGGAGGGAAGCCTGTCGGTACTGCTAGATGGAGGTTTACTCCTAATGGTATCAAATTGGAGCGCTTTGCAGTTCGAAAAGAAGTCAGAGGAAAAGGTGTAGGGCAAGCTTTGGTCTCAGCTGTACTGAGAGATATTATGGTTCATCCGGATGCTGCCGGCAAAAAGCGCTACCTACATGCTCAACTAGAAGCTGTTCCACTCTACGCTAAGTTTGGCTTCCAAAAAGTCGGTGATCAATTCGAGGAATGTAATATTCTTCATTACAAAATGGAGTTAGGCTAAAAAAAATAGTAATTTTGTTTTAACCGTTTATTGTTTAAAATTCAGATATGAAATCGAGCAAGTCGCAAGCGACACACGCTGGGATGATTGTAAAGCACGCGAGATTCCATGTGGCAGCTGAAAAACAAATTATTAACACATGAAAAATTTAACTACTCTTCTTTTAACCCTCATTTTCGGGTTTAATGCTTACAGTCAAACTGTCGTATCCAGTAGCAGTGGTACTGCCTTTAGCGGAGATAATACCAATGAAATCAAGCTAAATTTCGCAAATCTGATTGCGCTTGGATCGATTGAAATTGGATATGAGAAATTCCTCACAGAGGATACTGCACTCGATTTGCAATTGCATATCAATGATAGATTTGGGTATAATTCCCAGGCAAACGGGAAGAATTATAAAACCAATTCGGTGCAAGCGGCCATGAATTTTTACTTTGGGACTAATCCAAATGGAAGGTTTTTCCTTTACCCACTCGCAAAAATTCGCTTTGGTGAATTTGAAGAACCGGTAGATGGGGGCATCGCTACCACCAATATGAATGCTTTCATGATTGGAGTGGGTGCGGGATTCAAGTGGGAGCTTTCAGAAAGCTTTGCCTTTGGCCCCTATGTCAGTATGGCTAGAGGATTCAGCAACGAGGTCGCGGATCGATTTACAAGAATAGAACTCAACGGAGGTTTTAGCCTTGGCTATCGGTTTTAAGATCTAAAAATCTCTTATGAAGCCATCCTAAGTTTTTGGGATGGCTTTTTTTTTACCGTAAATTGTAGGAAAGCTTTTTGAAGATGAGGTTTTCCGATTATCCCTTTTTGAGATACCTTCTTTTTTTCTTGGCAGGAATCTGCTTGAGTTTTCTGTTTCCTTTGGAGGTTTCCAAGTTGGTTTTTTTGATTTCGATAGCACTTCTGTGGTTGATTTACTTTTTAGCAGTCCGATCAAAAGCAGGTCTTTCCATATTAACTTGGTTAGCCTATTCACAGTTGATAGTATTGGGTTGGTTGCGCCCTTCTTTTCATCAGGAAGTGCAATGGGAATCTGTATTGGATGGTCCTTACCTTGCCCAAGTACAAGCTTATGATCTGCAAAAGCCCAACTCCAAGGAAAATCTACTTTTAGCCCAGTATTATTTTGATTCTTCCAAATGGGCTAGAGCCAATCAGCAGGTCATCATTTATCATCAATCAGCACACGAGTTTATCCCCGGCCAATGGGTACTCGTGTCTGATAAGCCGGAGAAGATTGAAGCCCCTAGAAACCCGAATGAATTTGACTACAAAGGCTTTCTTTCTCGAAAAGGGATCACTGCCAGACAATTTATCTCGGAGGGAAAATCGCAAATTATCCCTGTTGAAAGTGATCGACCATTCTACTTCTTTGCTGATGATCTACGAAAAAGTTTAAGTGATCTGCTAGAAAAAAACATCCCCCAGAATTCATCGCTACCTATCGCCAAGGCCCTGCTTCTCGGTCAAAAGAACCAATTGGATCGATCTACCCGAGAGTCTTATTCGGAGGCAGGTGTTATGCATATTTTGGCAGTTTCCGGACTTCATGTTGGGATTCTGGTAGCGGTTTTATTGTTCTTGATTAAGCCTCTGAAACTATCCGGAATAGCTCGAAAAAGCTACCTCTTAGTCCTGGTTTTAGTTATTTGGACCTACGCGACTATCACAGGTCTTTCTCCTTCCGTGGTGCGGGCATCCGTCATGTTTACCTTGATTGTCTTGGGTCAGCTTCGGGATCGCAAGCCACCCATATTCAATACTTTGGCCTTCTCGGCGATTTTAATGATTGCCGTCAATCCGGGAGTAATCACGGAAGTTGGATTCCAACTTTCCTATTTGGCAGTAGCAGGAATCGTCTTGCTTCAACCACTCATCGTAAGGGTCTGGTATCCGAAAAGTCGAATATTAGAATATCTCTGGCAGCTTGGAGCAGTCTCAATTGCTGCACAGCTCGCTACTTTTCCACTTTCAGTCTGGTATTTCCATAGTTTTCCGGTTTGGTTTCTGCCTGCCAACTTATTGGTCATCCCCATTACATTTTTAATCATGCAGGTTGGGATTCCCCTGTTATTAATCGGCTGGATTCCCTTTGTGGGAAAAGCTTTGGGATGGATAGTCGGGAGTTTTATTCAGGTCGAACTTTGGATTTTGGAGGCCTTTCGGCTTTTGCCTTTCCGATTAAGCGAACTCACCATTCAGCCAGTTACCATGCTTTTGGTTTGGTCATTGCTGCTTGTTTGGGCGGCTTGGGAGTATGGCCCGAAGAAACAGCTTGCTTTCTGGTCAGTAGCTTTATGGGTTGTTTGGGCTATGAGTGGCATGCTTCAGTTAATTTCCAATCAAAAGCCAGAAGTGGTCATCTACCGGGCAGAGGAAGGTTGGGCTATTGATTATTGGACAGGAGTAAAATTGAAATCCTGGAATCAGAGTATTTCTTCGGAAGATGCAGATTATGTGATTCTTCCAAATCGTGTCAAAAGCAATTGGGGAAATGATCCACAGGAACTTCAGGTTTTCTCAACCCAAGAGGGTGATTTATATTTCTCCGAATTGGATTTGACAATAAGTGAAAAGCGAATGGTTTTGGGTCAAAAATCTCCTCAGAATATTCAAATGTGGGATTCTCAAGGATGGATTAAACATTCAGATTCCAAAAGCTTAGAGATTCCTTTAAATGCTCTTCGATTGACTTTTTGAAAAAGCCCTACACTGTCCTAACTTGTCCAAGTAAACCCAAAGAATAATGAACGATATTGTCCTTTTTGAAAAATCTAATAGGATAGGAAAAATTACTCTTAACCGCCCCGAAAAACGAAATGCCATGAGCCCTGAATTGGTCAGTGGGCTTTTGGAAATTTTGGATCGGGTGGAGAATGAGGAGGATGTGAAGGTGGTGATTTTGGCAGCTGCAGGGAAAGCATTTTGTGCCGGGGCTGACCTCGCTTACATTCAAAAGATGCAGGAATTTACTCCTGAAGAAAACTTGGAGGACAGTAAGCGGCTGATGAGCCTGTTTGATCGGATTTATAATTTCCCCAAGCCCATTATAGCCGCAGTGCAAGGGCATGCTTTGGCAGGTGGCTGTGGTTTGGTGACAGTTTGTGATTTTGCTTTCGCAGTGCCTGAGGCACTTTTTGGCTACACGGAAGTTCGAATTGGCTTTATTCCTGCCTTGGTCTCTGTTTTCCTTCAGGAGCAGATTGGCGCCGCCAAAACTCAGGAATTACTCCTTTCCGGCGATTTGATTTCCGCACAAAGGGCAGCAGATCTTGGAATCATCACCGAATCCGTTGAGTCAGATCATTTGATGGAAAAGGTTACCGAATTTGCTGAAAAGCTGGTGGAAAAGAATTCTGCCAACTCCATGCGTGCAACCAAACTTTTGCTGCGTAATATTCATCGGGAGGAGCGTGATCAAAAATTATTACTCGCCGCAAAAATGAATGCAGAGTCCCGCTCGCATCAGGACTGTAAGGACGGAATTGCTGCTTTTTTGAATAAGGAAACCCCCAACTGGTAATTGGAAAAGCAGGCGAAAGATATCTTAAAGCAGGTTTTTGGGCATGATGATTTTCGTCCAGTCCAAAGGCAAGTGATCCTTTCTGTACTGGACAGTAAAGATACTTTTGCCTTGATGCCTACGGGTGGAGGGAAGTCTCTCTGCTACCAAATTCCGGCTCTTGTACAGGAAGGAATTTGTCTGGTCATTAGCCCTTTGATTGCTTTGATGAAGGATCAAGTCGATCAGCTCAAAAGCAAAGGGATTTTGGCCCAAGCCATCTACTCAGGAATGAGCTATCGGGAAATAGATCGGGTATTGGATAATTGTGTACACGGGAATTATAAATTCCTCTACGTATCTCCCGAGCGTCTCAAATCGGAGCTTTTTTTGGAACGATTCA
>LJXT01000018.1 GCA_001314815.1 Algoriphagus marincola HL-49
CAATGAGACTTTGCTAAAGGAAATAGCCCTTGCCGAAATTCCTGAAATGGTTTACAACTCAAATGCCATCGAAAACTCCACACTTTCCTTAGAAGACACCGAAAAGATTCTATCAGGAGGCAGTTTACAACGCAAAGTGACTGTCCGTGAAATTTACGAAGCCAAAAATTTGGCAAAACTTACCGAAACCCTTTTAGAAAAAAACGAATCAAGACTCAGCATCAATCTCATTTTAAGTTTGCATAAAACCTTGCTCACCGACATTGACGATACCATTGCAGGTCGGTTTCGACATGACAAAGAATGGGTGCGTGTGGGTAATCACTTGGGAGCAAATCCGCAGTTTGTGCCTACACTTGTTCAAGAGTTGGTAGATCAATACAATCAGAATAAAATCCCCTATTTTTTGGATGCCATCGCACACTTTCACGCAGAGTTTGAAACCATTCATCCTTTTGTTGATGGCAATGGAAGAATGGGCAGAGTGCTTATCAACTTGCAGTTAATGAATATAGGTTTACCTCCTATTATCATTCAAAACAAAAGCAAGCTCACCGAATACTACCCGCTATTTACAAAGTACCAGTCAACCATGAAGTTTGGAGGTTTCACCGGCTTATTTGCCTTGCTGCTGCAAGAAACTTTGAACAAACGAATAACCATACTGACTGCGAAAAAAATAATTCCGCTTTCCATATGGGCTTCGCAAAATGGCATAAAACCAAACGTCGCCGCTAACAAAGCCAAAAGGCAAACCATTCCCGCCTTTCGTATCCGAGAAAAATGGATGGTTTCTCAAGAATATAATCCAATTGAGAGTTGAAAATCAGAATTGTATGAAATGAAGAATAAAGTAGGTGCGCAGTATCTATCTCCCGCTGAGTGTAGACTAATGATGAATTTGAAAGTGGTATTGACTAGGCGTATGTTTGTAACTACGCCTTCCTATCCATACAAATTTATAATTTGCTTGTGATTCAAGAGTTAACGAAATAGAACCAATTCCATCCCGATAGCTTTCGGGATGGTATGGATATTTGGGTGAAGTTTCTCCCGACAGCTGTACGGGATCACCCAGTCCCACCAATATTTATACTATGCCCATGGGAGTAATCCACTCATTCATATCAATGTGTTTTACTCTCAATCAGAGGCGATAGCCACTCCTCGAGATACCAATTACAAATTGGTGAAAACAGGAGGGTGAGATTGCAAATCCCACCCAGTCCCACCAATAATTATTCTATGCTCAGCATGGAGTATGATGGAACGATCCTACACGAAAATCATGTAAGGGAAGACCATGATATTTTTCGTATCATAATCATATTTAAACGTATCAAATCGTATTATTTTTTACTTTTAATTTCAAAGTATAATCGTATTTTTACGTATCAAACCGTATCAAAATGAATAACCTAGTCTACAATTTCAAATTGGTCATTGATTGGAAACTGATCAACTTTATCAGTAAAATAGACCGTTTTGATGCAAATTGGACCGCTATTGAACGCAAAGAGGGACAAACCCTTAAAGAGTTGAAGAGTATCGCGACCGTGCGAAGTGTAGGGGCTTCAAACCGTATAGAAGGCAACAGGATGAGTGATGAAGAAGTGGATGTATTGCTCCACGAAATTGACATTACTAAGCTAACTGACAGAGATTCTCAGGAAGTAGTCGGATATTTTGAGGTGTTGGACTTGATTTCAGAATCCTATAAAAGCATCAGCGTTACCGAAAACCACATCAAAAGTTTACATAATAGCCTGATGAAGTACAGTGCCAAAGATCAATGGCACAAAGGCAATTATAAGCTTCATAGTAATGCAGTAGAAGCATCATTCTCTGACGGCTCAAGACAAATCATTTTCCAGACCACCAAAGCAGGAGTTGATACCGAAGATGCTATGAGAGCTTTACTCAATTGGTATAATTCAGAATCGGAAGTACATATCTTAATAAAAGTAGCATCTTTTGTTTATGATTTTTTGAGCGTTCACCCATTTCAAGACGGGAACGGTAGGCTAAGTCGTTTGATTTCAACGCTTTTGCTGCTCCAAAATGGATATAGATGGATAGAATACGTGAGCTTTGAGCACGAGATAGAAAATCGAAAAAACGAATATTATCAAGCGCTTAGAAATTGTCAGGCTCAACGCCCAAACGAGGATGTAACCGATTGGATATTGTTCTTTTTGAATTGCTTATTAAACATCCAATCACAGCTGATGGAAAAATTGCAAAAAAGGGGTTTGGAAACACAACTTTTACCCAAAGAGAAATCAATTTATACCATTATTCAAAACCGTCCGAATATCCAGTCGGGAGAAATTGCTGAGAAGTTGGCTATTCCTGCACCTACAGTGAAACGAATTTTGTCTGACTTGGTCAAAAAGGGACTGATCGAGAAGCAAGGAAACGGACGAAACGTGAGTTACACAATCAAGTGACCATGAACTCGAGCCTGCCTGATGCAGACAGGCATGACTACTAATTGACACACACAAAGAGATGATTATAAACGATAGGGGATTCTCTCCCGCTGAGTATAGAGTAATGTTGAATTTGAAAGTAGCGTTGACTTGGCGTATGTTTGTAACTACGCCTTCCTATCCATACAAATTTATAATTTGCTTGTGATTCACGGGTTGACATAATTTAATCAATTGCAAATTGGTGAGAATAGGAGGGTGGGATTGCAAATCCCACCCAGTACTATCATAGATTTGACTACACCTAGAGGGGTAATCCACTCAATCATATAAATGTATTCTACTCTCAGTCAGGGGAATCTAACTCTATTTTATTTTTTTCTTCATTGATAATAAATCTGCAAACATGACGAAAAATACTGGAGCAATAAAAAGAACAATTATCGTTTCATTGCTCAAGAGGCGGTATTGAAGTGAAACAATGCCTAGCAAGAGAAGGATTAGTGAAATAATTTTAGCTAAAAATTCCTTTGTCATAATAAGTCAAAATTAAGAAATGAAGGATTCATGAGATCAATATTCCTGAACCAAAACTTCTGTAGGAATTCGAAGATAGGTGTTCAGTTTTCGGATCATATCCAGCGAAAGTTTTCTTTTTCTATTCATGACTTCACTTACCCGGCTTTTATTTCCGATCACCGCAGCAAGATCTTTATTTCTGAGGTCCATCTGCTCCATTCGAAACTTGATAGCTTCGATAGGATCGGGTAGGTCAATCGGGAAATTTTCTTTTTCATATTGATCGATTAAAATAGAAAGTATTTCTAGTTCGTCTCCTTTCTTGCTTCCTTTTTGAGCATCAAAAATCTCTTCAAGGCGAATCAGTGCTTTTTGATAATCTGTTTCGGTTTTGATTGGCTTGATATTCATATCAGATAGTATTTGCGTTGATTTTGTCATACTCGGCGTGAGTTCCTATAAAGCGAATCCAACATAACTGAAATTCAAAATTGATTTTTACAATCAATCGGTAGTGATTCCCCTTTATATTGAATACTACTCTATTTTCTCCCAATATACTGGCGTTTGGATACGCTCTTTTTAGATCGTGGGTATTACTCCATTGGGACTTTTCAGCTTCTCGATACCAAGCTTTTAGCTGTTGTTCAGAATCGGAATGTTTTTCCCAAAATTCCCGCAAAGTCCGTTTTGCAATTATTCTCACATGTTTCTAAATTAAAATATAAAAGAAAAGTTCCCATAAAGGGAACTTCTAAAAGTTAACTAACCTTGAAAGGTCTTAATTATTGTCTTTTAAATACCATTTTTCCCCCCATCACGGTCATGGCGACTTTGGTCTTCAGAATCTCCTCTTCGGGTACCTCCATGATATTTTGATCAAAAACGGTAAAATCAGCTGCTTTGCCAACTTCGATGGAGCCTTTGAAATCTTCTTCAAACTCCGCAAAGGCACCATCCAAGGTATAGGATTTTAAGGCTTCTTCCCGGGTCATTTTTTGATCGGCTTCGTAGCCGTTCTCTGGAGTTCCTTCCAATGTTTTTCGGGTTACTGAAGCGTAAAAAGAGGGGATCGGATCGACAGGTTCGACGGGGGCATCTGTTCCGTTGGTTACCACCGCACCAGATTTCATCAGTTTCTGCCAGACATAGGCTCCATCGATGATGCGTTTTTCGCCCAGGCGATCGATCGCCCAGGGACGGTCCGAGCTCAGGTGAATGGCCTGCATGGCGGCTATCACACCCATCTCTCCAAATCGAGGAATATCATCGGGATGAATATGCTGGGCGTGCTCGATTCGGAATCGGTGATCGGTGGCTTCAGGGTTTTTGGCAAATGCCGCTTCATAGCGATCCAAAATCTCCTGATTTGCCCGGTCTCCGATGGCATGAGAACAAACTTGAAAGCCTAAAGGAAGGGCTTTCTCCGAAACCTCCGTCACTACAGACATGGGCAAAGTCTCATGCCCTCTATGCCCCGGTCGATCATAATAATCTTCCAGCAACCAAGCACCTCTTGGCCCCAAAGCTCCATCGCAATTCAACTTAATGGATCTGACAGTCAACAAATGATCTTCTGAGTCTATCATCGGACCTTTTTTGTACCATTCTTCCAAAAGCTCCGGCTGACGTCCGGTAAGCATGATATACTGACGGACGGTAAGCTTGCCTTCATCTTTGAATTTCTGCACCAAATCAATTACATCCTGACCGGAACCTGCATCATGAAAAGAGGTGATTCCTTTCTCTACCAATTCCTTTAAGGCCAAAGTCAAAGCCTCTTCTGCCCGCTCGGGAGTTTCTTCGGGAACTAATCGAGCGACCAAATTGGAAGCTCTTTCGGTCAATACACCGGTCGGATTTCCCAATTCATCGGTGATGATTTCTCCGCCTTCAACCTCACCTGGTCTTTCGCCTTTTAGGTTGGCGATTCCAGCGAGCTCCATAGCTTTAGCATTGGCAAAGGAAGCGTGTCCTGAGGCATGACGCAGGAAGACAGGGTTATTTTTTGATACCTCATTGAGTTTGTCATTGGTCTGAAATCCTTTGACCATTTTCTCGGGTTTCTCGATCCATTTGTCCTGATGCCAGCCCCGGCCCGTGATCCAGTCGCCGGGATTAGATTTTTCCACCGCCTCAGCCACTTTTTCGACGAGCTCGTCGTAAGTTTTGACATACATCAGGTCGAGTTCCAGTTTATTATAGCCGATACCCATCAGGTGTCCGTGGGATTCGATAAAGCCGGGAGTCATGGTTTTGCCTTCCAGGTCGATCACTTCGGTATTTTTACCCGCTAATTCCTGGATTTCACTCGAGGAGCCGATAGCCTGAATCATTCCATCTTTGACGGCTACTGCTTCGACCTTCGGATTGGATTCGTCCACGGTATAGATGGTTCCATTGATGAAAATTTTATCAGCAGGGTTCTTCGGACCGCTCGTACAAGCAAATCCGATAAAGGCCAAAAAGGCCAGGAAATAAATATGTCTCATAAGTTGGTGTTTATTCTGTATGGAAAGCTACTAGATTGTTTTTGAAAATAAACCATACCCGTTTGGGTTTTTAAGGGCTATCAATTTGGCAAACAAAAAAAGATACTTTTTAATCGACATAAGTTTCTTGAAGTACTCGCTTGCACAGGACTATTTCGTCCGCACTTAGCTTTCCCAAAACTCTCACAATTCTAGATTTATTGACCGTCCTGATTTGATCAATGACAATCATTCCTTGTCTATTGTTTTGGAAAACAGCTACTCGTGTGGGATAGGGCTTTAAGTTTGATGTCATAGGAGCGAGGACAATTGTCCGAAGATGCCGATTCATTTCATCAGGTGAAATAATCACGCATGGTCGAGTCTTTTTGATTTCACTGCCTACCGTCGGATCTAAATTTACCAGTACAATTTGATATTGCCTTAGGTCCATTCTTCCAAATTTTCATCTTCAAAAAAATCATCCATCATCGGCTCATCGTCACCGTTTTTGTGCATTTCTTCAAATTGTTTGTCCCAACCTGACCTAGGTTTTGGCAATGGCTTGATGACAATTTGATTTTCTTCCAAAGTGAGCTCCACCTGATCTTGAATATTGTACTTTTCCAAAATTGTTTTACTCAATCGCAACCCTTTCGAATTTCCGATCTTAATGATTGATGTCTTCATGTTTCCGGTTCGTTATTACAATGTAATTACAAATATAAAAAATCTACCTAAAATTTACCTCACCCAGAACTTTTTGGATATGGAATTGCGGTTGTTGGTCTGAAGCTGAAAAATATAAAGTCCCGGTGTGTAAAAGCCTGATTGAATCTCCAATTCCTGTCCAGCCTCTAGGCTGATATCTGACAAAATCACCTGACCCAAAGCATTGACGATACGTCCTGTTCCGGATTGGTTGGAGATGACTTTCACCGGCCCTGGACTAGGGTTAGGATATATAATCAATTGAATCCCTTCGCTTGGAGGAATGGTGGATTCCGAGGCCTTGAGATAAATCAATCCACCCGCTCGCGTACCCAAAATCAAATCAGGCTTACCTCCCAAAACATCCGGTAGCAAGGTGATCCAGGTATTTCTGCCCAGGCGAGTTGGATAGTTTTCACCTCCGATTTGGATTTGTACTTCCTCTCGCTGACTTTGCTGCATGAAGTTGTCGAGATAGGTCAAGATTCCTCCTTGATCGATAGTATACAGGCCGGGGTCTTCTTTTTGATAAACTGCAACAGCTAGATTTCGATTGGCAGGATTGTCCTGAAATCCCAAGAAATCGGTTTCAAGGAGCTCAGCAGCTAAAATTTCAAAGTTCACGGAATAGAGATCCAGGCCTCCATTTTGAGCTGCAACCAGCAAGTAATCTTCATCCTGATAATTGAAAAGTGACAAATAATCCCCTCGGTTGGGCTGATAGCCTGAAAGTTCAAGTTCGGTCCACCGATTGTTGATCAATTGAAAAATCCGCTGCTGCGGGATATTTCCTTCAAAACGTATTCCTGTCAGTAACCGTTGTACTCGACCTGTTTGGTCGGTGTATTCTAAATATTGAACTTCAGAAAGCCCTAATTCTCTAATGTTTTCAAAGCGATCCTTCTCTTCGAATGCTCCATTTTGAAAATCGAATTCTAAGATTTCACCCAATACTTCTCCTTCACGGGTCACATTGGCACTGAGGTAGAGTTTTCCTCCATTTTGATTTCCAAGGAAAAAAGGTCGTGTATTTTCTCCCAAATCCAAGATTTGATCCTGTAGAATGGGAGTGCTCATCCCATCAAAGCGGAAGATGGACTGAGCGAAATCCACTCCATAAATGGCAGCTGCCTCATTCGAATTAGAACTGATAATGAGATTTCCCTCGATCAACTCTGGATTGTGGAAAACAGGAAATTGGGGTAGCGCACCAAGGCTAGGAAGACTGGTGGAAAATTCTTCGAAAAGGGGATCAGTTTCTGTTCCTTTATTCGGAAGGAAATATAAGATATCGCACTCATCGCGGCCTAAAAGCAAATCGGAAATACCGTCTCCATCCCAATCCTGATAGAGAATAGAATGGCCGCCTGCATGTTGAATTCGGGCGTTTTCAGTAGGGCTGACGCTTAAATCTATTCCAGCACAAGTCTGTCCAAAAGAGATATCTCCGCAGGCACAGATTTCAAATAAGCCCCAATGCCTCACTGGAAAAGCAAAGCCATCGATATCCGGGCTGCCACTTCGATCCACGGAAGTATTTTCATAGAATTCCAGATAGTCTCCCGAGGCAAAATTGAAGATCACCAAGTCTAGATCTCCGTCTCCGTCTAAATCTTGAATCAGCGGCGTGTCAAGATTATTGGCTTGAATGTTGGATCCATTATCTAATGGAAGAAAGTCTTGAGCCAGCTCAAAGGAAATGGAGTTGCCGGAAGAAGTGTTTTGGTATGCTTTGATACCTCTGGCTGTGGAAGTGAAGAGGTCCTTTTTACCGTCTGAATTGTAGTCCGCCAACACCAAAAACCCACTGATGTCCTCCGGAAAGTAGTAAGCCCATTCAGGTTGGTGGATGAATTCCTCACCAGATTTTTCGAATACGGTGAGTTGCCGGGAATTGATATCCCAGACTACCCACTCTTCGGCTCCGTCATCATTCAAATCAATTGTTTGGATTTGAGCTGAATTGATTCCGCCACTCCAAGGGGAGCTCAGCGTCTTGCTTTCCAGATTGACTGCTGTGCTCTTATCAAAAGTGAAAGCGGTTTGGCCTTGACTGGGCAAGGTTAAGAGAGATATGAAAAAAAGCAGGATTAAACTTCTCATGGCTAAATTCTAAACCGAATTTAAAGATAAAACGTTGCCAAAAGCCAAAAGTGACTTGGATTACCTTATTTTGGACTATTAAATTTGAGTCATGAACATCATCATCTTATACGAAGCCTTTCTCAAGAGTACTGGAGTCAGTACTGATACACGTAAAATTGAACCAGGAAATCTGTTTTTCGCACTGAAAGGTCCAAATTTTGATGCGAATGAATTTGCTGAGAAGGCTCTTGAAATGGGAGCTTCAGGAGTGGTGGTCGATGACCCCGCTTACTATTTGGAAAATGATGAGCGCTATTTTATCTGTCAGGATGCTTTGGTTTGCTTGCAGAAACTGGCCAATTATCACCGACATCAATTCGACATACCTATCATTGGTCTTACCGGAAGCAATGGAAAGACTACTTCTAAAGAGCTACTGAATGGGGTATTGAAGACTAAATTCAAGACCTTGGCCACAGTCGGCAATCTCAATAATCACATTGGAGTTCCCCTGACCTTGCTTTCTCTCAAGAAAGAACACGAACTGGCTATCATCGAAATGGGAGCCAATAAGCAAGGGGACATTCAGGAGCTTTGTGAAATTGCCGAGCCCACACATGGTTTCATTACCAACATTGGCAAAGCTCATTTAGAGGGAATGGGTGGGCCTGAAGGGGTTTTGAAGACAAAAACAGAACTCTATCAGCACATTCGTGAAAAAGATGGGACGGTTTTTATCAATAGCCAGGATCCCATCTTAAGCAATATGGTCAAGCGGTTCGAAGAGCCCGTGCTTTATCCTTCCAAAGGGGATTTTTGCGAAGTACAATTTCTGGGTGCCGATCCTTTCGTAAAGTTTTCGGTCGAGGGAGTGGAAGGGGAGCAGCTATCTTCCCTAATCGGAGCTTATAATTTTGGAAATATTGCCACTGCGCTTACTATCGGGAAGTTTTTTGGAGTGGATATGAATCGAGCGGTGGAGGCAGTTTTGAATTACAAACCTTCCAATATGCGCTCCCAATTGGTCGAAAAGAGGAGTAACTTAATCATTTTGGATGCTTACAATGCCAATCCATCAAGCATGGAAGCAGCGATTAGGACCTTTGGTCAGATGAAAGGGAAGAAGCATAAAATGATCATCCTAGGAGACATGTATGAGTTGGGGGAGCATGCCGAAGCGGAGCATGCAAAATTAGGAGAGATAGTCAGCGAGTATGAGTTTGATAAGGTTTGTTTCACAGGAAAGCTCATCGTTTCTGCACTCACTAAGGCACCGAATGCCCTGTATTTTCCCGATCCTTTTTCATTCCGAAATTGGCTTCAGGACAGTCAACTGGAAGACTACATGATTCTGATCAAAGGAAGTAGAGGGATGAAGTTGGAGGGGCTGGTTGATTTTATTTGATGGTGGAAAGGAAAGCTTCGGGAGTAAAAATTGGAATTTGAGACTTTTTATAATCAGCTAAGTTTCGAGTGATAATACCTTTGATTTCCGGATTTTGAACAGCTGAAAAATGCTGAATAGCATCTTCAAAATCAGAAAATCCACTTTTCAATGTTGCAAAAATCTCTTTTTCGGAAACGGGGAGGATTTTACAGAAGCTTACCAATTCGGTGATCTTTTTTAATGCTCCATCATTTCCATATAACTTTCTGAGAAGGTAATGTACATTAGCCACTGTCAATGATGAAAGAAAAATCTGGATTTCACCATTATAAGCCAAGCCGAATATACTCCTTGCTGGTACATTAAAAGGTTCCCTTTTCAAAAGGAAATCTAAAATTACATCGGAATCTAAAAAAATATTAGAGTCCATACTTTTCCATTAATGCTTTGGTCAGCTCTTCTTTGTAATCAAATTCCCCTTCATGTTTTAGGCATCCTTCTAATTTTAAAAAACTTTCTGGAAGTGGTTTCCTTTCTTTTTTTACGGAATCTTCCTTTTTCTCAAGTACTAAGAGTTTAAAATAATTTTCTACCAAGGAAGACAAACTTTGCCCTTGTTGGGCAGCATATTCCTTTGCTTTTTCGATCACGTCTTTTTCAAGTGTGAGTGTTAACTTGGTGTTCATAACACGTGTAGATTTTAAAAATTAAACACGTGTAATTTAATCAAAAGTTCAAATCAAGGAATTTTAACCCCAAAAAAATCTCTATACTTACCCAAACTACTAGATTTTTGATAGGGTTATATTGAAGTAACTTCTTAAAGAATCAAATTATGCGCCCCTACCTCAAATTCCTCAGTTCACTAGCTGAAAACAATCATAAAGATTGGATGGATGCCAACAGAGATTGGTATCAGTCAAACCGAAAAGAATTTTTGGAGGATGTGGAGGTCATGTTAAAGAATCTCTCAGAACTCGAGCCGGCGCTGTCTGCATTCAAACCGAAAGATTGCGTATTTAGACAAAATAGGGATATCCGTTTTTCTGCCAATAAGGATCCCTATAAAACCAATTTTGCAGCCTATTTTTCACCAAAAGGAAAGAAATCCGAAGGTCCGGGATGGTATCTTCATATACAGCCAGGTAATTCCTTTTTTGCAGGAGGCATTTGGATGCCAATGGCAGAAACACTGAAGAAAATTCGAAAGGAAATTGATTACTCCGGTGCTGACTTAGCGGAAATTCTCAGTGAACCGGAGTTTGTCAAAATGTTTCCCACCATCGAAGGAGAAAAGCTCAAGACAAGTCCAAGGGATTATGATACAGATCATCCTTATATCGAGTTGCTTCGGATGAAAAGCTTCATCGTTTCCAGCCCAATTGCAGACAAGGATGTAAACTCGGGCAATTTTCTGAACCTTGCCTTTCAAGGCTTTTCCGTGATGAAGCCTTTTTTGGACTTTCTGGATAAAGCCGTAGAGGAGGTCGAAGACGGCTCGGATTTACTTTAATTTATGAAGGCCTTATCAATTTGTAGCTTCGCTTTTCTAACAGTGAGAAAAGTGAATGCCCTACAATGAACCTAGAGGTTCATAATTCGGATGCTTCACTCTTCCAACTTCCTGCCAGAAATAAAAGAGAATTTGACAAAGGCTTAATTGCGGAAAACCATATTAATCAAAATCACTCCAATTTACATTTTCAGAAAAGGCTGTAAAAAAGCCAAAGCCAATCACGGAAAAGATAATGATTCCAATCACAAAGCCGATGAGTCGAAGAATCAGCTCAGATTTGGCCCAATTCGATTTGTTGACATCGGTGTTTTTATCTACTGCCCAAACGATCAACATGATAAAGCCAATGAGTGGTAATTTGGAAATCAGCACATTGATGATCCAGTCTCCAAGTGTCAAGGGTGGATTTTTGAATTCTTCTGGGATGTTCATAGTGTCGAGGGTTTGATAATTTATTGGAAGTCTTTGGTCTGAAACTCATGCTCCTGCATGGCGAAATTATCTGGGTTAAAGGGATCAGTTTGGATAAACTGAACCACGATTTTTTCATAGTTTTCAGAATTTTCAAAGTCTCTGAGATAGATTTCAGCACACTTTCTGGCGAGTACTTCCGGGTATTCCCCCAGAAGTTTTGGATCGCCATTCTCCAATTTAAGAATAATTATAGATTCATCATTTGTCCGATTCAAATTCACAGAGGTGCCTTGGAAATCACCTAAAGCGCGAATTTCATCTGAAGGAACAAATCCATCTCCCACCATTTTTTCCATTCCCTTAAACGCTATTTTGAGAATGTCCTCAGGCTGACAGGAGCAGGAAGAGAGAAAAAAAATAGCCATCAAAAAAGTGATGGCTTGAAGTCTTATTGTTTTCATAAAGCTCAATTTCTAAGTATTTTGATTTGCTCAGAGTGATTGTTCCACTGTACTTCCAGAATATAGAATCCAGCTGGAAGATAACCAAAATACGAATTTATTATGAACCTTGAAGTTGTGGGGAGTGGAACTGTTTTTTCTCTTAGCTCACCCGTAGTATTCAGCAGGCGTAGTTTCACTTTTCCTCCTGATATTTTTTCTTTTCCCAGATAGCCTAACTCTAAATTTTGACCTGCATAGCTCGGGTTTGGAAATAAAGTCCAACCGGGTTTGATCTCTTTGGGCATCTCACGTTTTACCAAGAGAACAGAACTATAATAATCGAATTCCTCTGTTTTTTTTCTTATTCTGTAGTAGAGGTGGTCTTGATTAAAGGGGAAATTTGTGTCTTGAAAGGAGTAAGTAGTCTTTTCAGTTTTTGAATTAGGAATTTCAATGGTTCCGATAGTTTGAAAAGGCTCATCACCACTATTCTTTCTGTGAATTTCGAAAGTGCCAGGCTCTATTTCTCGATTCGTTTCCCAGTTTAGGACTACTTTTCCTTTCTTCGGCGACCACTCTCCTTCAAAGTAGGAAAGGTCTAAGGATAGAACTGAAGCAACGTCTAAAAAATATTCTATAGTTTGAGAACAGCCATTTGCATCGGTCACAGTCAGTGTATATAAGCCTGTACTCAGGCCGAATATATTTCTATTTGTACTGTAAAAACCATCAGGCCCCGTCCATTCAAAGCTATAAGGCTCCGTGCCTCCAGTGACACTTTCCACGTAAATGATCCCGGTATCATCATCGATTTTTGTAGGGAAAATAGTCACCTGAATACCAAAGTTGGGATCAATGAAAATATCCTTGTAGATGGTAGTAGTTGTCACTCCATCATCAGCGGTAAGTCCTATAGTGTAGGTGCCTGTTGCAGGGAAATCAAAAACTGGACTTGGTCCGGTAGCAGTCCCTAGTCCGTCAAAATCCCATTCGAAAGTATAATTGTATGGTGGTGATCCACCTATAGTTTGCGAAGTGAATTCAATGGTCGTATTACAAATCCCATTAGACTGGAAATCGAATTTTGGAAATAATGGAACAGCTGCTGTAAAGCCTTCTAGGTTGCCGTAGCATTGTGAATTAATATTATTTTTATTGCTGATCTCGCAAGTAGAATTAGGGTCAGCTGTACCCGTGGTCCAATAGATGAAAATGTCTTTAATGTCTACCACATCCCCCCAATTCCAAGTAAAATCCCGAACCTTAACCCAAACGTTCTGCTAGGCTTGTACACCAGAAAAAAGACATTCGTATTGCTCATCTGCGATTAGAACGTCATTGATGACAATATCAAAAAAGAATCTCAGGTTATATCCATTAGTTGAAGAGCCTCCCAGAATAGTCCAGAGTTCTCCGTTGATTTCTTCTCCAAGTTCATATTCGTCAGTGACTGTGAAAGGGTTTCCATTGGCATCCCGTAACTGAAAGCCATCCACAACAAAATTATTCTGAGGGCATTGGGCAAATAGGACCTTAGGAATACTTAGGGTCATAAGTATCAAAATAACTATTTTGATTAGTCCTATTTTTTGCATTTAACTCGGTACTTTCGGGCTTCAAATATAGCAAATGAAGCAACACAAAAAGCATTGTAAATAACTGGTTTTCTGATAATTAAGACTAGATGATTATATAAAAATAAAAAGTCTTTTGGTACTGATAATATTGAATTTTGTCACAGGAAAAAATCAAAAAACCTCTTAATTTTTTTGGAGTCAACTCTAAAAGTTCACTTGGTTTAGATGGAGGCGGACTCTACTTGATGTTTTTCTTGACTTTAAATGATTCGAGTTTATATAGGTCCTATTGAATTATTAAACCTTCCGAAATGCATCTGGGATTCGCTAGTCTTTGAGCTAACATTAAAAAAACAAAAAGCTCCTCTATTGAGAAGCTTTGATGGTGGAGGATAACGGAGTCGAACCGATGACCTCTACACTGCCAGTGTAGCGCTCTAGCCAGCTGAGCTAATCCCCCAATTTTTCTATTTTTCAGTATTCAAACCGATGAACTTCCCGAATGCTTTCGGGACGCTCTAGTCCCGATGACTATCGGGAAGCTAATCCCCCTCGTTTGAGGTGCAAATATAGAACTGGATTTAATACCCACAAATATTTAATTACTCTTGGCTGTAATTAATCCGGGTCATAATACTTCTTCCCAAGGTGACCTCATCTGTAAACTCCAGTTCACCCCCTACAGGGATACCTCTTGCGATGGTACTGATACTTACGCCTGTTTCTTTTAGTCTTTTGCCCAAGTAGAAAGCAGTGGTATCTCCTTCCATGGTAGCGCTTAGCGCCAAAATGATTTCCTTAACCGGTTCATTCTTAGCAGATTCAGAAATTCTGCTTACGAGTGATTCGATGGTTAGTTCTTCAGGACCAATCCCTTGAATAGGTGATATGACACCGCCCAAAACATGATATTTCCCATTGTATTGATTGGTATTTTCGATAGCTAATACATCCCTGATATCTTCTACCACGCATATGGTGGACGAGTCACGCTTATGACTTTTGCAGATGCTGCATTCCTCATCATCGGAGATAGTATGGCAAGTCTTGCAATATTTGATTTCTTGCCTCATTCGAGTCAGTGATAGCGCCAAAGCCTCTGTATGAGCTTCGTGTTGTTTAAGAAGGTGAAGGGCGAGTCGAAGAGCAGTTTTCTTGCCGATGCCTGGCAGCCTGGATATTTCGGTAACGGCATCCTCGATTAGTTTTGAAGGGAGATTCACAAATGCATAAATTAAGTAATAGTGGCCTGAATACCGGCATCCAGAATGGCCTCGCACATGGGTTTCAAGTCCTCAAAACTCCCCTTTTTTACGGCACATTTACCCTTGAAGTGGATGATCAGCGTACACTGCTCGGCTTGCTCGCGGGTATGCTTGCACACTTTCATCAAAACATGGGTCACATGATCAAAAGTATTCACATCATCATTGAACACTACTAGGTCATGTTCCTCCAGATCCAGCAAATCCTCTATTAAAATTTCTTCTTCCTCCAGCTGGGGTAGATTGTTTTGAAGGTAAATCATATTGCAAAATTAAGAATTATGGTCAAATTTAGCGTTTTCAAGCCTTCTCTTTTATGAATCCACAAACTGTACTAATTGTTATCTCCTGTTATTTTTTGTTGCTCTTCGTGATCTCTTGGTTGACATCCAGAAAAGTGACTTCTGACACCTTTTTCACGGGCGATAGGCAGTCTCCCTGGTTTTTGGTGGCTTTTGGAATGATTGGAGCATCACTTTCAGGGGTCACTTTTATCTCGGTTCCGGGTGAAGTTGGCAATACTAATTTTTATTATTTCCAGGTTGTACTTGGATACACGCTCGGCTATTTTACAATTGCTAAGGTTCTTTTGCCTTTATATTATCGATTGAATCTCATTTCGATATACACCTATTTGGAAGATAGGTTTGGCTTTTACAGCTACAAGACTGGGGCTTTCTTTTTCATTCTTTCGAGGACCTTGGGTTCCTCTCTGAGGGTTTTCTTGGTAGCATCAGTATTACAGTTGATTCTGTTCGATTCCTTGGGAATTCCCTTCTGGGTTTCGGTCTTAATTACAGTAGGCCTGATTTGGATATACACCCACCGGGGAGGGATCAAAACGGTGGTTTGGACCGATACGCTACAGACCTTTTTTATGCTTGCATCGGTGGTAGTTTGCATCATTGTGGTCGGCGACGCATTGGAGTTTTCAGGGATCTCAGATTATTTCAGCCGGGTATCCGAAGACTCGAGGTCTTCCATCTTTAATTGGGACTGGAAAGCCGGGACTAATTTTTTCAAGCAGTTTATTTCAGGAGCATTTATCACTATTGTCATGACTGGCCTGGACCAGGATATGATGCAAAAAAACTTGACCTGTCGGAATATTGGGGATGCTCAGAAAAATATGTTTTGGTTTACAATCATCTTGGTCTTTGTAAATCTACTTTTCTTGGGACTAGGGGTAATGTTATATCTTTTTGCGGAGACGCAAGGGCTTGCATTTCCCGAGAAATCAGATGAATTGTTCCCATTTTTGGCGACGCAGCATTTTCCTGCCTATGCAGGAATCATTTTTGTCCTGGGAATAACGGCGGCAGCCTATTCCAGCGCAGACTCAACGCTTACTGCTTTGACCACTTCCTTTTGTATTGATTTTCTAGAAATCGAGCGAAAATATCCAAAGGACAGACAGGTGGCAGTCAGAAAAAAAGTCCACCTGGCTTTTACGTTTATCATGTTTTTGGCTATCCTGATCTTTCACTGGATCAATGATCAAAGTGTGATCAATTCGGTATTTATCATTGCAGGATACACATACGGGCCTCTTCTGGGATTGTATGCTTTTGGATTGTTCACAAAAATGAAAGTTCAGGATAACATGGTCCCATTTCTAGCTGTGGCAGCCCCTCTGATTACCTTTTTCATCAGCTCAAACTCAGAGCGATGGTTTTGGGGTTATAAGTTTGGGTTTGAGGCGTTGATTTTGAATGGGCTGTTGATGTTTTTGGGGCTATATCTTTTCCGTCAAAAGAATTAAAGCCCCAGCTCCTTTTCCGGATCCCAAAAAAGCTTGTCGAAGTCCTGAACTTGATCTTTTTCTACATGGATTCCTTCCAGTTCCAAGAGCTCTTGCATGCGGGTGGGAGTGGCGAAGTGATGCTTTCCGGTTAAAATTCCCGCCCTATTTACGACTCGATGGGCTGGAACGTCCGGTAGGGTATGAGCCGCGTTCATCGCATAGCCCACCATGCGGGCACCACTTTTGAGACCCAAATAGTGAGCAATCGTGCCGTAGGTGCAAACCCTTCCCGGGGGAATCTCTCGCACCACCTGATAGACAAGGTCAAAATAATTAGACTTTTTTGTGTTCATTTTTCCAGTTCAAAAAGGATTGATTGATAGCCTTTCGTACTTGCGCTTCTTTGATTTTTTCACCTGACCGAATAGGGAATTGATAGCGCATCAGGATATTATCGGACTTTCGCTCCAGGATATTCAGTTGGGCACCTTCGGTCAGCACCAGACCTCCATACTCTTTCAAAACTTGTGTGAGACTCTCTTCCAGTTGATTCAATTGTAGATCACTCGAATAGGGGATTTCTGCATCGAATACGACTTGATGCGTGTTGTTTTTAGAATAATTCACCACATCGACGGCGAGCATCATGGCATTGGGAATAAAAATCAACTCCCCGGTTTCGCTTTTTAGGACCGTATTCACAAGTGTAATATCCCGTATGAAACCCGTTTTATTACCCACATTGATTTTGTCTCCTATTTCCAGCTGCTCTGAAAACATCAGGATCAATCCGTTTACGATATTGGTGATGTAATCTTTTGTCAGCAGTGCAATGGCAGCGGCGACAATGGTGATGGAAGTCAAAAACTCCAATGGCCTGATTCCAAAGGCGAGCATCAAGGAAATAAGGAATGCAAGGAAATTGAGGATCGTTGCTATCCGATTGATCCCTAGAACGAAATTAGGCAGAACCTTCGTTTCTACAGTTTTCTTCAAATAAATCCCCAAGGTGATAAATCGGCCAAGAGAAATGACCAAGTGTGCGCTCAGTAAAAAAATACCGGCCCGGAGTAGATTGGTGAGGGAAGCATGCTCTTCTAAAAACCTATGAACTGGCGTGTCCGCCAGATAGGCAACCTCTAAGAGAATCAATAGGATCAACTTTAGAAAAAAGTAGCCTCTTCTTCTGTTCTCTTTGCTCCGAATACTGGTTTTTATGTCATTCATAATAGAATCGAAAAATAACAGTTAATTTTAGGAATTATCAACCATTAAAATTGGAATGACTCGAAATATTATTGTCACAGGTGCTGCGGGTAATTTGGGAGGAGCTGTTGTAGAAAAATTCAAGCGGGAAGGCTATAAAGTCATTGCCTTATTGCAGCCCGGAAAAAATGAAGAAGTAGAAGAAGCCGATGATAGCTATGAGGTAGATGTCGCAGATGAAGCGGCAGTTGAGGCTTTTGTCAAAGAGTATCAATTGCAGTACAATGACCTGGATGCATTAGCACTTTTGGTAGGAGGATTTGCGATGGGTTCTATGGAAGAAACCTCGAAAGCAGACTTAGATCAAATGATTCAGCTGAATTTTTACAGTGCCTTTCACTTAGTCAAAGGTTTTCTTCCTTTGATGCAAAAGCAGAATAAAGGCACTTTCCTATTTGTAGGAGCAAGGCCAGCTTTGCAGCTAATAGATGCAGCAGGGACTTTTGCCTATGCGATGAGTAAAAGCATGGTTATTAATCTAGCGGAAATGGTCGCTAGTTTTACGCAGGATACCTCTATCCGATCTCACGTTTTTGTCCCAAGCATTATTGATACTCCGCCAAACAGAGAATCTATGCCTGATTCAGACTTTTCGAAATGGGTCCGGCCTGAAGAAATTGCAGAGGCCATGCACTATGCAGTGAATAATGATGCTCTTAGAAATATGACTTTCAAACTTTATGGTGAAGTATAATATGAAAAATATTTTAGTAGTAATCTTGACCTTCTTGATGATTGGGCTTCAAAAGCAGGCAATGGCCCAGACTCCAGAGATGGAGGTTCAAAAGGTGATCGAGCAGCTTTTTGATGCCATGCGTGCCAAAGACGGTGCTGCCGCAGGAGCGGTCTTTTTAGAAACAGCACCTATGCAAACTGTGGTAGCTGGCGAAAATGGGAGTACTCTTGGAAGTAATTCAGTCGCTGATTTTGTGAATCGGATCGCCACCACTCCAGAAGATGTAAATCTGGATGAGCGGATCCTGGACTATCAAATCAAAGTAGATGGAGATCTTGCTGCAGCCTGGACACCCTATGAATTCTATGTGAATGATCAATTCAGCCACTGCGGGGTCAATTCTTTTCAACTTGTCCGCACTGCTGAAGGATGGAAAATATCCTATATCATCGATACCCGTCGGAAAGAGGGCTGTAACCAATGAACTTGAACAAAGAAGAGGTATTCAAACAGGCCGTTTTGATCCTCAAAACAAGAATCCAGGAATTGAAAGAGGAACGTAAGGCCATTTCTGACGGGATTTTGGAGGATGATAAGAGTAGTGCCGGAGATAAGTTCGAAACGGGTCGGGAGATGCTCACTCAGGATCTGAGGCAGGTGGAGTCGCAGATTACCTCCAACACCAACCTCTTGGACGAAATCTATCGTGTACAAAGCGTAAAAAGCCAAAGCCCAAATGTTAGAGAAGGGTCTTTGATCCGCCTTGCCGGAGAATACTTTCTCATCGCTGCCGCAGTTGGTAAAATCACGGTGAATGAGCAAGGCGTTTATTTGATCAGCGCAGCATCACCTTTGGCACAGAGTGTCATGGGAAAAGGCAGTGGCGATAAAGTCCTATTCAAAGGGAAAGAGAATCCCGTTGAACTGATTGCCTAAGCTAATTTTTCGGGACAAAACTCATCAATTCTTTTGCTCCATCAAGTAGTGTCAATTTATCCTTGCCTACCTTAAGGTTTTTAACTTGACTCAGTGCGGAAATAAAATCCTGCTCTCCCGTTCCAGGGCAGGCTTTTCGAGTCATGGCACCGGGGTCTAGGTTGATGTCAGTTCCTTCGAGTTTGAAGCTTCCATTGAAATTATTACAACCCGAAAATCCAGTGAGTTTTCCATCATCCATAAAGTTGAGAAAAGGGACTCCACCGGAAAATTGTGATAGATCTAGGCCTTGACCCAGTAGGGAGGAAAGGGCCCAACTATTTCCAGTAAGGAGGCTTAGGGGATTCAGACTTTTGACACTGCTACAGCCGCTGAACAAAATAAAAACTAAGGCTATCGAAAATAAACGTGCTTTTTTCATGGATATCTAGATTTGGTTCACCCTAAAATAGCGGATTTACTTCATTTTTATTTTATAGGAAAGTCGGTTTTCGAAAAAATATTTGGGTGATTGATTATATTAGCTTTAGAAAAAATCTATTTAAAGGCTGTTTTTTCTGCCAATTTGAAAGATAAATGGGCTAATGCTTGGCAAAAAGAAAATGGAGGCTTAAACTTGCAAATGCTATCCTTGCTATGAAAAAGTCCATGATTGCACCATTTTTACCGGCTTTTACCCCACGGCTTTCTTGGGGCTATACCTTTTTTGGAATAAGCAAGACCATGATGACGACCATCATTACGGGGTAATCCCGTTTCTATTTTCTACCTCCGCCCTTTTGGCTTTTGCCATATTTCTCATCAAATCACAAAGTAAATCATGAAAATCATCAAGTTTGGTGGTTCGTCCATAGCGAATCCAGATTCAATTAAACAGGTTTTTTCCATCATTCAGGATAAACTGAAGCGACAGGAAATAGCAGTTATTTTTTCCGCTTTTGGTGGAGTTACTGAGACACTCCTCACCATTGCCAAAATGGCCAGAGAAGGGGATCAGGTTTATCGGGATTTATTACAGACGCTTGAAGAGAAGCATTTGGATATGGTTCGGCAACTTATTGCTGTGCAGAATCAGTCTACCGTCATGACTTATGTAAAAGTCCGATTCAATGAATTGGAGGACTTGTTTCATGGTATCTATCTGATAAAAGAAAATTCCCCTCGGACGCTGGATTATGTAGTGAGTTTTGGGGAGCGGCTTTCTGCATTCATTCTATCCGAAGCATTGACTGCCAAGGGTGTGAAAAGCCGCTTTCTCGACGCGAGGGAAGTGATCCGAACCAATGACCGATTCGGGCAGGCAAGGGTTGATTTTGAAAAAACCAATACATTGATCCGTCAGTATTTTTTGAATTATGATGGGGTTAAGGTGATTACAGGATTTATCGCCTCCACTGAAAAAGGGGAAACGACCACTTTGGGAAGGTCTGGTTCAGACTACACCGCTGCGATTTTTGCATCAGCCCTGGAAGCAGATGATTTGGAGATTTGGACGGATGTCTCCGGAGTTTTGACTTCTGACCCAAATTTGGTTTACACCGCTTTCACCATTCCTCAGTTGAGCTACAATGAGGCCATGGAGCTTTCTCATTTTGGTGCTAAGGTGATTTTCCCTGCAACCATGCAGCCGGCTATGAAGCGCAATATCCCGATCAGGATCAAAAATACTTTTGAACCTGATAATGCGGGAACCTTGATTAATGGGGATGTGACGAATGGCCCGCTAATCAAAGGAATCAGTTCCATGTCCAATATTTCAATTGTGACTGTTCAAGGAGCCGCTTTATTGGATGGGACTGCCGGAAGTCGAGTATTTAAGGCTCTTTCGGAGGCCAAGGTCAATATCGTTCTCATCTCTCAAGCTTCATCGGAGCATAGCATCTGTCTCGCGATCAAAACCAGTGAGGCATATCTGGCCAAGGAGGTGATCGAGCAGGAATTTTTCTACGAGATCAAATCCAATGAAATGGAGGAAGTATCCCTCCTTCATGGGTATTCGACCATTGCAGTGGTGGGAGAAAATATGAAGCAAAACCCGGGTGCTTCCGGGCGAATGTTCCGGGCCTTGGGTCGGAATAATATTAACGTGGCTGCAATTGCACAGGGAAGTTCAGAGCTGAATATTTCAGCTGTAATTCCTCAGCCGGACTTGCAAAAGGCTTTGAACGCCCTGCATGAGGCCTTTTTCCTTTCAGAAAACAAGGTGCTTCACGTGTTTTTGGTCGGCACGGGCTTGATTGGAAAAGCCCTGATGCGGATGATTGCCATTCAGCAGGCAAAGCTACGGGAAGAAAGTGAGCTGGATATCCAAATCCACGGTTTGGCGAATAGTCGTTTTATGGCTTTTCATGAGGATGGATTTGATCTGAAAGCCGGCTATGATTTGTCCGAGAAGGATCAGAAAATGGATATGGAGAAGTTTGTCCGACAAATGGAGGAAATGAACTTTTCCAACTCCGTTTTCGTGGATTGCACGGCAAGTCAAGAAGTGGCAGATGCCTATCCTCGTGTCTTGGGGGCGAAAGTGGCCATTGTCACTCCGAACAAAAAAGCCAATTCAGGAACCATGGAGCAATACCTGGAGCTCAAGAAGTTGGCGAAGAAACGAGGTGTGAAATTCCTCTACGAAACCAATGTTGCAGCAGGGCTTCCCGTCATCAATACCTTGCAGGATTTGATGCTTTCCGGGGATAAGGTGATCCGAATTGAGGCAGTTTTGAGTGGGTCAATGAATTTTATTTTTTCTGAATTGGAAAAGGGAGACCCTTTTTCCGAAGTGGTCAAATCTGCTAAAGAGAAAGGCTTCACCGAGCCAGATCCTCGCGATGATCTGAGTGGGATGGATGTGGCCAGAAAAATATTGATCTTGGGAAGGGAGGCAGAGCAAAGGCTAGAATTTGAAGATATCACGGTACAAAGTATGGTGCCTGAGGACTGTCAATCTGCTGAGTCTGTTCAGGAGTTTTTCGAAAAATTGAAAGGTCACGATAAAGGTTTCTCAGACTTGCTCAAAACTGCAGAAGCTAAAGGAGAAAAGCTCCGATTCATGGCTACTCTTGAAAATGGGAAGGCGAAAGTGGGGCTAAATTCACTTCCTGCTTCGCACCCATTTAGTAACCTGAGTGGCAGTGATAATATGATTTTGCTCACCACAGAGCGATATCTTGATCGGCCGATGATCATTAGAGGGCCAGGTGCTGGGGCAGATGTAACTGCCGCGGGTGTATTTGCAGACGTCATTCGAATCGGTAACTATACTCGGGAGTGATGCGAACTGTCAAAGCTTTTGCGCCAGCTACTGTAGCCAATGTTTCCTGTGGCTTTGATATTCTTGGCTTTGCTATAGAAGGCATGGGAGATACCGTGCAGCTCATAGAAAATAATAGCCAAGAGCTCAGGGTGGTTTCAATCACAGGAGACGGGGGTAGATTGCCTTTGGATGCTGCTAAAAATACCTGTTCGGTAGCTATTCAGGCTCTTTTGGATGAGTTGGGAATCCGTCTTGGATTGGATATTCATTTAGAAAAAGGGCTGCCACTCGGATCAGGAATGGGTTCAAGTGCTGCCAGTGCCGTAGCAGCCTTGGTCGCTGTGAATGAATTCCTAGAAAACCCATTGGAGAAAAAAGATCTGCTGCCCTTTGCGATCTTAGCTGAGAAAGTTGCCTGCGGTGCTGGTCATGCAGATAATGTCGCTCCTAGTCTATTAGGAGGATTTGTCCTGATCCGGGATTATCACCCACTAGATGTCATCAAATTGCCAGTGCCTTCGGAATTACACTGTGTGCTTTTGCATCCGCATTATGAACTCCGGACAGAGGATTCCCGCTCAGTTCTTCGGGACCAAATTCCTTTAAAATATTCCACCATACAATCAGGAAATGTTGGCGGATTGGTTTCTGGACTTTTTCTATCCGATTATGGATTGATATCAAGGTCATTGCGGGATGTGATAGCCGAGCCTTATCGAGCAGTGTTGATCCCTGGTTTTTATGAGGTACGAGAAGCAATCAAATCCGCTGGTTCACTCGGAATGGGTATTTCAGGTTCCGGGCCAACCCTTTTTTCCCTCTGTCAGGGGGAGAGTTCCATCCCCGGAATTATTTCAGCGGCTCGAAAGGTCTATGAATCTATGGGCCTCGGAGTAGATGCCTATCACTCAGCGATCAACACCCGTGGAGCTTTTGTATTTGAATAAACCACAGCATGAAGTATTACAGCACCAATAACCATAAGCATCAAGTTGGTCTTTCCGAGGCCGTAATCAAGGGTTTGGCTACAGATAATGGCCTGTATATGCCCGAGCGGATTCCTGTTTTGCCAAATGACCTGATCGAAAAAATGTCCGAAATGAGCTTTCGGGAAATCGGCTATGCGGTGATCGGGGCTTTGTTTTCAGAGGATTTGAGTGAAAAGCAAATCAAAGAGCTTGTTGATCACACCTTATCTTTTGACGCGCCACTCGTGCAGGTTGAGGAAGAAATATACAGTTTGGAGCTTTTTCATGGTCCTACTCTGGCTTTCAAAGACTTTGGAGCACGATTTTGCTCCAATCTGATGAGTATGCTGGTGAAAGAAAAATCTAAAACTCTTCGGGTTTTGGTCGCTACTTCTGGCGATACGGGAAGCGCAGTGGCCAATGGCTTTTTAGGTGTAGAAGGAGTTGAAGTGATTATTCTCTTTCCCAAAGGAAAAGTCAGTAAACTTCAGGAGAAGCAGTTTACCACATTAGGGCAAAATATAACCGCCTTGGAAGTGGAGGGAGTCTTTGATGACTGTCAGACCTTGGTGAAGCAGGCATTTTTGGATCGAGAATTAAATGAAAAGCTGATGCTGACCTCGGCGAATTCCATCAACATTGCCCGCTGGATTCCGCAGTGTCTGTATTACTTCTATGCTTATTCCAGACTACCAAAAAATGAAAAAAAAGTTGTTTTCTCTGTTCCCAGTGGGAATTTTGGAAATATCGGAGCTGGGATTTTGGCACAACAAATGGGCCTGCCGATAGCACAGTTTGTGGCAGCAACCAATGTGAATAAGGTAGTTCCCGAGTATTTGCATGGCTCACCTTTCCAGGCAAAGCCCTCCATCCCGACCCTGTCCAATTCTATGGACGTGGGCAATCCAAGTAATTTCCCAAGGCTTCTGGCGCTATATGGAGGAGATGAGAAGCGGTTCCGGGAAAACGTGAAAGGGTATTTCTACACCGATGAGGAAACGGTGGAGGCCATTCAAGCAATTCAGCCAAGGGGATATACACTCGATCCTCATGGAGCAGTGGGATATTTGGGCTTGAAAGACTTCATGGCCGAAAATCCAGGTTATGTGGGAGTCTTTTTGGAAACGGCCCATCCGGGTAAATTCCGGGATGTGGTGGAGGAAGCATTGGGAGAAGAATTGATCTTACCTGAGCGATTAGCAGCCTTTTTGGAGGGGGAGAAAAAAGTGATTCCTATGGGAAAAAGTTTTGATGAGTTTAAGGGTTTTTTGGAGGGGTTGGTTTGATGATTCGGTGAGTGATATTGTTATTTGAAACTATCGAAACCCAATCAAACCACCTCCCAAGGCTCAAAAACAGGGATTTGACTTGATTTGAAGTCTTTTTTATTTCTAGTGATAATTCCTTCAAGTTTGGATATGCTGGAAGCACAAAAGTATTGCACGGCATCTTCCAAGTCCTTAAAATCAGAGTTTAAAGCTTGTAAGATTTGAGCTTTTTGGGTAGGTTGAATCTCTAAATAATTGATCAACCGACCGATTTTGATTCTGCTTTCGGCTTCTCCTATTTCTTTCGAAATGATGTAATAGCTGGTCAGTATCGAATTGTCCGATGTCCAAAGTTGCCATTCCTTCAGCCGGGATTTATTGAATATCTCCAAAGCATACTTTCCAAACGGCTGTCTATTTCCCAAAAAGTCCAGCAGGATATTAGTGTCTAAAAAGTATCGTGTCATTTCTGGTGTTTTTCGCTTAAAATTTCTCGGATCGCCTCTTTTTCATTTAAGTCAGCGGGTAAATTGACCGAACCAAAAAGCCCTTTGAATTCTTCAGGAATATTAGCTTGCTGTATCTCCACTTCTGCAATTTCTTTTTCTAAAAATCGCTCGACCAAATCCGAAAGACTCTTTCCAGAGTTCCTCGCGAATTCCTTTGCCTTTTCAATGATGTTTTTTTCGATAGTGAGCGTGAGTTTTGTTTTCATCTGTTTATAATTTGTCTTAAAGCGGTCACATGGAATCTCGCAATTATAATCATCCCTCTGTGTGTCGCTTGCGTCATGCTCGATTTCATCTGTTTTCAAATTGATTTTGAATGGTCAGATTGCCCCGAAAGCTTTCGGGGTGACGATTAACCCCGAAATATCGGGGCATTTCCCGTATGTTAAAAGATTATTTTAATCGTGTCGATTTCATGACACGTGTAATTTATTTAAATATACGTGTGTTTTCTGTTTATTGATTCTATTTCTGTAAAAATTTAGAAAAAGCTTTTGCCTTCACTATTATCAATTTCTAATTCAAACCTATTTTAACCATGTATTATTTAACTCGTTTTCTCAGTCTTCTGCTTCTTGCAGGATTTGCCTGCTCCCAGCCAAAAGACACCTCCGAGATCATTACGGCTGATTCCACGGCTTCCAAATTTGCAAATGCTCCATTGGTTGAGCATATCTACACCGCTGATCCCTCAGCCCATGTTTTTGAAGGGAAAATTTTCATCTATCCCTCGCATGATATCGAAACGGAGGTGGCGGAGGACGACATGGGTTCTCATTTTGATATGAAGGATTATCATGTCTTCTCCATGGAGCAACCCGGAGCGGAAGTCACTGATCATGGGGTCGCGCTGAAATTGGAGGATATTCCTTGGGCAGGCCGTCAGCTTTGGGCTCCGGATGCGGCTGAGAAGGATGGAAAATACTTCCTTTATTTTCCTGCAAAGGACAAACAGGATATTTTCAAAATTGGGGTAGCGATCTCAGATCGGCCGGAAGGGCCCTTTCAAGCGGAACCTGAACCTATTGCCGGGACTTTCAGCATGGATCCATCTGCCTTTCAGGATGGAGAGGAGTATTACTTGCTATGGGGTGGAATCTGGGGCGGTCAGCTTCAATGGTATGAAGATCAAAAGCTGGTAGAAGGACGAAAAGGTCCAACAGATGGTATTCCAGCACCAGACGAAAAAGCCTTAATGCCATACATTGCCAAACTTTCAGACTCCATGACCGAATTGGCTGAGAATCCAAAGGAAGTTTTGATTTTGGATGAAAATGGTGAATCAATCAAAGCAGGAGACAATGATCGGAGGTTCTTTGAAGCAGCCTGGATGCATCAATACAACGGGAAATACTACCTGTCCTATTCCACTGGCGATACCCATTTTATCGCTTATGCTACAGGGGACAGCCCTTATGGGCCTTTCACTTACCAGGGAAATGTCTTGGAGCCGGTTCAGGGCTGGACCAATCACCATTCTATTGTGGAGTTTGAGGGTAAATGGTATCTTTTTTACCATGATACTGAGCTATCAGGAGAGACTCCACTTAGGAATATCAAAATGGCTGAGTTAACTCACCTACCTGACGGAAAAATTCAAACTATCAATCCAATGAAGTAATGCAAAAGCCGGATTCTGTCCGGCTTATTTCTTACGCTCGATGGTGTAACTGACGAGGTCTTTGAGGGATGTCTTAAATTCGGAATCAGGAAAGTCCTTTAGGATATCCAAAGCTTCTTGATAGAATTCATTCATTTTCTCTTTGGCATATTCTAGCCCCCCACTTTTCTTCACAAAGTCAATTACCTGAGCTACAGCTTTCTTATCTTCTGATTTGTTTTTGATCAGGGAAATGATTCTTCTTTTCTCCAGCCAATCTGCATTTCTCAAAGCATAGATCAGCGGAAGTGTCATTTTCTTTTCCTTGATATCAATGCCTACGGGCTTACCGATTTCATCCTCCCCATAGTCGAAAAGGTCATCTTTGATCTGGAAAGCCATCCCGACTTTTTCTCCAAAATCACGCATTTTGCTTACGTTCTCCAAGTCCGCTCCCACACTTGATGCGCCTACAGCACAGCAAGAGGCGATGAGACTGGCGGTTTTTTGTCTGATAATCTCGTAATATACCTCTTCGTCTATATCCAGTTTTCGGGCTTTATAACTTTGCAGAAGTTCACCTTCTGACATTTCCCTTACGGCATTGGAGACGATCTGCAGGAGATTAAAGTCTCCATTGTCCACGGAAAGGAGTAGTCCCCTCGACAGCAGGTAATCCCCTACCAAAACGGCGATTTTGTTCTTCCAGAGTGCATTTACAGAAAAAAATCCTCGGCGGTAGTTCGCATCATCCACTACGTCATCATGCACTAGGGTAGCTGTATGAAGGAGTTCGATAAGCGCAGCTCCTCTGTGGGTAGAGTCGTTGATCTGTCCACAGACGCCAGCTGTCAAAAACACAAACATGGGACGCATCTGCTTACCCTTGCGCTTGACAATGTAATTGGTGATGTGGTCAAGGAGCTTGACTTTGCTCTTCATAAAATCCCTAAACTTCTGCTCGAATTCAATCATTTCGGCAGCAATCGGGACTTGGATTTGTTTGAGTTCAGGTTTCATCAGGAATGCGAGCGTAAAAATAGCATGCTTTGGGTGCAGTGCAAGAAAACTTTTGGCTTTACTGACAAACGGTCTACATCCCGAAACGTTTATGGATTTTCTGAATTTTGTATTTTATTGATAGATCATAACCCCCAGCACGATGAAAAAGCTAAGTATTGAAATTAAATGGGCACTAATTTTTGTGTCTATGATGCTGATTTGGATGGTCTTTGAGAAAGCCATGGGATGGCACGATGAGAAGATCGCCGACCATGCCACCTACACCAATTTGGTAGCCATTCCCTCGGTTCTTATTTATGTTTTAGCGCTTCGGGACAAAAAGAGGAATTTCTATAGAGGCCAGTTGAGTTTCAATCAGGGCTTAGCTTCAGGGTTTATCATCACCTTGATCGTGGTCTTGCTTACTCCATTGAGTCAGTTTGTCATCTCCACTTACATTACTCCCCACTTTTTCTCCCATATGATCGAATATTCTGTAAGCACCGGGATCATGGAGAGAAGTGCTGCAGAGGAGTTTTTTAATTTGAAAAGTTATATCATCCAAGCCACTATAGGAGCCTTCATTATGGGTTTGATTACCTCCTTGGTCGTAGCTTTTTTGGTGAAATCAAAAAAAGATACACCTATGCCCTCTGCCTGCTAATCCTAATCTGACTAATTCTATTTATGTATCTTTGATTTTTCTAATCAATCTGCCCCTTGGAGGAAAAATATATCAAGCACAAATACGATCCCATCCTTCCTAGTAAGGATGAGTGGCCCGTTGTCAAATTGGCGCGTGAGCGAAAGGAATTTGTCAAAAAAGTATCTGAAAATGCTCAAGGTCGGATATTGAAGCTTACTTCCAACAATATGGAAATATTGAAGGAGGAGCTGGAAACTACTCGCTACCGAGAGAAGCTTCGAATAAAGCAAAATCCATGGGTGGTGGACCCAGATGATGAAGGAGCCTTTTGGGGAAAAGTCAAAGAGTCTCTTCTTCATGCGAGTTCGGAGACAAGCCTTTCCAAAAAGCAGAGGGAAGCGATTTATAAGGAAATATTAGAATCCATTACTTCCCGGTATTCGGAGGAAATTGCCAGCAATTTTAAGCATCAGCATTACAAGTTTATTCGGAGCGTGGTCACTTTTGGATTTGCACGCTTGCTCAATGCGGCCCGGGTAAAAGGATTTCGATCCATTTTTTCCAATCAGTACACTCTACAGGATAAGATACAAATCACTGGGGAAACCGATCAGCTCAGAGATTTGGCTACGAAAGGCACCATTGTGATGGTTCCTACACACTTTTCCAATCTGGATAGTATCCTGATTGGTTGGATTATTTCAGTCCTTGGATTACCTCCATTTATCTATGGAGCTGGATTGAATCTCTTCAATATTTCCATTTTTGCCTACTTTATGAATGCGCTTGGAGCATATAAAGTAGATCGTCGAAAAAAGAATTTGGTCTACTTGGAGACCTTAAAAACCTATTCCAAAGAGGCCATTCAATTTGGATGTCATTCCCTTTTCTTCCCTGGAGGCACACGTAGCCGAAGCGGTATGATTGAGAGCAAACTCAAATTGGGCTTACTTAGCACAGCTATTGAAGCACAGCGAAAAAATTATCAGGAGGGGATCACCGGGATTTCAGGTAAAATCTTCGTGGTACCCGTCACGATTAATTATCATTTTGTCTTGGAGGCTCCAAGTCTAATACGAGATCACTTAAGTATCACCGGGCAGGAGCGTTATTACAAAGAGAATGATGAGTTCTCTACTTCTTACAAAATCTCGAAGTTCCTCGTCAAGTTTTTTACCAAGGGATCAGATATTTCTGTTTCTGTTGGGAAAGCGATGGATGTTCTGGGAAATTATGTCAACGAAAAGGGGGAGAGCTTGGATCAGCATGGGAGAGTGATTGACACCAGTCATTATTTCAGATCCGGAGGAAGGGTGACAGTGGATTCTCAGCGAGAGGAAGAATACACCCACATGCTTGGAAGGAAAATTGTAGAGGAGTTTCACCGAATCAATCGGGTTTTCAGCTCTCATTTGGTTGCCTTTACAGCATTTGAACTCATCAAAGCCAAAAACTCCAAATTGGATCTATTTGACTTGATTAGATTGCCAGAAGAGGAAATTTTCATTGAATACGAAGAATTCAAGGATGCTTGTCAGCGAGTGTATGATCAGATTCTAATTCTTCGTGAGCAGGGATTGATCAAAATTGCTCCACACATGAAGCGAAGTCTAGAGGAAATTATCACTCATGGACTCGATAACGTGGGGATGTATCATGCCAAGCGGCCTTTGATCCGAAATAAAAAAGGTCAAATCGTGACCGAGGACATGAGTTTACTTTATTTCTATCACAATAGACTACACGGCTATGAGCTCGAAAATCTTTTCTGATTCATCATTGATCGGTGTAGTAGGCGTAGGTTCTTTTGGGACCGTCATCGCCAATATGCTTGCTGAAAAAAACCAAGTTTTGGTTTATGCAAGAAATGCTGAGGTCGTTGCAGAGATCAATGAAAATCATACAGCGCAGGGCAAATCAATGCATGAATCCATTGTGGCTACACAGGATCCTCAGCAGCTTTGTGAATCCTGCCAAACCATTTTTTTTATGGTTCCCAGTTCGGCATTTCAGGATGTCGCCAGGAAATTCTCCCCTTTCCTTCAGCCTTTTCATTTGGTGATACACGGGACGAAGGGACTTTGTCTGGATTTGCCTGAAGGGCAAAGTTTGGACGAGGTGAAAAATCTTGACCGCAGTCGCATTCTGACTATGAGTGAAGTGCTACAGAAAGAGACTGTTGCAGTTCGCGTAGGTTGCCTAGCCGGACCGAATATCGCAAAAGAGCTTTCTAAAAGTCAACCAGCAGCAACAGTGATCGCCTCTAAGTTCAACGAGGTGATCTTGGAAGGACAGCGATTGCTTCGGTCTGAAAAATTTCAGGTTTACGGCAATTCCGACATTATCGGAGTAGAGCTAAGTGGAGTATTGAAGAATATCATTGCCATAGCTGCCGGGGCATTGGCAGGGTTAGGTTTGGGAGAAAATGCCAAGGGGTTACTTATTTCACGAGGGATGGTAGAGATGGTACATTTGAGTCGTGCCTTGGGAGGTAGCGTAAAATCAGCTTTTGGGCTTGCTGGAGTGGGGGATTTGGTGACCACTTGTAACTCGGTGAATTCCCGAAATTATACAGTCGGCTATCGCCTTGCAAAGGGAGAAAAATTGCCACAGATCCTAGATGAAATGGAAGAAGTGGCCGAGGGAATTAATACTGTAAAAATCATCAAAGGCTTTTTGGAGGCAGCGGATTTACGGGCACCAATTACAGAAAACCTGTACCGGGTTTTGTTTGAAGATCTGGAGATAGAGGAAGCGCTTCAGTTTCTGATGAAATACCCCTTCAATGTCGATGTTGATTTCGTCTAGACATAAAAAAAGCTCTTCAAACGAAGAGCTTTATTCGATTATTCTACCGGGAGGAGTTTGACCAGCAAGCCGGTTCCCTCTGTGATGGCGTAAAGATATCCATTCGGGCTTTCAGATACTTGTCTCACTCGGCCGATGTCTTGGAACATCACCTCCTGTGAAAGGGCAGTTGTTCCATCCATGTCAACTCGGTTGATGTGCATTTTGGCTAGAGCTCCTATCAAAATATCTCCCTTCCAGTTGGGGTATCTGTCAGAAGTGACCATGGTCATACCGCAAGTCGCGATCGATGGTACGTAGTAAGTGACAGGCTGCTCCATTCCTTCTTTTTCCGTGATGTCTGTGATAGGGGTTCCGTCGTAATTTTGCCCGTAGGTAATCACTGGCCAACCGTAATTTTTACCTTTTTCGATCAGGTTGAGTTCATCACCACCCATTGGTCCATGCTCTGCTTCCCAAAGTCTGTTATTTGCTTTATCAAAATATAATCCTTGTGGATTTCTATTACCATAAGACCAAATGGATGCTACCGCACCCTCTTCATCGACGAAAGGGTTGTCTGCAGGAATACTTCCATCGTCATGAATTCTGTGAACTTTTCCATGAGCATTGGTCAGGGTTTGTGCATTTTCAGGCTTATTTCCTTTGTCTCCATTGGAGAAATATAGGTGGCCTTCATTGTCAAATACGATCCGGCTTCCGAAGTGGCGTCCTCCTTCCCATTCAGGCATAGCAACAATGATTTCTTCTTGGTCAATTGCGTTATTGTTGTCATCAAGCTTGAAACGCATAATCGTTAAAGCGCCTTTATTATCTGGGAATGGCTTAGCGTATGCTATGTAAATCCAGCCATTTTCAGCATGATTTGGATGTGCCGCGACATCCAATAGACCCGCTTGATTGACTTCATGAACTTCGGGAAGGCCTGTCACTTTTTGACCTTTAAATTCATCATTTTCGAAAATCAATATTTCACCTTTTCGCTCAGTTACGAGCATTTTTCCATCCGAAAGCCAAGTCATACCCCATGGGCTCTCAAATTCGGTGAATAGTGTATCTACTTTGATAAGGTGCTTTTCAGTTTGCTGTGCGAAAGTAGGGTCTACTGGCTCAGGCTGATTGATATCATCTGCTTCCTTTGTTGCGCAGGAAACAGTGGCTAGCATTCCAGCACCGATCAATATCCAAAGATTGTATCTGTTCATATCATTTAGGTTTGAAATCCGAAGGTACAGTTTCTAGTACAAATTTCAATCCGAATGGTTTTAAACGGTCGCAGAGATCTTCGATTTTTCGATGTGCTTGATCGCTTGGTCAACCATTTCTTCTGAGCCAATAAATAGAGGTGTACGCTGGTGAAGTGAGTCGGGGACGATATCCAGAATTCTGGATTTTCCATCCGTAGCTTTTGCTCCTGCCTGCTCTGCAATAAAGGCCAATGCATTTGCTTCGTATAGTAATCGGAGCTTACCATTGGGGTTGTTTTTAGTCGCTGGATACAGGTAAATGCCTCCCTTAAGCAAGTTTCGATGAAAGTCAGCCACCAAAGACCCAATATAGCGGGCCGCATATCGCTTTGCTTTACATTCATCAATGTAATCCTTGATACCTTCCTGCCAGTCCAGCTCCAATCCCTCGTTAATCGAATAGATTTTTCCTGATTTGGGCGCTTTGATTTGTGGGTGTGAAAGAAAGAACTCGCCCAGGCTGGTCTCATAGGTAAATCCATTTACCCCAAAACCTGTGGTATACACAAGCATGGTAGAAGAGCCATAGAGCACATATCCAGCTGCTACCTGCTCAGAACCCGGTTGCATGATATCTTCCATCTGAATGGGACTTCCAAGTGGGGTCTTTCGTCTGTAAATTGAAAAAATCGTCCCTATGCTGATATTTACGTCAATATTTGAGCTTCCGTCCAAAGGATCAATGGCCACGACGTATTTGCCGGATTTGTTTTTCAGGTCGATGACAGCATCTTCCTCTTCTGATACAATGGCGCACACTTCACCGCCTTTGCTCAGTGCTCGCATAAATCGGATATTGGCGATCACATCCAGCTTTTGTTGCTCTTCGCCTTGGACATTGGTTTGACCAAAAGCCCCACCAATATTGGCAAGACCAGCGCGATTTGTCTCCCGGTTCACGATCTTTGCTGCAAGTGCAATGTCACGTAGCAATTGGGAAAGTTCTCCGGAAGCAAAAGGAAAATCGCTTTGTTTGAATTTGATAAAGCGATCAAGGGTAGTACCGACAGAGTAGGCCATGCCGCTCTGATCGGGTTGATAAGGATTGATTTTCATTATTAGAAAAGTACAATATTTGGGTTTATATTCTTCTCGAAATTAGAAAGAAAATTGGATGGCAAAAACAATCGTTTTCAAATTTGGTGGAGCATCTGTCAAAGATGCTGAATCTATAAAAAACTTAGCTGAAATTTTGCGTAATCGATTGCGAAATTCGACGCTTTTAGTCATTTCAGCAATGGGAAAGACGACCAATGCGTTGGAAAAAATACTGCAGCTTCGATTGGATAATTTGGATATATCTTCAAATTATACAATTTTAAAAAATTTTCATTTGGAGATATGCCAAGCGCTTTTTCCTTCTGGCCATCCTGTATTTTTCAGAGTAGAAAATCTCTTTGTTCAACTGAGCCATGAACTCGAAAAGCCCATCAGCCCTGAGAATTATGATGAGGCCTACGATCGGATAATTTGCTTTGGAGAATTGATTTCCAGTCGGATTGTGGCAGAGTATCTCTGTGAAATAGGGTTGATTGTGGTCTGGCAGGATGCTAGGGAGTTGATCAAAACAGACTCTAATTTTCGCTTTGCAAATGTGGACTGGGTTGATACTAAACAGAAGACAAAAAAGATTCTTGAACCTGTTTTGGAAAAATTCCCGGTAATGACTCAGGGTTTTATAGGAAGTAATTCTGCAGAGAAGCCCACTACTTTGGGAAGGGAGGGATCAGATTTTACCGCAGCTATTTTGGCTTCTTGTCTCGATGCTCGATCAGTGACTATCTGGAAAGATGTACCTGGGGTGCTCAATGCAGACCCAAAGCTTTTCCCAGAATCGGTGCTTTTTGATGAATTGGATTACCTTCAGGCTGCTCAGATGACTTTTTATGGAGCTACTGTAATTCACCCAAAGACGATCAAGCCTCTTGCCAATCGTAAAATTCCGCTTTTTGTCAGGTCTTTTTTGAAGCCAAATGAGTCGGGTACCAAGATCCATGATACAGGAGCGCCTAATTTGTTACCTACGATTGTATTGAAGCAAAATCAGGTATTGGTTACGTTCCGGGTTACGGATTTCACTTTTCTCAATGAGTCACATATCCATGTGATCTATCAGCAATTAGATGAGTTAAAGTTGCAGGTTAATCTTTTACAGACCACTGCGATGGGTGTTTCTATCGTATTGGATGATCAGTTATTTAAACTGGAAAAATTGATTTTAGCTTTTAAAAGCCGTTTTACCATTCGCTACAATGATGGCTTGGAGCTTTTGACTGTTTTAAATCCTCAATTGGCTGATCTGAATTCATTTAATAAAGACCGGGAAGTGCTATTGGAACAAAGTAGCCGACATGCTTTCCAAATTGTCAGAAGATAGCGCGGAGAAGAAATGAAATAGTCTTCTTTGGGAGGAATTTTGTATTTTCATTCTTGCTCTCATTTTTCATGAAGCCTTTTTAGAAAAAGTCTTTCATGTAACCTTCAAAAAAAGAAAAAATTATGAAGTCAAGAAGATCATTTTTGCTCAAAACGGGCCTTTCAGCACTAGCTTTTGCAGTGCCAAAAATTGAAAGTTTTTCAGGGGAATCACCAAAAAATTTTACTGCTATCAGCCCCATACAAGATGGCCCTGTTTTGAAAGTAGCCTTGATGGGATTGGGAAGTTATGCAGCTCGTGTTGCAGACGCAATGCAAAGCTGCAAGCGTGCAAAAATAACAGGATTGATCAGTGGTACTCCTTCCAAATTGGAGTCCTGGAGTAAAAAATATGCTGTTCCTGAGGCTAATTGTTATAATTACGAGACCTACCATCAGATAAAAGACAATCCGGATATTGATGCGGTCTATGTGATCACACCCAATGCTTTGCACAAGCCCCATACACTGGGGGCGGCTGCAGCTGGAAAGCATGTGATTTGTGAGAAGCCCATGTCTGTCAATGCTAGCGATGCGAAGGAAATGGTGGAATTTTGTGAAAAAGCTGGTGTTCAATTGCTTATCGGCTACCGGATGCATTTTGAGGCAAATACCTTAAAAGTGGTCAATATGAGGCGAGATGGTGCATTTGGGGAAATAAAATTTTTCCAAGGGCTGAGTGGTTTCCGCATTGGTGATCCGAATCAATGGAGGCTCAATGCAGAATTAGCAGGTGGCGGGGCTATGATGGATATTGGGATTTACTCCATCAATGGTGCCCGATATATGGTAGGAGAGGAGCCTATTTGGGTGACGGCTCAGGAAGTCAAAACAGACCCGGAAAAGTTTAAGGAAGGGGTCGATGAGACCATTACTTTCCAAATGGGTTTTCCTTCAGGGGTTGTAGCTTCTTGTCTTTCGACTTATAGCATGAATTATTTGGATAAGTTCTTCCTCAATGGAACCAATGGATATGCTGAAATGCAGCCTTCCACAGGCTATGGACCTATCAAGGGACGTACACATCAAGGGCCATTGGATGAACCTCATGTAACCCATCAAACTACCCAGATGGATGAGATGGCGGCTATCATTTTGGATGGAAAGAACGTATCGATTCCTGTGGACGGTAAGGAAGGATTGAAAGATATGGTCATCATCGACGCAATTTATAAAGCAGTGAAAACGGGTGGAAAGGTTAATTTAGATTAGGATTAATTCCCCAAAAAAATGATGGCTCTACTGAAAGCGATTGATGATTTTTTGAATACCAGGCAGATAGGCTTCACCGAATAGATTGAGGTGAACCAGAAGCGGATACAGATTATATACTCCAATTCTCGACTCGAATTCCGGTTCGAGGGGAAGTACTGATTCGTAGGAGTCGTAGAATTGCCGGTCAAAACCCCCAAATAATCTGCTGAAAGCCAGATCCATTTCCCGATGTCCAAAATAAATGGCAGGATCGATCAGGCTGGGTTCTCCAGAAACATTTGGAATGATATTCCCGCTCCAAAGATCACCATGTACTAGTGACGGTTTTTCTTTGGGAAAAATGCCTTCAAGTTTGGGATAGATTTCCTGAAATTTTTTTAGAAAATCCAAGGGTATCAAGCGGTCAAAATAAGCTTTGCCCAAAAGAGGCTCCAAGCGCTGCTCAATGAAAAAGTCCAGCCAGTCATCTGTATCATGATTCTTTTGATAGAGCGATGCGATGAAATTGTCAGATTCCAGCCCAAAAGCCTGCCGCTGAGTCAGATGAAGATGTGCCAATCCGATGCCTAAGTTTTCCCAGTAGTTGGGTTTCTTTTTGCCTCCAGCCAAAAACTCTGTAAGCAGATAGTTGTAATCTTCTACTCGACCGTAGCCGAAGACTTCCGGGACTTTCAGGAAGGTTGATTTTCTCAGCAGATCCAAGCCTTGAGCTTCACGTGCTAAAATATCTTTTTCGTGATCAAAGTTGAGTTTGAGAAAAAATGTACCCTCTGAACTGGCAAGCCTAATCCCCTGATTGTGATTGCCAGCAGCGATCAGTGTGGCAGCCTTAAATTCTGCCAAAGGCCCTAGTGTCTGGAAAAGAATTTGTTCATAAATCCCATTCAAATCAAGCATAAAGCTGATGTCGTTCTTTCAATTCCTGTAAAAAATCTTCGATGGCCCGATCTAATATGTCATAGATTTTGTGAAATTCTTCCTCACCACCGTAGTAGGGGTCTGGGACTGATTGGCCTTTTTCCTCCTCCACAAAATCCCGCATGAGAAAGACGGGTTTTTCAGGGAAACCATATCTGATTTTAAGTTTATCTAGATTTTGGAGATTCTGATTGTCCATGGCTATGATGTAGTCAAACTCCCGGAAATCTACCCGATTTACTTGCCTCCCACGATGTTTGATCGACATGCCGTAATGTTTTGCACAGCGAATAGTCCGGTCATCAGGGAGCTCCCCGATGTGAAAGTCAGAAGTGCCGGCACTGTCAGACTTGAAGAAAGAATCAAGCCCTTTATTATGGATTTTATGATTAAAAATTGCTTCAGCTAGAGGCGATCGGCAAATATTTCCAAGACAGACAAAAAGAACCTTAATCATGTATTCTGCATTCTCATTTTAAAGTTTACCCAAGAGGTAACTTTGAAATTAAAAATTTTTAAATGTAATCGAACAAAAGAGCACCCATATTTTCAAAAAAAAATGAATGCGAAGCTACTAATTTTAAATCTTCTCTAGGGAAAGCTTAATTTTAGCCATGCAATGGATCTACAATTTCTTTCTTCGGGTGGTGGAATTTCTTTTTCCAGTTGCAGCTATATTTTCTACTAAGATCGCTGATTTTGTAAAGGGGAGGCAAGGCCTCTTTGAGCGATTGAGAACTTTTGCTCCTGATGCTGAAAGACCAGTAATCTGGTTTCATGTCGCGTCTTTGGGGGAATATGAGCAGGCGAGGCCGGTGATGAGCCTTTGGAAGCGGCGAAAGCCTGAAGTACAGATTTTGGTCAGTTTCTTTTCACCATCCGGGTTTGCGCCAATCTCAAAAAGGAATGAACCGGTACTTGATTTTATCACTTACCTGCCACTTGACAGGACTAGTTATGCCAGGGAATTTCTTGATATCGTTCGGCCGGACATTATCTACTTCGTCAAGTATGATCTTTGGTTTAATTTTCTCATGGAAAGCTCTTCTCGTGGTATTCCTCTCTACTTGATCTCTGCAAGCTTTCGGGAAGATCAGGTTTATTTCAGGAGAAAGGGGTTTTTCAGAGCTCCAATATTTTTCTTTGACCATATTTTCACTCAAAATGAGGAAAGTGATTTGCTTCTGGAAAAGATTCATTATAAATCCTACACTAGAGTAGGTGATACCCGGTTTGATCGGGTAGCGGAGACCTCCGGGGCTCCGAAAAGATTTCCCCAAATCGAGGCTTGGCTAGGGGAAAAGCCTGCGGTGGTCTTA
>LJXT01000019.1 GCA_001314815.1 Algoriphagus marincola HL-49
GGTCCATAGGCCTACTCCCTCTTCTCCAATGATGTCGAATAGCTCAAGTGCACGACGAGACATGGTCTCTTCTTCTCGCTGTTCGGTTACATACCATTGCATGAAACTGAATGTTGCAAAATCCTTTACGGAGAAAGCATGGTCTACAATATTATTGATTGATTTAGTGACTTTGATTTCATGCTCAAGAATCAACTCAAATACTTCGCGGAGTGAATTGAAATTATGTCTGATTCCATTGATTTCGGGCTGAATCGCATGACCACCTGCCTCATTTACATATTGGAAGAGCTTCATCATGTGCATGCGCTCCTCGTCAGAATGGGTGTAAAGATATTTGGCAGCATTCTCATACCCCATCATATGGCACCAGGAAGCCATGGAGAGGTAATATGCTGAGCTTTTACCTTCCATTTCAATTTGCTGGTTTAACAGCCGTTCGGTGTCGTGCAGCAAAGACCGCTGCAATGTGACTATTTCTCTTTCCTTCATGTCTAATGTTATTTAACGCAAATAAAACCAAACCATGATAAAGTAGTTTCAATTATTAATAAGTATTCCAAAATTTAGAATTGATATAATTAAAAATGAGATAAAATCTTGGCTGTTTTAATCGAAATGATAAGGGTTCAGAATTGGTAAGGTAAATGTGTTCTTCCGACGTTTTTTTAGAGGTTTGATTTGATTTTTAGATAAGAGCAAAATAAAAATTCAAGCTCAATAAGGATGGTTTTGATCTTAATCCTAAATTTATCCAGCAGAGACACGAAATTAAATCTTGTACTGAATGGATAATTTTAATTTGCCAAAGAAAGGCGAATACCCCGCTTATTATGATCGATATTTAGGATTGGTTGAAAATCAAAACTATTGTGAACTAATCGAAAAGCAGGTAAATGACTTGATGGTTTTATTCAAGTCCAAATCAGAAGAATGGCCAAATCAACCCTATCAGGAAGGAAAATGGTCTCCAAAAGAGGTGCTGGGTCATGTAATAGATACTGAACGCATCATGACTTTCCGTGGGCTCTGCTTTGCAAGAGGAGAGCGCTCTGCTTTACCGGGTTTTGATCAAGACCCCTATGTGCTGAATGCACGCTTTGGTGCTGTACCTACAAAATTGCTTTTGGAGGATTTTTCAGCTTCCCGAAAAGCTTTGGTTTCTCTGATTCGGACCTTATCGGATGAAATGCTTGATTTTCCAGGTCAGGTGAATGGAAATCAAATGACCCCAAGGGCTTTATTTTGGATTATCCCCGGACATTTTATTCATCATTTGGATATATTAAAAACCCGCTATTAAAATGAGATTAGAAATAGGCGTAGTTGATGCATTTACCGAAAAGCCCTTTTCCGGGAATCCAGCGGCTGTTTGTTTGTTGGAACATGACCTTTCCGATGAATTGCGGCAAAATATAGCCATGGAAATGAACCTCAGCGAAACAGCCTTTGTGCAGCGAACTGATCGAGAAGGTCATTTTAATCTGCGTTGGTTTACCCCCACCTTGGAGATTGATCTTTGCGGGCATGCAACCCTCGCATCCTCATTTTGGATGCTTCGTAAAGGTTGGGCTAAAGAAAATGTGCCTATTCATTTCCACACCATGAGTGGAGAGCTGATTGTAAACGGAAGTCATGATGGCTTGGAGATGAATTTTCCTTTGATTCCCACTGTCGAAGATCAACACCCATATTTTCAAAAGGAGCTATTTGGGAAGAAAATAGTCAAAGCCGCTCAATTGAATAAAAACTGGATTTTCGAATTGGAAAATGAGGATTCTATTCGGTCTCTTGAACCGGATTTTATGCTAATTTCAAAGCATAGTGACGAGGGCTTTATTGTGACGTCTACCGGTCAGCAATATGATATTGTTTCTAGATTTTTCGGTCCCAATGTAGGTGTTCCCGAGGATCCCGTGACTGGTTTCGCGCACTGCGCTCTGATGGATTATTGGTATCAAAAAACCGGAAAGATGCAATTAAGGGCTTATCAAGCTAGTAGAAGAGGAGGGGAATTACATTTAGAAAAACATGATGATCGCGTGCTCATCAAAGGGAAGGCAGTTGTCGTTTATCAAGCTGAAATGGAATTGAAAAATGACTGATCAAATACAATCCACTCGACGACCCATAAAAAGGTATTTCAGGCATTTCACAGACTATTGGCTGACAGATGCTAGTTTCAGCATATTACTTTTGGTTCTTTTATTCACCGTTTTTGTCTTACCAATATTAATCGAGTACGGTCATATCGACATGCTCTATGTAAACCTTGTCTTTCTTTTTTTATTTTTTACTGGAATCTGGTCTTCAAAAAAAAGGGTATTCATTTTTATCACTTCTGGCCTTTTCTTTACCCAATTGGGATTAAGACTTTTGCGTTTTAGTGATTTTCCTGTAGAATTCTATCTCCTAGAAAGAATTGTAGGTATACTTAATATGATGATATTTATTTTATTGAATATCAGCTTATTGTTTCGTGACAGAGAAGTCAATCTATATCGTGTAATCGGAGCTATTAATGTTTATTTAAGTGTAGCAATTTTAGGAGCTTTCGTATTTGAAATTATTCATCTAACAACCGGCTCTAGTATAGCAGGGGGCGACAGAGCTCTATTAGGTTTGGATGATGATTTTGCCGAATATATTTACTTCAGCATGGTTTCCTTGACTACAGTAGGCTTTGGTGATCTTTACCCAATCAACATCATGTCAAAAATGCTTTCTGTCTTTCTTTCCACTGTCGGCATCTTGTATCCTGCCGTGGTGATTGCGAAGTTGGTTGGGGAATCAAGACGATAGTTTCCATTAGTGTAAAAATGAATTTGCAATAAAAGATCAATCCTTATTTTGAGGTTCAAATGACCTATTTATGAAAAAACAATTACTCATAATCCTTTTTGCATCCATTTGCCACATTGGCTGGGCGCAAGAAATTCGTAAACTACCTGTAGAAACGAAAGTTGAGAAGCAGGCCGAGGTGACCATCAAAGGAAAGCGTGTTCCTTATAAATCAACAGCTGGAACACAGCCTGTCTGGGATGAAAACGGTGATCCGATTGCTTCATTATTCTACACTTTTTATGAAAGAACGGATGTCAGTGATAAGTCCAAGCGTCCCCTAGTAATCTCCTTTAATGGAGGTCCTGGTTCTGCATCGATTTGGATGCACTTGGCTTATACTGGGCCTGTTTTACTTAAAATTGATGATGAAGGGTACCCAGTTCAACCTTACGGGACTAAGTCAAACCCTCATTCCATTCTGGATGTAGCTGATATCGTCTATGTAGACCCTGTGAATACCGGTTATTCTAGAATTCTAAACGAAGAAACTCCACGATCAACCTTCTTTGGTATTAATTCCGACATCAAATATCTAGCAGATTGGGTCAATACTTTTGTTACCAGACAAAATCGCTGGGCTTCGCCAAAATATCTAATTGGAGAAAGTTATGGTACCACGCGAGTTGCTGGTCTGGTTTCACAGCTTCAGAATTCACACTGGATGTATTTCAACGGGGTGATTTTGGTTTCACCAACCGATATGGGAATTGAAAGAGGTGGACCGGTGAAAATGGCGAACTACTTCCCTTATTATGCGGCGACCGCTTGGTATCATGGACAGCTTCCATCTGATTTGCAAAGCAAGGATTTGGATGAAATCATTCCAGAAGTGGAGAAATTTGCCGTTGAGGAGGCTCTTCCAGCCATGGTCAAAGGAGGAAGCCTTTCTGTATCAGAAAAGGATGCAATGGCTACTAAAATGGCTCGGTATTCCGGTCTTGATAAAGAGGTTTTTCTTTCCAATAACTTAATGGTTGGAACAAGCCTATTCTGGAAAGAACTTCTACGCGATGAAGGTATGACGGTGGGTCGTCTGGACAGCCGCTACAAAGGTTTCGATCGAATGGAGGCAGGAGTTCGATATGATTTCGATCCAGCATTGACTAGCTGGAATCATGCTTTTGCTCCGGCTTTTAATCATTATGCTAAAAACGTCTTGGGCTTCGAAACTGACCTAACCTACAATCTATTTGGACCTGTTCATCCTTGGGATCGTTCGAATGAGACCACGGGATATGATTTGGGGCAGGCAATGCGTCAAAATCCTTACTTGCACTTGATGGTTCAGTCAGGATACTTTGATGGAGGTACTGACTTCTTCAATGCTAAATATAGCCTTTGGCACATCGATCCAAATGGAAAAATGGCGGATCGAATATCATTCAAAGGTTACCGATCAGGCCATATGATGTATTTGAGAGCTGAAGACTTGGCAACATCCAATGAGGATATTCGGCAGTTTATTCAAAACTCCATGGTTGAGGAAGGCATCCCAGCCAAATACGATTAAATTGATTTTAATACTGCAAATTATGAGCTTGAGTGCTAGTCAAAGTTGATTTAAGCACTCAAGCTTTTTTTATTCAAACCTTTTCAAAAAGCTAATGCTGCCTTAAACTCATCAAAGTTTCTAATAGGCTTTTCTACTTGCATCATTTTTCCCAGTAAGTGATAAACTTCTTCCAGACTTTTCCCGCTCTTTCGCAAGAATTGGATGGAAGTAGATCCATCTGACTTTGCAAGTTTCTTTCCATCTGGACCCTTTAGAATGGGATGATGATAAAAACTCACTTTTTCAAAAGCTGCATCCTTCAGGCTTTTGGCCAAAAAGACCTGTGCTAAACTGGAATTGTAAAGATCTTTTCCTCTTACGATAAGGTCAACACCATAATGTGTATCATCAATAACCGATGTCAATTGATAGGCGGGCATTTCGTCCTTTTTTCGAACGATGAAAAAAGCCACATCTTCAGGCAGAACCTCCTCTTTTGATTTCCCATGGATATCCTGAATCTTAACCAGTTCATCTTCAAAGGTATTAATTCGCCATGCAGCTTCCTTTTTGGTTTTGGAGATATTTCTATCCAAGCAATGTCCCAGATAGTAGCCTGAAGAGTTCATTTGGGAGATTTTCTTGCGAGAACAGGTACAAGAAAAAAGGCAGCCTTCGGTCCAAAGCTTTTCCAGAGCTTCTCGATACAAATCAAGACGGTTTAGCTGTGTCCAATTGACCAAAAAATCCTCAGGTCCTTTGGGCCCCAAATCGTAGCTGATTTCCAAAAAGTCCAAAGTCTCAAAAATATCAGCCAGATATTCCATTCGAAATCGCTCTCGATCCAAATCATCTATTCGAAGAAGGATTTTCGCACCTGATTTTTCTGCCAAAGCTTTGGTCACCAAAAAAGAATAAGCATTGCCAAGGTGAAGATAACCGCTGGGAGTGGGAGCGATACGGGTGAGTTTGAAATTCATGAGGTAAAAATACGTACCTTAAAACAAAAAATGCGTGCATTAATTTGTCTTTGTACAGTTTTGATTTTTTCATGCTCTTCGCGACAAAACGACGAATGGACAGGCCCGCAGCTGATTCAAAAGTCCATTCAATTTCATGACCCAGCAGGAAATTGGGCTAAATTCAAAGGGACATTGGAAATCGAGGATAGTCTTCCGGCAGATCGTCCACCACGGAAGTATGCAGTTTCTTTTGACAACGAGCTTTCAAAGGTTATCTACCGAAAAGATGATCTTCATTTTATTGTTTGGAATGATTCAGTCCAAGTTTTCGAGGGGGAAATAGATCAAGACCGGGCTATCATGCTTCGAAATTATTACTCCTATCTGTGGGGGCTTCCCATGAAACTTCAGGATCCAAATACCATAATCGAAAAAGAAATAAAAACCGAGGTTTTGAATGGAGTAGACTATTGGGTAGTAAGGGTGCCTTATGAAAAAGATGTTTGGTATTTCTATTTGGACAAAGAAAGTTTTGAGATGAAAGCTTACAAGTTTTACCAAGATGAGGCTGCCCAAAAAGGAGAAATTATCTATCTAGATGGCCTTTTAGAAGTTTCAGACATGAAAATCCCAAAAGCGCGAGCTTGGTATAGAACTGAGAAAAATGAGTTTCTTGGGACTGATATTTTGGTGAAGGCCTCAGAAGGAGCTTAAGTTCTTTTAACGGAGATTATTTTATGATAGTCTGAGCTAGGCTTATTTTCGTTGGTGATTCGTTTTATCTTTTTTCTTTTCGCCTATTTCCTAGTGCTTTCTTCCTTGGCACAGCGCACCTATTCTGGCAATATCATCGATAGTCAGGACAAAGGTTTCTTGGAGGGAGTGAAGGTGCAATCTGTAAGTTCTGGCGAAGAAGTATTGAGTAATAGCAGAGGTTATTTTTCTATTTCCGCATTTCTGGGTGATACCTTGGTTTTTTCCTTTCCCGGATTTATTTCACAGCGTCAAGCTTTAAGCTCTGAGTTCTTTTTGATGATAGAATTGCAAGACAAAGCTCGATTTCTTCCCACTTTTGAAGTAAAGGGGAGTAATTACTCGTATAGCTTTAAAGACGGTAGGCTAATAATCCTAGATGAAAATAGAGCCAAAACTCCTTCCCGGAAAGGGGAGGTCATCGCTACTCCGATGGATAATGGCGATGGCATAGGAGGGATGGTGATCAGCGGTCCGATATCTTATTTTACCAGAAAGGCTCGCCGCGCTCGAGCGTATGAACGAAAAAAACAATGGCTGGAGAGAAGAGCCGGGTACTACGAGGTGATAGATTCTGATACGACACGTATCCAATTGATGGAAAAGTATGAATTAAGCCGTGAAGACTGGGATCAACTAGTCATTCGCTTTAATCAATTCCATCAACAACATGAATTTTTGGATTGGCCGGAAAGCCGGGTCCGAAAAAGCCTAGAGGAATTTATTCAGATCGAAAGGTCGTTCTTTGATTAGCTTTTGCGCTTGAAGGACCAGGTCACATAGAATCTAGCGACCACTTCTCCTGACTCAGAAGTTCCAGTAGAAATCATAGTCAGTTGTGCAGTATCATTCACATTTAGTGAATCAATGAGCTGAAAAAGCTCCCTGCCTTGATCACAAGAAAAAGTGATTTTCTGATTCGCTTTTTTATGGTATTCAGCACGAAAATCAACTACCAGCATACTGAATTTACCTTTTCCAGCAAGTGCCAATTGACATAAAGCACCGGTACTCAACTCTGCTGCACCAGCCAAAGCTGCAAAATAAATTGATTTGAATGGGTTTTGAGATCGCCAGAAATAAGGAATGGTTACTTGACATTTTTCCCCAGTCAACTCCCTGATTCTTAATCTCCAAAAGACTGCAGATGGAAGTTTTGCTAACATCGCAAACCAGAATATCAGCGGACTTCGCATCTTCTTTTGATAATCTTTCGCTTTCTCGTTAAGGATGATTTCTTGCGTCTGAGTTTCCATTTTTGAAATTTTTCTGAAGTTAATAAAATTTGAAATGCTTGGTAATCTTGGTATCTTTTTTGAGTTTTATCATAAAAAAATGTTTCTATGAAGCGAATTATTGCAGTCCTTCTGACAGGACTATTTTTCTATGCTTGTGCTACTGTACCCTTGACGGGCCGAAAGCAACTTGCAGTGGTTTCCAGTGAAGAAATCCAGCCTCTTGTCAATGAACAATACGATGCGACAAAAAAAGAGTCGAAAGTTCTCACGAATACTCCTGATGGCCAAAAAGTAGTGCGTGTTGGAGAGAGGATAGCAAGGGCTGTGGAATCTTATCTTATCGAAAAGGGTTATTCGGGTATAGTTGAGACATTTGATTGGGAATTCAACTTGCTTGAATCTGAGCAGGTAAATGCTTGGTGTATGCCTGGTGGGAAAGTTGCTTTCTACACGGGAATTATGCCGATTTGCGAGGACGAAACGGGCATAGCCGTAGTCATGGGCCACGAGGTAGCACATGCTGTTGCTTCTCACTCTAGAGAGCGGATGTCTAATGGGATGTTGCAGCAATTTGGAATGAGTGTTCTTTCCACAGCTTTGAGTCAAAATCCCACACTTACCAATCAATTATTACTTCAATCAGTAGGAATGGGTTCAGAAGTGGGGATGCTTGCTTTTTCCAGGAAACATGAATTGGAAGCGGATGAGTTGGGTTTGATTTTTATGGCTTTAGCAGGTTATGACCCGCGAGAGGCTCCTGTATTTTGGGAGCGAATGAGCGCAGCAGGAGGAGAAGCTCCACCGGAATTTTTATCAACACACCCTGGTCCAGATCGAAGAATCGAACAACTTCAAGCAAACATGCCAAAGGCAATGGAGTACTACGAGGCAAGTCAAAAGCAGTAGTCAAAAAACAAAAAAGCCGATTTCATTAAGAAATCGGCTTTTTTGTTTTATCGTGACCCAAATCCCCTCAGCTTGACTTGAGTAAGCTTGCGTTTGGTATCGAGCGGGAAGTCTCCGCGCATCATCCAGTCATAATATCCGGGTTCTTCCTTGAGTACCTGCTCGACGGTTTTCCCTTTATGCTTTCCGAAATTGAAGATTTCTATCCCTTCCGAATTGAAAATAAACCGACCCGCCAAATCAACCATTTTTTCATTGACCAGGTCATGGATTTTCTTCATGTCGTTTTCAAAAATACCAAGTTTATTGCCCTGAAGGTCTTCGACTTCCTCACCTGCATACCGAACAACCTGCGAACGGAAAACTTCCAAGGTAGCCAAAGTGTCTGCCTCAGCGCTGTGAGCATTTTCAAGGGTTTTACCACAGTAAAACTTATACGCTGCTGAGAGATTTCGCTTTTCCATCAGATGGAAAATCTTTTGTGCATCTAGTAGATTTCTTTTGTCCAGGTCAAAGTCAATTCCGGAGCGAAGAAACTCTTCAACCAAAAGTGGGATATCGTATTTCAATACATTGAAACCTGCCAAATCAGCACCTCCAATAAATTGTTGTACATCCTTTGCAATGTCCTTGAAATATGGCTTATCCTTGACATCCGCATCATAAATTCCATGAATCAAAGAAGACTCCAGCGGAATGGGAATAGTAGGATGGACGCGCTGTGTATAAATCTCTTTTTGATCATCCGGAAAGAGTTTTACCAAGGAAATTTCTACAATTCGGTCTGTCCCTACATTTGTTCCTGTTGCTTCCAGGTCAAAAAATACAATGGGATTTTTAAGATTTAAGGTCATGATTCTTTAAATTTTTTCTCAAGAGCCGGAAGATCGAGATTATTATAATTTCCTGAGCTCATCATTAATAGGTTGGTGTCTTTGTAATCCTTTTCAATAAGATAATCAAACAGCTTTTGACTTTGTGTAAAAACCTTTAAGTCACTTCTCTCAAAGCCTTCTCTAAGAGTTTCTTCATCCAGAACTTCCAGCTTTTTGAGGGCTGCTGCATGTGGGTTTAGGTAGATGATAGCTTCATCTGCTTCATCCATCGTATGTGCATAGTTAGGTAGAAAATCCCGATTGAGCGAGGAATAAGTGTGTAATTCTTGAACAGCAACCAGCTTTCTATCTGGAAATTGTCGCTTTACAGCTTCGACGGTGGCTTTCAGCTTCGAAGGCGCATGGGCAAAATCACGGTACATCACACCGTCGCTTTTTTCCGTCAGAAGCTCCAATCTCTTAGCCGCACCTTTGAAGGTCTGGATTGACTGATAGAACTGTTCTTTACTCAAGCCCAGCTCCAGACAAACCTTCATCGCCCCGTTGAGATTTTGGAGATTGTGGTCTCCGAATAGGTGGATAGGGATTTCACCCTGATCAGTAATCAGGTACGTTTTCCCATTTTTGATCACAGCCGGGTGTGTAGGGTAGGGAACTCTTTTCCCGTCGATTGATTCTGTCTCAGCAATTTGTTTCACTAAGGGATCCTCCTCGCAATAAATCAGAGTTCCAGATTCTGGAGTCATTTTCATCAAGTTTGCAAAAAGCCCTTTGTATTCGTCGAAGTCAGGAAAAACATTAAAATGATCCCAGGCTATTCCTGAGACAAGTGCAATGTCGTGCTTGTAGTGGTAGAATTTTGGCCGTCTATCCAAGGGGGAAGTCAAATATTCATCTCCCTCGATGATGATGACAGGAGCATCAGATAAGCCAACCATCAAATCAAAACCCTCAATCTGCGCTCCCACTAGATAGTCAAACTGGACTTTTTGATCTCTCAGGACATGAAGAATGATGGAGGTAATGGAAGTTTTTCCATGCGAACCTGCTATGACTACCCGCTTTTTATCCTGGCTTTGATTGAAAACAAATTCAGGGAAGGAATAAATAGGAATCCCAAGCTCTTTGGCTTTGATCAGCTCCGGATTATCAATGCGGGCATGCATACCTAAAATAATGCCATCTAGACCTTCATGAATCTTTTCAGGATACCAGCCAAATTTCTCAGGTAAAATACCCGCCTTTTCCAGTCTACTTCGCGAAGGCTCATAGATTTCATCATCCGAACCACTCACCTGATGTCCTTTTTTTGCTAAGGCAAGAGCCAAATTATGCATGATTGCTCCGCCAATGGCTATAAAATGATAGCTATTCATTTGGGTTGTTTTAGTTTTCGATATAAAGTTAAATCTTTGCGGAAGCCTAACGAATCATTATCAAACTATTTCACCAAAATTAATGGACTGAGAAAATATGCTGGATGACAAATATGCATACCTGATTCTTTCTTTATTCTATCTACTGGCTTGGTTTGTAGTATTTTTTAAAAGTCCCTGGAAGAGCGGAATGATCAAAGTGGGGATTATTGGTGGGCTAATGGGAATCATTGCAGAAGTTTGGTATTTCCACGATTATTGGAGACCCCCGATGATTTGGAAAACCGGTTGGCCGGGAATTGAGGATTTTATTATTGGCTTTGCGATGTTTGGAGTTGGTGGATATATCCACTCTTCTTTTACTAAAAAGGAGATAGACTTCGAAAGACAAACAGCCGCCAAAAACCGTGATTTTTTTATTTTATGGTTGATTGGATGTGCTAGCTTGACAGTTTTCAGTCTGATTCTGGATATTCACTCTGGATATGTCACATTCCTGACTTTTATGGGCTTAGCGACTTATATCTGGATTCAAAGGCCCGATTTGATCAAGCTTTCGCTGATTTCTGGTTTTGCTACTTTGGCCATCGTTATGGTCATTTATTATATCACCTTTGGCCTGCTCTATCCTGATTTCTGGGATAAATATGGAATGCTGAATGATGAGCCCATTTTGGGTTATAAAATTATCGGCATTCCAGTCTCTGAAATGCTTTGGCATTTTGGTTGGGCGGTGCTTTGCTCCATGTTCCGTGGGTATAGAAATGGAGTGTATTACAAGGAAGCTTCCCCGATCGGGGCTTAATTTTTGTGGACAAGTTCTGGAAAACTTGTTTAAAAATACCCGCAGAAAGAAAATACATTTGTTAAATGAGTGAACAGCCAGCCAACCCACGTAATTCCCGTAAAAAACCCACTTACGAAAACCCGAACAACCTAGGTAAACTTCCGCCGCAAGCCACTGACTTGGAAGAGGCAGTCCTTGGTGCTCTTATGCTTGAAAAAGATGCATTGACGCAGGTCATTGATATCTTAAAGGTTGAGAGTTTTTACAAGGATTCGCATCAGGCGATTTTTCAGGCGATTCTTGATTTGTTTTCCGAATCGCAACCAATCGATCTACTCACAGTAACCTCTCAACTCCGGAAAAATGGAAAGCTGGAGATAGCTGGAGGGGCTTTTTATATCACAGAACTGACTTCCAAAGTCTCTTCTGCTGCCAATATCGAATTTCACGCTCGAATTATCACGGAGCAAGCCATCAAGCGAGAGTTGATCAGAATTTCCTCAGAGATCCAAAAGAATGCATTTGAGGAAACGACCGATGTTTTCGAGTTGCTGGATGAGATGGAGCAGTCACTTTTTGAAATATCTGAGAAAAACATCCGGAAAAATTACGCCGATATGCGATCCATCATGCGGGAAGCTATCGCAGAGATGGAGGCTAAAAAGGATCAAAAAGATGGTTTGACTGGAGTTCCTTCAGGATTTACCGATTTGGACCGGGTAACTTCAGGTTGGCAAAAATCAGATTTGGTAATCATCGCGGCCCGTCCTGCCATGGGTAAGACGGCTTTCGTGCTTTCTGTACTTCGGAATGCTGCTGTGGACCATGAGCGACCAGTGGCGATATTCTCTCTGGAAATGTCATCTATTCAATTGGTGAATCGATTGATTTCCTCAGAAGCTGAACTTGATTCAGAAAAAATCAAAAAAGGAAGTTTGTTGGAGCATGAATGGGCTCAGTTAGTTCACAAAACTGCCAAGCTTTCCAAGGCATCGCTTTTCGTCGATGATACGCCCGCCTTGTCGATTTTGGAGCTTCGGGCAAAAGCCAGAAAGCTAAAGGCCCAGCACAATATTCAAATGATCGTAATCGATTACCTGCAGCTGATGTCCGGCGATACCAAAGGCGGGGGAGGAGGAAACCGAGAGCAGGAGATTGCAAGTATTTCCCGTGCTTTGAAAAAGATCGCAAAAGAGCTTGAGATCCCGGTGATTGCCCTTTCCCAGCTTTCCCGAGCGGTGGAAACCCGAGGAGGAGATAAAAGACCACAACTTTCTGACCTTCGGGAATCCGGTGCTATCGAGCAGGATGCTGATATGGTTATGTTCCTTTATCGTCCGGAATACTATGGAATTACAGAGGATGAAGGAATGAGTACACAGGGAGTAGGAGAGGTGATTATTGCGAAGCACCGAAATGGATCCCTTGGCACTGTCAAACTTCGATTTATTGGCAAATACACCAAGTTTACAGATTTGGATAGTTTGGGAGGTTATCAGCAGAATCAATCGACCGAGCCTCTTTACGGAAATAAATTCTCCTCTCAATCCAGCGGAGCGTCCAGTTTCGATTCCTCTCAAACCATCAATCTTCCTAGTCGGGCAAATGATGATTCGGATGACCTTTTAAATAGTGACACAGAAAGCCCATTTTAATCATGCTAGGAATTGTTTTAGATAGAAATCTTACCGATAAAATTGAGTTGAGAGAGGTGAGCATTGCTTCACTCATGTCAAATCAGGTGAAAGTAAAAATCAAGGCCGCTGCGCTAAATCATCGGGATGAATGGTGTAGACAAGGGCTCTACCCAAATATTTCCGATGGAGTGATTTTGGGTTCTGATGGAGCTGGAATTATTGAAGAAGTGGGCTCAGAAATTACCTCTTGGAAAGTAGGTCAAGAGGTCATCATAAATCCGTCTCTGCATTGGGGAGAGGATCAAAAGGCCCAATCCAATGATTTTCAAATCTTGGGGATGCCAGCGCATGGGACCCTTTCAGAGTATGTCATTGTATCAGCTGACCGACTTCATTTGAAGCCTTCCCATTTGAATTGGGAGGAAGCTGCAGCGCTGCCTTTGGCAGGTTTGACCGCTTTTAGAGCTTTGGTATATCAGGGAAAAGTCACACCAAGCGATCAGGTCCTGATTACAGGTTTTGGAGGTGGAGTTGCACAGTTTGCAGCGCAATTTTCAAAAGCTTTAGGCACTAATGTATATGTATCTAGTAGTCAGGAGTCTAAAATTCAAAAAGCTCTCGAAATTGGGCTAGATGGAGGCTTCAATTATCGAGATGAAGATTGGACTAAGAAAGCCCTAAACGAAACAGGTGGATTTGATTTAATCATTGATGGGGCTTCAGGTGATGGGTTGAATGACTTGATCAAAGTTTCTCGCCCGGGGGCTAGGATAGTCATTTATGGAGCAACTCAGGGAAACCCTGGTAAATTGGAAGCGAGACGGATTTTTTGGAATCAGCTAAAAATCATGGGCAGCACCATGGGTTCGGATAATGACTTCTCTGAAATGCTGAAGTTGGTGGGAGAAAAGGAAATCAAGCCTTTGGTAGATCAAGTCTTTCCTTTTGAAAATGCCGTAGCTGCTTTTGACAGGATGCGGGATGGAAAACAGTTGGGGAAGATTATTCTCAAGCCTTAATTGCTTTGTAGGTTTCTTCAAACTCCTTTTTGGCAATTCGGTAAATTTCTGAAAAATCCAGTGGGCATACCAGGAAGTCACCTTCTTTGACTACCATGCTTTCACCCCAAGGAGCTATAAAAGTAAGCTCCTCATCACTTTTGAAGTGCTCTAGGTCTTGGGCATTGACTTGAATTGCATTGATTTTACCGATCGGATGGTAGCTGGCCCAGCCTTTTGACAAGCTTTGATGGATTTGGTATTTACTTTCGAAGACCTCCTTGCCAACCAGATATTGCTCACCTGAACTGGTTTGATTTTCAACCAAAAAATCACCTTCCTTCGCCGTGTTTTGGGTTTCTACACCATCTGATGTCCGGGTAATTACTTTTTCCCCCGGCTTTGCTTTTTTAGCAGTCACCAGCGTTTTCTTTTCGTAGGTTTTACCCTTTTCTTCAATTCTCGGAATAAAGTATTTGAGCATTTCTTTCTGTGTAACTGCCATAAAAATTTCTGGTTTTTTAACTAGCTGAATTTCAATTTACTAAATTGTATAAAAATGTTTTTCTCCAAAAATCCAAAATCACTTTTATGAAGACTTTAGCCGAAAAATTTGATGCAAAGACTGGAAACAAACGAATTCTTGCCCTAGATGGCGGGGGTATTCGAGGTGCATTGACACTTGGGTATTTGAAGCATATTGAAGACATCGTTCGAAAACAGCACTCGAAACCAGACATGTTGCTTTGTGAATACTTTGACATGATAGGAGGGACAAGTACCGGGTCTATCATTGCTGCGGCCTTGGCCAAAGGAATGTCTGTGGATGAAATCCGGGATAAATACTTTGAGCTAGGCACCAAAATCTTTGGCAAGAAATATAGATGGTACCGGATTTTCGAGATTGATGATCTTCTGAAGGCCAAATATGACGATAAGGCCTTGATCTCTGAGCTGAAAAACGTATTCGGGGATACTTTGCTCGGGGATCAGAAAGAAATCAAAACTGCCCTAGTCATCGTGGCCAAGCGTGCAGATACCAACTCCGTCTGGCCCTTGAATAATCATCCCAAAGGCAAATTTTATGACTCAGAACATGGAAACAATAAAGCCATTCCCGTCTGGGAATGTGTCCGGGCGAGCGCAGCGGCTCCGACTTATTTTCTGCCTCAAAGTATCCATGTGGGGGGAAAAGACAGCTTTGCCGCCTTCGTAGACGGCGGAGTAAGTATGGCCAATAATCCTGCCCTACAGATGTTGATGGTGGCTACGCTGAAGGGATTCCCCTACCACTGGGAAATGGGTGAGGATAAATTGATGGTAGTGTCTGTAGGAACCGGAATGACCCGCTGGAAAAAGCTTCCTCGGCGAATCAGTAAAAGTCACCTTCTGAATTGGGCATCCAATCTTCCCGAAATGTTTATGCAAGATGCCAGTTGGCAAAATCAACAAATCATGCAGTGGCTATCTCGTTCACCCACAGCAATTCAAATAGATAGTGAGGTGACGGCTTTGGAGGATGATATTCTTTCGGATGAACCAGGAAGAAAAAAAGGATTGATTCACTACCTGCGCTACAATGTGATTCTTGACGTGGAAGATCTAAATGAGCGGTTTAAACCATCCAAACCATATACTCAAAAGCAGGTGGATAGCCTAGCTGCGATGGATAATGCCAAAAACTGCCGGAAATTATACGATTTAGGCCACATGGCAGGAGCGCAAGAGGTCAAGCAGGAGCATTTTCCGGCAAGCTTCAAAGTATGACTTAGTCCAGGTCATTTTCGAATAGAAAGTTTTGATAGGCATTTTGCAGTTCATGGAGTGGTTTTGATTCCTTGAGTTGCTTGGCCAGCTCAATTCCTGATTCGAAAGTTTCCTGAGCTTCTTGGATCAGTTCGTGCTCGGCGAAAAAGTGCGCAGATGGAAAATATACCGGCAAGTATTCGGGAAAATCCTTGAGAACTTTCCTAAAATAAAAAAGAGCTTGATCAGGTTGACTATTTTCAGTTTCCAGTGCCAATGCGTACCAGTTAAATGGGTTATTGGGTTCTTCTCGTGCAAACTCCTCCAAAAGTCTTAGTCGCTCTAAATTGGCCATGAATTGTTTTTTTAATTAAGGTCTTACTGTTATTTTCACGACAAATAAATCTAAAATAATCAAATTCTAAACCAATGAAGATTCTTGTATGTATCACCAACGTGCCAGATACGACGTCAAAGATTCAATTCACTGACAATAATACCAAGTTTGACACCACAGGGGTTCAGTTTATTATCGGACCTTACGACGACTATGCACTAGCTCGTGCTGTAGAGTTGAGAGATCAAACAGGAGGTAAACTGACCGTTTTAAATGTAGGACTTGCGGAAAGCGACCCAACACTTCGTAAGGCATTGGCCATCGGGGCAGATGAAGCTATTCGAGTGAATGCCGAGCCAAAAGATTCGTTCTTTGTAGCTTCTCAAATCGCACATTATGCCAAAGAAGGTGCCTTTGACCTGATTCTGATGGGTAGAGAATCCATTGACTTCAACGGAGGAATGGTGCACGGTATGGTCGGAGAAATCTTAGGTATGCCATCCTTTTCTCCAGTGATGAAGCTGGATTTGGAAGGGAGCACTGTGAAAATGGCCCGTGAAATTGAAGGAGGAAAGGAAATGCTTGAAGCTAATCTTCCTTTGATCGCTGGATGTCAGGAGCCCATCGCAGAGTGGAAAATACCTAACATGCGTGGAATTATGTCTGCCCGAACAAAACCTTTGAACGTAGTGGAAGCCGTTTCTGAGGAAACACAAGCAGAAGCTACCCAATACCAGCTTCCTCCAGCAAAAGGTGCTGTGAAGCTCATTGATAAGGACAATGTTGGAGAGCTAGTGAAGCTTTTGAAAAACGAAGCTAAAGTCCTTTAATTCAATCAAATAAAGAATTTAAAATCAAGAAAATATGGCAATTTTAGTATATATAGAACACGCTGGAGGTAAGGTAAAAAAGACAAGTCTTGAGGCAGTGTCTTTTGCCAATGCTTTGGCAGCTAAAACCAACGAAGGAGAAGTAGTCGCTGTAGCATTAGGTGCTATCGGAGATGACGAGTTAGCTTCTGTGGGTTCTGCCGGTGCTGCAAAAGTATTGCATGCATCAGATGACAGGCTTTCTGCGGGAGTAATTCAGGCACATGCATCAGCGGTTGCTCAGGCATTCGAGAAGGTAGGAGCAAAGACGGTAGTTTTAGCAAAGTCATCTTTGGGTGATGCTGTAGCTGCCCGATTGGCAATTAAAATTAAAGCGGGACTTGTTTCAAACGTAGTCGAATTGCCCGATACAAGTTCAGGATATCAAGTGAAAAGAAGTATTTATACCGGAAAGGCTTTTGCCATGACGGCAGTAGAAACTGAAAATAAAATCTTGGCGATCAAAAAGAATGCTGTTGACTTGAAAACGGATGGTGCTCCAGCAAGTGTGGAATCCTTTGAAGTTAGCTTGGCTGATTCTGATTTTGCTTCGAAAATCACATCTACTGAGCAGGCTACAGGTGAAATTTTACTTCCTGAAGCTGACATCGTAGTATCAGGCGGACGCGGAATGAAAGGTCCTGAAAACTGGGGAATGATCGAAGACTTGGCCAAAACCTTGGGAGCTGCAACAGGCTGTTCAAAGCCAGTTTCTGACATCGGTTGGAGACCTCATCACGAGCACGTAGGCCAAACTGGTGTAAAAGTTGCACCAACTTTATACGTAGCAATAGGAATTTCAGGCGCTATTCAGCATCTTGCGGGCGTAAACTCTTCAAAATATATCGTCGTGATCAATAAAGATCCGGAAGCTCCATTTTTCAAAGCTGCGGATTATGGGATTGTAGGAGATGCTTTTGAAGTTGTTCCTAAGTTGAACGAAGCGCTTAAAGCTGAACTCTAATTTTTGTGGAAAAAGTTATTGAACTGGAAATTTTAGGTCTTTCTTCTAACCATTCTCAGTCAGGATCTTTTACTTTGGTACTGGGAGAGGTTGGAGGAATCCGCCGTCTACCCATCGTCATTGGGATGTTTGAAGCTCAGGCAATTGCCTTGGAGATAGAAAAAATCATTCCTAATCGTCCGATGACGCATGACTTATTCAAATCATTCGCTACAGGATTCAATTATGATATCGATCGAGTAGTGATTACTGATATGAAAGAAGGTGTGTATTACGCCAAAATTCAATGTCGTAGTGATCAGGTCGATGCAGAAATTGATTCCAGACCATCTGATGCTATTGCCATTGCAATTCGCTTCGGTTGTCCGATATTCTGTAGCGAAAAGGTGATGTCGGAAGGTGGCGTGGAGCATTTCGATGTAGAAGAGCCCCAAACCAAAAGTACCAAGTCAACTTCTTCACAAAAATTTACCGCGAAGAAAGAACCATCTTTGAAGGATTTTAGCTTGGATAAACTCAACCAACTGCTGGATAAGGCAATCGCTGATGAGGACTATGAAAAAGCTGCGCGGATCAGAGATGAAATTAATAAACGAAACTAGGACTTCGAAAAAAGCCTGAGAGATCAGGCTTTTTTATTGCTTCCTATTCTCTAATTTTGAGGCTTCTGCTTCAACAGGAATTTTATGGATTATATCAGAGGTATCATTGGTTTGCTTGTCATCGTGGCAATTGCATACATTTTTTCTGCAAACCGACGAAAAGTAGATTGGAGATTAGTACTCATCGGAATCGGTCTCCAACTGGTTTTTGGTATTCTCATCACCAAAGTACCGATTGTAGCATCAGGCTTTTCGGCCTTATCGAATGCCTTTGTGAAGTTTTTGAGCTTTAGCGAGGCCGGAGCAATTTTTATTTTCGGCGATCTCGCAGGGGATAGTTTCGGATTCATATTCGCTTTTAAAGTTTTACCGACGATTATTTTCTTTTCCACTGTTTCTGCGGGACTTTACTATTTAGGAATTCTTCAGAAAGTAGTATTTGGAATCGCCTGGATTATGGCACGAACGATGCGGCTTTCCGGTCCGGAAAGTCTTTCTGCGGCAGGGAATATTTTCTTGGGACAGACCGAAGCCCCGCTTTTGGTTCGTCCATTTATTCCCAACATGACCAAGTCCGAACTCATGTGCTTGATGACCGGTGGAATGGCGACGATTGCAGGAGGTGTTTTGGCGGGGTATGTGGCTTTTCTGGGAGGAGATAGTCTGGAGGAACAGAGTAAGTTTGCTGCCTACCTGTTGGGAGCAAGTATTATGAATGCACCTGCCGCGATTGTGCTTTCCAAGATTTTCATCCCTGAAGTGGAAAAAGAACGCATTGATGAAAAGCTGGAAGTGAGTAAGGAAAGTATGGGGGTCAACCTGATCGACGCGATGTCTATCGGTGCTTCCGAAGGTTTAAAACTTGCCCTCAACGTAGGTGCGATGCTCTTGGCATTCATAGCGGTGATTGCTGCCGTCAATTACTTCTTAAACGATTTGATCGGAGAAGTGACAGGCATCAATGGCTTTGTAGTAAGTACTACCGGAGGGCAGTTTGATGGGTTTTCCCTGGAATATATTTTTGGGCAGGTATTCCGAGTCTTTGCCTGGGTCATCGGGGTAGAGTGGTCGGATACTTTGCAAGTGGGGAGTCTTTTGGGTCAAAAGACGGTGATCAATGAATTTGTCGCATATCTGAGTCTATCAGAAATGAAAGCTATGGATTCCCTTGCTCCCAAATCAATCGTGATTGCAACCTATGCACTTTGCGGCTTTTCTAATTTCAGTTCAATTGCCATCCAATTGGGAGGAATCAGCATAATCGCTCCAAATAAACAAGGAACGCTCAGTAAACTCGGTTTGATTTCCCTTTTTGCTGCTTCGCTTGCTTGTATGATGACAGCTACGATAGCGGGAATGTTATTTTAGTAGCAAGTATCTAGTAGCAGGTCTCAAGAAGTAAGTACTCAGTAGCAGCGAGCTCGAAAAAGACTTCACCTTGATAAAGTTTTAAAACTGATAAAATAAAAAACCCGGAGATGATTCATATCCCCGGGTTGGTAATTTTAAGAATTTATCAATTACTGATCTCCGTAAAGCGCTTTGCTAGCTTCTTCGTATTTGTCACCGGCAACCCATTTTGGCTTGGACGGATCGTTGGCGATCAACTCCGCCGCACGGATATACGACTTCCAGTATTTCACTGCATAGTCCAGATCAAAGTTGTCCACCTGATCTCCAGGCTTGTGATAATACTTATTGATCTCATCATCAAAGGCTCTGAAGCCTAGTGAAAACGTAGGCGCTGGGATTCCTTTTCTGGCAAAGTTGACATTATCAGAGCGATCATAAAGCCCTTGCTCAGGTGAAGGATCTGCAATTGCCTCCAATCCAAACTCTGCCACGGCCTGGCTGATCAGTGGATCACTACTAGTTCTTCCCAAACCAATGACGGTAATTACTTCTGTGTCATTGTATCCACCGTTGTCAATATTCAGATTGTAGATGATCTGATTCAGGGGAACCAATGGGTTTTCAGCGAAATAGGCCGAACCCAAAAGTCCTTTTTCCTCTGCGGTCCAAAGTGCTAGGATGATGGATCGTTTCGGTGGATTTTTTGCAAAATACTTGGCAGCATTCATAACCGCTACAGTTCCTACAGCATTGTCTCTTGCGCCATTGTAAATAGAATCTCCTTCTGCATCAGGAGTTCCCACACCCACATGATCATAATGAGCCGAAAGAAGTAAATATTCATCCTTAAGCTCAGGATCAGTTCCCTCGATCCAAGCCATCACATTTTTTCCTTCGATCTGGGTATTCACCTTTCCTTCTACATTCAGTTGAATGTTTTTTACTTTGCCTTCACTGATACCTTTACTCAGGGTATTTTCTACATCTTTCACCCATAGGTAGGGTAGATTGGAGCTTTCACCCTGATCGATACCCAATGTCGGTCGATTGAGGTAATTAGATACCAATTGCCATGGAACGGATGGGATATTAAATCGCTCGACTAGGGCAACCGCTCCAGCTTTTTGCGCTCTGGCAGTCTTTGATCTTCCTAGGGAAAAAAGTGCCGCCGGGCTCATTTGATCCGGTGCGCCTACGTTGGTGACAACGACTTTTCCTTTGACGTCTTTGCCTGCAAAGTCCTCTTCCAGTCCAAAGCCTAAGTCTACCACTTCATAACTTCCGGATAACGCCTCTCCTTCCAAAACCAAGAGTTCCTCACCTTGTGTGTATTTTGAATCACCCATCATCAATTCTCCTGTTTTGGGAGGTTGGGAAAGTCGAAATGGAATATTTTGGAAGTAGCCGTCCGCTCTAGGGATAGGTTGCGCCTTATATTTTTTGAGATATTTTGCAATGTAATCGTAGGCTAAGGCCATCTCAGGACGGGCAGGATCTCTTCCCATCAATTCGTCAGAAGCCAAATATGTAAAATGGCCTATCGCTTCTTTCTCTTTAAATCGTTTTTCGATCGTCTCTTGCTGTGCAGTAGCAAGGCCTGAAAGTGAGACTAACAGGGCCAAGCTTAAAATCTTTTTGTTCATCTGATTGGGTTTAATTGCCTGAAAATACAAGAAATAGAAATAGTGTTTAACTCATATTTGAAACTTCTTCCTCTTTAATCCCTAGATCCATTAAAATTGCCCGAAAATGTACAGGTAATTCTGCTTTAATTCGGATTACCTCATTTTCAATCGGGTGGGTGAACTCCAGAGTATGGGCATGAAGCAGCATCTTTTGAAGCTTGAATTGTGACTCAAAAAACTTGTTTTGTTTATTATCTCCGTGCTTTTTATCTCCGATGATGTAATGTCTGGCTTGTGCTAAATGCCTTCTAATCTGATGTGTTCGGCCAGTTTCAGGAGAAAGCTCAAGTAAAGCGTAGCGACTGCTCGGATAACGTCCCGTGGTATCGAAAGGGATTTCTGCTGAACTAAGGAATTTAAAGCGTGTAATTGCCTCCTGAAGTCTTTTGCTTCGCTCACTTTCAAGCGGTCGATCAAAAGTACCCACAGCTTCTCTCGGTACACCCCGCACCAGGGCTAGGTAAGTTTTTTTCACCCTTCGCTCAGCAAATTCCTTTTCAATCAGTGGAATCAATTCTCGATTCTTAGTGAAAAGTAAAACTCCGGATGTGGCTCTGTCTAATCGATGAACGGGATGGACGTGGACACCAATTTGATCCCGAAGCATTTGGATGGCAAACTCATGCTGCTCCTCTGCTGCTATTCTTGTTCGGTGCACCAAAAGACCAGCCGGCTTATTAATGGCAATTAGCCCAGCATCTTCATAAAGAATCTCCAGCATTTGATTCAGATTCAATAAATAGTACCTGAGCCAATGCACTCTTCACCTTGATACCAGGCTACAAATTGACCTGAGGCTATCCCTTTTTGGGCTTGATCAAAGATGATGTACAGACCATTTTCGCGCTGCAAAAGAGTCGCTCCTGAAAGTGCCTGTCTATATCGAATTCTTGCTTCATATCGGGCGCTTTCACCAGGCCGAAGCTTCAAATCCTCACGGATCCAATGGATTTGATCATTTTTTACAAAAAGAGCATGTCTCAAGAGGCCTGGATGACTTTCTCCAAGTCCTACGTAGATGACATTTTCTTTGGTATCCGTAGCGATCACAAAAAGCGGTTTGCCAGTTCCCCCTACATTCAAGCCTTTTCGCTGTCCCACCGTAAAATAATGGGCACCACGATGTTCGCCGACTTTTTTTCCTTCAGCTACTTGATAGGATAGGGGAAAGGCTAGATCATGCAGCGTCTCCTCCTCGTAATCTTCAGGATCCAGATTGGCAGGTACTTGGTATTTTTTCAGTTTGCCCAAATCTGCCGGAATTTCGATGATTGGGCCTGTTTTCGGCTTCAATTGCTGCTGTAGAAAATCAGGAAGTCTCACTTTTCCGATAAAGCAAAGTCCCTGAGAATCTTTCTTTTCTGCCGTAATCAAGTCTAGTTTTTTAGCAATAGCTCTCACCTCTGACTTTTGCAGATGGCCGATGGGAAACAGAGCTTTTGAAAATTGACTTTGGGTCAATTGACATAAGAAATAGCTTTGGTCTTTATTGGGATCAGCTCCGGCTAGAAGTTGGTATACGGATTTTCCATCAACTTCTATTTCGCCTTTTTGGCAGTAGTGACCTGTAGCCACAAAATCAGCTTTTAGCTTTTGTGCCGCTTTTAGGAAAATGTCAAACTTGATTTCCCGGTTGCAAAGGATATCCGGATTGGGTGTTCTGCCTGCCTCATATTCAGCAAACATATAATCTACGATCCGTTCGCGGTATTCTTCACTGAGATCGATTGCTTGGAAAGGAATTCCAAGTTTCTCGGCCACCAACATGGCGTCGGTAGAGTCCTCCATCCAGGGACATTCATTGGAGATGGTGACAGATTCATCGTGCCAGTTTTTCATAAACATGCCGATGACTTCGTAGCCTTGTTCCAGCAAAAGGTGGGCAGCTACAGAGCTATCCACACCACCGGATAGCCCGACTACAACTCTTGGTTTTTTATTGGTCATGATTCAGGGATGGATTAAAGGTCCATTGAATTTCACTTGTAAACCCGCATTTTTTTCAAGGGGTTCAATTTCTTGGCAAAGTTCGGTAAAATGAGTGGCAAGACCATCCAAAAGATATTTTTCCCATAGTGCGCTGAAGGTTTAAGATTCTCTAATTTTGTCTGAGTTTTTTTGGATTGAAACTATGAACTTCCAACTATTAAAAGATGCCATCGCAGGTAAGGAGCAAGACTTTACGAAGCTTTCGCTGAAGACTGCAATTTTTGTATTGGCCGTGCCGATGATTTTGGAGATGATGATGGAGTCTCTCTTTGCGGTAGTGGATATCTTTTTTGTAGCCAAATTGGGAGAAAAGGCCATTGCTACGGTGGGTTTGACTGAGTCTGTAATCGTGCTTGTTTATGCAGTTGGTTTTGGTATCAGTATGGCTGCTACAGCCTTGATTTCTAGGAGGTTTGGAGAAAAGAACTATCATCAAGCAGGATCCCTAGCCTTTCAATTGCTTTTGGTGGGAGGAGCTATATCGCTTATTTTCAGTGTTTTGGGGATATTCTTTGCTTCTGATATTCTCCTTCTCATGGGAGCTGAGGAAGAAGTCATTGTGACGGGATCGAAGTTTACCCAAATAATATTTGCAGGGAATGCCGCTATTCTACTGCTCTTTTTGATTAACGGTGCTTTCCGAGGAGCGGGTCAGGCTCATCATGCGATGCGATCACTTTGGATTGCTAATGGATTTAATATAATCCTAGATCCTTTGTTGATTTTTGGGCTGGGTAGCTTTGAAGGTTTTGGGCTGGAAGGAGCTGCCTTGGCTACTACAGTTGGCCGTGGAACCGGGGTTTTATACCAACTCTACCACCTTTTTAATGGAAAACACCGACTGCAGATCACCGCTGCTAATCTGATTGTCAAGTGGAAGACTATCCGTAAGATCATGGATATCGCCCTTGGAGGTATGGGCCAATTCTTAATTGACTCTGTCTCTTGGGTTGCTTTGACCCGGATGAATGCGGAATTTGGATCCACTGCACTTGCCGGTTATACTATTGCTATGCGGGTCTTGATTTTCACCATCTTACCGGCTTGGGGTATATCCGGTGCTGCTGCCACTTTGGTTGGACAGAATCTGGGTGCAAAGGAAGTAGGAAGGGCAGAAGAATCTGTTTGGCTCACTGCCAAATACTGCATGATTTTTATGGCATCTGTCACAGGGATTTATCTTTTCTATTCAGATGAATTGGCGGGAATTTTCACAGATAATCAGGAAGTGAAGGATATTGCAGCTCAAGGTCTTTGGGTGATTGCCTTGGGTTATGTGTTTTTTGCGATCGGGATGGTTTTAACTCAAGCCTTCAATGGAGCAGGAGATACCAAAACTCCTGCTTGGATCAATGTAGCTGTATTATTGGCATTTGAAATTCCGCTTGCCTGGGTCTTGGCTTTTACCTTTGATTTAAAATATCTCGGAATATTTATAGCCATAGCCGTTGCACATTCATTTCATGCCGTCGTAGCATATGTGTTTTTCAAAAAGGGCAAATGGAAACGAATAGCCGTATAAAATATCAGCAAGCTGCATGACAACTTGCTGATTATAAGCTTATAATTAAGTTTGAAAAATATTTGGAATGATACTGTTTATGCTATTTCCATTGTCTAACTAGCTGCGATCGTGAAGTCGGAAGCGTGAATCTTTTGGTTTTCTCCTTCGACAATGTTTGCTTGCTCTGTCTTGCTGGCACCAAAATTAAATGATCATTTCAAAAATCAATGGCCAGTGCTGGGAAGATGTGGTTTGCCAAAAACTTCAAATTGCGTTTCGGAAGGTATCTCCGCGTAAATTAATTCAGAGATACAAACTTGCTGTCTACCGTTTCGTTGATGAAGTATATTTTTTTCCCACCAAATGTTTGACTTTCGCTATTGTATGCAGCTACTTGGACGATTCCCTGTGAAGTAGCACGAAGTCCGCTGATCTCAGATGCCGTGAAAGTCATGCTGGTAGATCTAGCCTCTTTGGTGACCACTTCACGTCCATCTGAAATCACCCAAAGAATATTATCAACATTGGAAGGGACGTTCTGAATGCTTAGGGTGACCTCAGCACCCAAGGCGATTTGGTCACTTACATTGGATTGGAATCGGACCACCCCGGGCATCGGCTTAGCAGTGGTGTGCGAAAAACCATCAAATCCATTTCCACCAGAAACTGTCCAATCATTGGCTTGTCCTTCGTTGATTCCCAAGGTGATATCAGTGAAATTGTTAACATAAGTTCCATTGACATTTTGCATGGCAAAGGCATTGATACTGACATCTCCCGCATTGACCAGACTGCTATTGATACCAGAAGAATAGAAATTTGCATTGGCTACATCAATCAAAATATCAGTCATGCCGGGCACGGATGGTGTGCCTTCTGGTAGATTTGACTTTGCTTTGATAGCTGCAAGTACACCATCGGCATCACTTGGACTCGGTAATGGATTAGTTTGTGTGGTTTGTTCCGGATCTTCCGAATCTGAATCACAGGAAGCCGCAATGCCCAACAGAATGGCAAAAGATAGAATTCGATAAAAGTTTGAAATTTTCATGGCTTTGAATGGTTTTTTGTTTTTCCAAAGCTCATGGTTTATCGGAGCCGACTCAATACGGCATTTTACCTATTTATTTGTTACTAAAGCATTGTACATTAATGAAATAAGGCATGTTGTAAAAACTCTTTTCTGGATAAATGGCACATCCTGTAGCCATCTGATTCAGGCGTGGATTGAGCAGGTTGGCTCGATGACCGGGGGAGTCTATCCAAAGTTGGACAATCTCCTTTGCATAGGAAATATAGCTATGATAGGGGACTGATTCAGGTTTCTTTCCCTGATAGATATACTCTCCGGGGCTTGTGGGAGGATAAATTCTTTTTCCGTATTCGTAATCTATCCCTGCAGTTGCACTGATGTTTTCTGCAATGAGCGGAGGGTTCAATCCTACAATTTGAAAACGATCCCTAAGATTCCGCTTATTTCTGATTTTACTTTGATGCCCATAAAAATCATGCTTGACCATGTCATGAGCGTGATCGGCTGCCAGCTTCTCTATTTTGTAGGAATACCGAAAAGTCGGAAGGCCTTGTTTTGCCCGATATTCATTGCTTACATAAAAGACCGCTGCATGGAGCAGCGGGTAATCAATATCCGAAGGATCCAAAACCTGATAGGCTGGCTCATATCTGTAAAATGCCTCCCAAGTGAAATGCTCATAATCAGCAAATGCCCAATTTTGGGCTTTTGCATCTATGAGAATCATTGATAGTAGGAATACAAGAATAAGTCTGCTCATGATCAAATCTCAATCTTATTTGAGATTTCTACGATGCAACAGACCTATTTAGTATGCAAGAAAAAAAAATTAATTGTTTTGAGGCATTTCCAGAAATAGGGCAATCAGCTCCTTGGGTGTACAAGCTCTTTGGAGCATCTCTTCCTTAAGATAAACTTTCAGCTGGAACTCTAACTCGAAAATAAGACCGTTTATGAAAACCGGGTCCATATTCAAGTTTTGGATAAAGTGATCATTTTTTCGAGCACCGTTTAGCATGATTCCGTAGGAGTGGAAAACTTCTACAGCTTTTTTTAGCAGTGAAAATTGTTGGTTCATGTCTTTTTCAATGAGAATTTGTGGTAGTATGAGCTATTCACTTTTAGTGAATTACGTAAGCAGTCATTGAAAAGGTTTTAAAAGGTGTTAAAATTCCATGTATTGGTATTTTTTGAAAAAAGTCAAAAAAAACATGCGTTGTAAACAATTATTTTTTGTCGCTATTTTCGGATTTCAGTTGCTCAGAGTCCCATGCATAATCGTTCAGAGAGAATTTTTTGCTCAATTCCCCGGATAAAATACTTTCCTGTTGCTCAATGTGTTGCTTAGCTGTCGAGAGGTACTCTTTCTGATCATTTTTGAAATTCACCAAGATCTTTAAAGATTCTTCATCATATTTTTTGAATTGAGCTGCCAGTCGATGCATGGTGTGCGCTCGGAAACCAAGTTTTTTCAAAACATCTTCTCCCATACGAATGGAGGTGTCAAGCTGCTCCCGATAGATATTTTGAATATCTTTTTCCAGCAATTCATATGCGTCACTGCGGGTCTTGGCACGGACCAAAAGATCTAAATGAGGAAAATGTTCTTTGCAGATCTCCGCGACCAGGATGTTTTGATTTGGATCGTCTAAGGTTGAAATTAAGATTTTGGCTTCCGAAGCTCCAGCCGTTTCCAGTACATTTATCTGTGTACCATCTCCAAAGTAGACTCGAAAGCCCAGTTTTCTTAAAAATTCTATTCGTTCGGGGTCGTAATCTAAAATAGTGGCTTCCACTCCATTGGCTCGAAGAAATCTTCCGACTGTTGATCCGAAATTTCCAAAGCCTAAAAGAATCACCTGATTTTTCTCATGGATGTCATCCATTTTCTGATCCGAATCAATTACCTCTTGTTCTAATTTGCCAACCACAAGTTTATCCATCAGTACTGATAAGATGGGAGTAAACGCCATGGTCAGAGCGGTGATAGCCATCAGCAAATCAGAAAGCTCCTGATCAATGACATCAAATTGAATAGCAAAGGAATAGGTCACGAAGGAAAATTCGGAAACCTGCGCCAGACCAAGAGCGAAACTCAAGTTTTGACCAAGGTTTAATTTTTTGAATTTCCCCAGTCCGAAAAGCACCAAACCTTTGATCAGGATAATTCCGAGGGCTATGGAAATGATATTTATCGGCTGCTTTTGAATCAGTTCAAAATTAATTGTGGCGCCCACAGCCATAAAAAAGAGTCCCAAAAGCAAACCTTTAAATGGTTCTAAATCAGATTCCAATGCATGCCGATAGGGAGAATTGGCTAAGATGACCCCGGCGATAAATGCTCCGAGTGCTGGACTCAAACCGACTAGTTGCATCAGCCAAGAAATACCAAATACGATCAGTAATGCGGATGCGGTAAATAGTTCTCTTAGGTGCGTTTTAGAAACCCATTTTAAAAGTGGGCCAAAGCCAAACCTACCGATTAATACGACCAATCCGATTGCTAGAAAAATGGATAAAGTTTGTGCCCAAGTAGGTAATGTCTCTATAAAACTATCTGCTCCATGAGCATCTGCCGAGGAAATTTCTCCACCTGTGATAGCGAGAAGTGGGATTACAGCCAATATTGGGATCACCGCAATATCTTGCATGAGCAAAACTCCAAAGGACATTTTTCCCACAGGACTACCCATTTGATTTTTTTCCTTCAGCGAAGAAAGCACGATGGCAGTCGATGAAAGAGCCATGGAAAGAGATACAGCAACTGCAATATTCCAAGAAATTCCCAGTGCTAGCATAATGGCAAAAATCAAAGCCGCAGTGACCAAAATCTGAGTCAAGCCAATCCGGAAAATCAGATCTCTCATCTTCCACAGGTTTTTTGGCTCCAGTTCCATTCCGATCAAGAAAAGCATGATTACCACGCCAAACTCAGTGGTATGCATGATGTCCTGTCCCTGATTTCCTGATTCGATGAAACCAAAGATATAAGGTCCGATCACTATGCCAGCGATCAAATAGCCTAATACGGAACCCATCCCAAGTTTTTTGGCTAGCGGGACAAATAGAATCGCGGCAGAAATAAAGACAATGGCGGAGAATAAAAATCCAGTCATGGCTTTTGGATAAAGGGTTCTTCAATAGGTTCATCCCGCAGTTTCAGAAGGAAGTTTCGGTATTCCATCGCTTTGCGATCGAGCTCTTCTTTTGGGATATTATGGGTGCCCGCAAGGTGAAATGGTTTTAGATACCGCATATTGCAGAGGTAGGCCGTTTGCTCGAATGGCCTTAAAAATTCTTCCAATGTGTATCTATTCCTGCCTGTAGTTGAATATACTTCTGCTGAGCCTCCCGAGCTCACGGCATTGAAAATATACTTGTCTTTGAGGTAAATCCCTGATTTGCCGTAGGCCCATCCAAACTCAAGGACAAGATCAATCCATTGCTTGAGAAGTGGAGGGCAGGAGTACCAATAGATGGGATGCTGCCAAACTAGCACATCTGCTTCAAAGATTGCCTCCTGTTCTTTTTGTACATCAATCTGAAAATCAGGATATAATTCGTACAAATCCCTGACTAGGATATTTTCTAATCCAGCGATGGAAGCCAAAAGTCTTGCCTGAATATCAGAGTGCTCAAATTTGGGATGAGCAAAAAGGATCAAAATTTTTTTCATGGTGAAAATTATCCCTTAAAGGCTATCTTTTTCTGGGGGCCATCATAGAAAGGTTTGTTGTAGCTATGTCCGAAAGGACAAAAAGCGGGGACATTCTGTATCATCTTGGTGCTGCGGTCTAAAAATTGCATCCTCAGGATACCATGTACCATCAAGAGTCCAATTGGGGTTACGTTCACTGATTGTTCAGCATCTTGATTTCTGTCAGTTGAGTTTTCTTTCTCACAATAATAGTCACAAGCGATGGTCACTTCTCCGATGCTGTATTCTTTTTTCAAAGGTATTTTTTCCATCCTTCAATTTTAAAAATATAAGTAAGCAAAAATTTACCGAAAAATGAGTTTGGCAGTATTTTCGAATCATAATTTCTTTAAGCAGGCTTTTCCATTAATTTTGGTTTTTTATTTTCCAGTATACAATTTCTTCTCTGTATGAAAGGCATCATTTTGGCCGGAGGCTCCGGCACTAGACTTTATCCGCTTACCATCGCAGTCAGCAAGCAGCTCATGCCTGTCTATGATAAGCCCATGATTTATTATCCATTATCCGTTTTGATGATGGCGGGAATACGTGAGATTCTGATCATTACTACTCCTGAGGACTCAGAGTCCTTTCAGAAATTATTGGGTGACGGTTCGCAAGTCGGGTGTCATTTCGAGTATGCGGTGCAACCTTCACCAGATGGTTTGGCCCAGGCTTTTATCATCGGGGAGGAGTTTATCGGCAATGATAAGGTTGCCCTGATTCTCGGGGATAATATCTTCTACGGATCGGGTTTAGCCAAAACTCTCCAAGAAAATACCGATCCAAAGGGTGGGGTGGTCTTCGCCTATCACGTGACCGATCCGGAAAGGTATGGGGTAGTAGAATTCAATGATGAGCAGAAAGCCATCAGCATTGAGGAAAAGCCAAAAAAACCAAAGTCAAGTTATGCCGTGCCCGGGCTCTATTTTTATGACAATCGGGTGATCGATATAGCCAAAAACATCAAGCCTAGTCCAAGAGGAGAGCTTGAAATCACCGATGTGAATAATGAGTATCTGAAAATGGATGAGTTGCAGGTGGCAATACTCAATAGAGGAACAGCTTGGCTGGATACCGGAACTCATCAGTCTCTGCTCCAGGCGGCTCAGTTTGTAGAGGTAATTGAAGAAAGACAGGGACTGAAGATCGGCTGTATCGAAGAGATTGCTTTTAGAAGTGGCTTTATCGCTAAAGAAGAGCTTCTTCAGGCAGCTGAAAAACTCGGAAAAAGCGGTTATGGCACATATTTAAAGCATCTGATCAAAGAATAATTAAATCCAGAAATCCTCTTCCCACATTCTAAAACCTCCCAAAAATGCGTTTTGGTTAGTTCCTAAGCGACATCCTTCGGGTACTTCGGTCAATAGTTTGGAATTTCCGCCTCCCAAGACGATATCATCAGGCTGCAAAGCATCAGAAAGAATGGAAACGGTATTTTTCACGTGCTTTTCCCAGCGCTTTTGACCGCTTTTGAATAAGTAAGCTTTGCCTACGTAATTCTCAAAAGTAGATTTCTTGTAAGGCAGATGTCCCCCTTCAATTGGGATAATGGTACCATTCATGACCATCGCCGTCCCCAAACCTGTACCTAAACCAAGAAACAAAAGCTTTTTGCCTTCATAGCTACCCAATGCCTGCATCGCTGCATCATTTAGTATTTTGATAGGCAAATCGAAGGCTGAATGAAAGTCAAACTCAGTCCATCCGGAACCCATATTTACAGGGTCACTGATGATTTGATTATGCTTAACCACTCCGGGAAAACCCATGGTAATGTGATCATATTCCCAATTGGCAGCATGCTCTCTTACAAGTGGTACTAGTTGCTCTGGCGAAAAATCAGCTCCAGATGGGATTTTGATACGGTCTTTTTGGCCTGTAGCCAAGATTTTGACATTGGAACCTCCGATGTCGATTACCAGAATTTTCTTTTTTGGTTTCTTCATTTCTTGAACTTCCTTTCCCTTTGGAATGGCTAAGTTTAGATTATAGATTGTATAGCCCGAAACTATGAAAAATCAGGGAAAAGACGATAAGACCAAGTCGATTTTGGTTAAAATGATAACCTAAACGGGCGAATGCCCATTTAGGCTGATATCAGTTTGAAGTGATATTGACTGTTTTGACTTTTGTTTACAGCGATTTCTCTTTCTAGGTGATAAAAGGCTTCCAAGAGTGCTGCATTTTCAAACTTTCCGGCATCGATCGCTTTGAACCCAATAAATTCGATAAGCCTCTTGACACGGATTTTTTCTGGCACATCTTCTCCACAATAGTAGGTCTCTTTGATCACACCCAGGTTATCAGACATTGGATAGTCAATCCCTAAGTTGTTGAAAGCCTTGAAAAGGTGAGCTTTCGGAGCTGCCTTCTTCAATAGTCTGATATGTGAATTTTTGATCCGATCATCATATACCGTATTGGTACAGTCGATGATCAGCTTATCTTCTGTATCCGTGTTTTTAAGTGACATCCAGATTTCAGGAAGGTATCCTGTATCTGCACAGATAAGAACGAATTCGGACTGAATGATTGCAGATTCGTAAGGACAGATCCGATGATGGAGCCGATTAAGCATTTTCCACTCAGGCTCTTGGGTATCAAAGTCCGGACGAACGCCAAAAACTACATCAAGGCCTGCCTCGATAAATTTTTTCCCAAGGGTTTTTGCAAGGGATGTACCCCCCAATATTCCAATTTTCATAAGGTGATTTGTTTATAATTGATAAAAGGGTGAAAGGAGATCTTGCTCCTATTAATCATATAAACTGCTGAAAATTAGCATAGTTCAATCGAAAAATAAAATAATATTTTGAAAAAAATTGATTTACAATATATTATTCACTTTTATGAATATCAAAAGCAAAAAGCATGGGGTGAATTTCTTACCCAAAGTATAATTTTTTTTAGAAATGCTAAAGTGTTGAAGTTCAGGCCAAAAAAACCTTGCTTTAGTTAGCCAAAATTTTTTCTATACTTTTGAAAAAACCCATTGGAATGAAGAAAATACTGTCTGCCTTTTGCTCAATTTGTCTCCTGGTCCAGCTTGGATTCGCACAGAATGAATTAATCCATGCTCGCCCGTCTCAATTAGGAATGGATGAAGCTTTTATTAAGCAAAAAGTGGACTCCATCATGCAAATGGGAATGGATAGTTTGGCCTTTCCCGGTGCACAAGTGTTGGTGGCAAAGAACGATACGGTCATTTTTCATCAGGCCTATGGCTTTCATACTTACGAGCGAGTGCAGGCCGTGGCTTTAGACGATTTATATGATTTGGCGTCGGTAACAAAAATCTCCGGTCCGCTGCCGGCTTTGATGAAGCTGGTAGATGAAGGCAAGCTGGATTTGGACCAAGCTTTCAGTAACTATTGGAAACCCTGGAAAAAGCGGAAGGACAAAAGGGATTTGACTTTGCGTGAAATTTTGGCGCATCAGGCTGGTTTGGTCCCATACATTGTGTTTTTGCAGAAAGTGATCAAGAAAAATGGCAAAATCAAAAAGCGCTTTGTCCATGATTCTCCTTCCAACCGGTTTCAGGGGCAGGTCTATGATGGGTTTTTTATCAATGATCGCTTTGAGCGAAAAATGAACCGAATCATCAAGCGGTCAAAAGTTTCGACAGATAAAAAATACCTGTATTCTGGTCTGAGTTTTTTAATTTTTCCAAGTCTGATTGAGCAGCTAACGGGTACGGACTATGAAAGCTATTTGGAGGAAAACTTCTACAAACCCATAGGCTGCCACACGCTTGTCTATAATCCTAGGGATAAAAACTTGGAAAATGCGATTGTTCCAACCGAAGTAGATTCCCTATTTCGGAAAACGCTGGTAAAAGGTTGGGTGCATGATGAAAATGCAGCGCTGAAAGCAGGCGTTTCTGGAAATGCAGGTTTGTTTGGGACAGCTGAAGACCTAGCGAAACTGATGCTCTTCTATCAGAACTATGGAAATGTAAATGGCAAACAGCTCATTTCTGCGAAAACCGTTCGGGAATTTACTCAAGTCCAATTTCCAGAGAATGAAAATCGAAGAGGTTTAGGTTTTGATAAGCCATTGCTCGATAATGCAGCGCATTCTCTTGAGGAGGCGTATCCTTCCCCATTGGTAAGTCCTGAGAGTTTTGGTCACTCAGGCTTTACAGGCACCTTTGTTTGGGCTGACCCGGTGCATCAACTCACCTTTATTTTTCTCTCCAATCGGGTTAATCCCACAAGAGATCATCGGAAACTGTACAGCTTGGGAATTCGGGAAGCCTTGCAGGATGTTTTTTATCGGGCTGGGGAATGAGTTGGAATGGGTTAGGGGGTGAGGGGATTGGATCACTCCCCAATACAAAACTTCGATAAAATATTGGCTAAAAGGTCATCGGTTTTGATTTCCCCTAAGAAATGAAGAGATCGACGAATATCCGTCGCAAGGAAATCATTGGTGACTTCCTGATCTAAACCACCCAATACATCAAGCAGGGATTCTCTGGTTTTGGTCAGGCTTGGTCATAATGCCGAATATTGGATGCGACGGTATTTCCGGTTTTAAATAAATGCACAAATAATTCATACTCTTTGAATTATCTCAAACAGTCTTTTTAAGCTTTTCAGAAATGAAAACCTTAATCACACTTTGCCTGGTTATCCCTAGATTCCTAGCCACTTTATCCAATTCTTGAACCATCCACTCTGGAAAGTCTACACTTACTCTTCTTGGTTTTTGACCAGGTCTGGTATTTTTTTCCAAATCAAGAAATTCAATGAGATTTTCATTATCGTCAAATTTCTTGTCAAATTCAGCCGCTGGAATAGATTTCTTTTTCATTTTCTCTGGATCTTTTTACCGATATAATTCTTTTTGAATCTGAGCGAACTGTGTAAATGGTTGACCAAATAGCCCCATTAAGTTCGGCAATCATCATAAATCGCTGTTCATCAATTGTACGTGCTTCAATTATGATCCTATTCGGATCGTCCCATAATTTTATGGATTCTTCAAAATCAATTCCATGTTTGATTTTATTAGCCTTACTTTTTGATGGATCAAATTCAAACATAAATCTGACTTACCTAGAAAAGACTTCTAATTTAACCATATTTGTAAAAATGGCTCAATAATTACATAAAAAGTAATCAGAAAAGGAGTCTTTTCCTCCAAATAGTCTTACTTCCCGATACAATATCTTTTCAATACCTGTATATCAATTAGTTACGGTTTATTAGCAACAGATTAGCAACAAGAAGTGTTGACATTAGGCTAATTAAAGACTAAAGAAGGGAAAAATAAATTCAGCTCTTGTCATTGATATTCATAATGTTCTCATCATTTCCACACATGGCCTCCTGAAAATTGATAAGCAATAACTTGCCAGAATAGGGCTAACACTATTTACCAAAGGCTTGAGAAGGCCATTTATATAACAGGTAAAACCATAGGATACCGGATAACCCGACCGATAAAAAGGTTACCCAATGAGGGGATTGCACTATAGTATTCGCCCATAAATGCAGTGTAATAGGCACCACAAGGGATTTGCTTCTTTCTGTTGAATATCCAAGAAGAAAAGATAGTGCAATTGTAACGAGAAGAAAAGGTGCAGTTTTAAGTAGTGCGGTGATTCGGTTCTCATCAATCCACAGAAATCGAAGATGCCATATTTCCCACATAAGCCCGATAAATAACCAACGCCAAACCCTTGGAATTGATTTTAATGCATCTTCAAGGAAGCCACGCCAGCCAAGTTCTTCACCGAGTGTAAACACAAATGAAACAGGAATAAGAACGAGAAAATTTTTAGGCGCATATTGCTCGCTTACAGGGTAGAATAGATTAAGAATAAAAAATACTGACCAAGGAACAATAAAGAATAGCAGACTATGAACCCATTTTTTGCCAAATAATGAAATTTTGCGTGTGATTGATTTTCTGAATATAAAATAGCAGAGCAGCGCAGCTAAGCCAGGTCCCCACATAATGATGAGGAAAGGATTGATTACCTGAACACCTATGGGTTTCAACAACTCCTGAAAATAGGACATGTTCAGAAAAATAGGCCAGGCAATAGCGCAGGCAATCGTGTAATAAAGTAAAGCGTGAAGGAAAATTTTCCTTTTCATTTTTTCTTTTTTGGTGGAATTATCAGTTTAGAAATACAGTCGGTAAAAGATGGTAGGAAAGAACCCAATCTGATAAATCGTAGTGATTCTGTTTTCAATCGAATCAAACTGTTGCGTAAAGGCGTTTTTCCGATTCGTTATGTTTCGGAGATCAACCGCCCATTCCTGCATGGCCTTCTTTCCATTGCTCCGGTAGGTTACTTTCAAATCAAGCCGGTAATAACTTCGAAATTGCTTGCTGAAGGGGGTGTGGTTTTCAAACACAGCTTCACCGGTAGCCTGAGATAGCTCCAAATCGATGGGAGTATACCTTCTGCCTCCGGCCCATGTATGCTGAACATCTATGGCGATGAGGTCTCTACCCTTCAATTTAAACTGCTTCCCCAATAGCAAGTTGCTTTGAAAGTTTGTGTTGAAGGCGGTGTTGTGCCAACTATCGGCAAAGTCTTGATACTTGGAATCAAAGACGGACGTAGTGGACAGAAAATAATACCCATCTTTAAAGCTTCGTTCTACGGACAAGTCTATTCCTACATTTCGGCCCTGACCTTTGTTGATGAGGCTTTCTTCTGCTGAGATCCCAAACTCAGCACCGGCATTAATCGCGCTGTATGAAGATGTTCTGCTAACCGGGATGGAAAACAAATTTTGGTAATATGCTTCAAGAACGAATCTCCAAGGTTTATCCATTTGGAATTCATAGGCTACTATGTAATGATCGGATTTGGAAAAGCCCAGGTTCCTGTTCGTAAGCTCATTTGGAAATAAGCCGGCAGGATCTTGATAAAAATGTAAATTCAGAGGTTGCCGCTGAGAGTGTCTCCCATATCCAAATTTTAAAAAGTGGCCTGAATAAAACTCCCAACTGATGTTTGCGCGAGGTTCAATATTGACCTGTTTGTTAAGCGCAAAAAACAGGCTGTGAAGCCCAAAACTAGCAACCAAGTTTTCAGTGAAATAGTGTTTCCATTGAGTGTGCAGTTGTACCTGGTGTGTATTCCCCCTGCTATTGATTCTATCCATCAGGCTATTCTGATACCGGATGCTGTCCGATAGGTTAAAGTGGATATTGGATGCTACTAATCCCGTACGGAAGTAGTTGCGATGATTAATCTTTTTATTCAGTGTCCAATGCAGACTGGTTCTTACTTCGGATAATTTTTCTCTGAAAATGGGAGCCTGTGAGTTGAAACTCCAATTGACGCTATCGATTCGCGAAAACTGATCTGAGTAAGCAACACCTAAAGAAATACTGCTAGCCCAGTCGTTTTGTAGAAGAATTTTATGATTGAAACCAAGTACCGCAATGTTTGAACCGGAGGATATGTCAGAACCTATGGGCGATAAACTATCGGGCGGATCAGCCTTGAAGTTGATCTGGCTGGTACCTCCTATGCCGAAGAGTTTAAATGTACCTGCTTTTTTTGTGGGTAAATTAACGTTGAATGAGATATCCTGATACTTTGGAATTGCCCCATCTGTACCGAAGTCTATCCCCAGCATTCCAAGAAGTTCAACGGTGGAATACCGGTAATTAGCCAGGTAGCTGCCACCATTTTTCCCTATTGGTCCTTCCATGCCTAGTTCGAGACCATTAAAACCAACCTGAAAAGTATGCTCTCTGTCCTCATTGTTACCGTCTCTAAGACTTAAATCAAATACACCTGAAAGTGCATTACCATATTCTGAAGGGAAGGCTCCGATTATGAAGTCTGACTTGCTAAGCACATTGATGTTTAACAAGCTGACCGGACCGCCTGTATTTCCCATAGAGGCGAAGTGGTTTGGGTTCGGAATGTCGAGGCCTTCTATGCGCCATAATAGGCCTGAGGGCGAATTCCCTCTAATGATTATGTCGTTGCGAAAGTCATTGGCAGAGCTTACCCCGGCCAAACTTGTAGCCATACGTGATGGGTCATTTAAGCTACCTGCAAATCTTCTGGTATCATCGGGATTGAATCCTCGGCCACTGATTAACACCATTTGATTATCAGGTTGATTAGGATTCTGATTCGGCTTAACAACCACTTCACTAAGCGTAGCTATGGACTCTTTCATTTTGATGGCCATTATTTCGTCTTTACCGGAAATGAGTGTTACCTCAATTACCTCAGGTAGGAAGCCGATATGTTGGAAGTGTAGTGAATAGGTTCCGGGAGCTAAACCATCAAACTTAAAATGCCCGCTTGAATCGGAAATAGTGTGTAATATGCCGTCACCGTCTTTGACTAAGCTAATGGCAACAAATGCAAGGGGCTTTTCAGTATGAGCTTCAGTAATTGATCCCTGGATATTGGTTTGAGCGCAGATGCTTTTACCTGACAATATT
>LJXT01000020.1 GCA_001314815.1 Algoriphagus marincola HL-49
GCCCCCGGCCTTCTACTGCACTTTCTCCATCTCCTCCTCGGGCACGACTTCTCCAATACTCTTGTCGAACCTGGTATTCCTGTATTTGCGAAAACTCCTCAAAGTCATATTCCTGTTCATTGCCAACTCGCGCAGAATCCAGCTCATCGGCGATATTGTAGCGGAGACCGGCGGTAGAATCTACTTTGACCTCAACTGATTTTTGAAGGAGAGACTTTGGGAAAAAGGGCGAATATGAGTTTAAAAAAGGGTTTCGATAAGGAAATAGGGGATTGGTACTTTGGTTTTTCCAAAGCAAAAAGGAGGGTGCAAGGCGGCGCTGGTTGAGCGAGTCGAGTCTAGTTTGGGTACTGTCCGGGTTGGTTTGCTGGGCTTCTGCAGTCGATAAACTGATCAACAATCCAAACAGGATGAAGCAAAAAGGCCAACTAACCAGAGATCTTTCCCTGCAAAAAGTCAGTATTGTCCGAAAGTTCAATCCAAGTTTTGATTATGATGTCTTTAAAGATGCTTTAATTAAATCTTCTAAAGAAATTTCTCCATCGGTTTTTTTGAGTACTTGGTTGATATTCTTTTCAGCGGCAGCTTTAGGAAAACCAAGAGTCAATAAGGCTTGTAACGCTTCTTCTCGAACTTTATTGCTTGATTTGAGGAAGCCAATTTGCTGTCCGGCACCAGTTGCGGTTGATTTGCTGATCTTATCCTTGAGTTCGAGAATCACCCGTTGCGCAGTCTTCAATCCAATCCCCTTCACCTGTTGAATAGATGCCACATCCCCCGAAATGATGGCATTTTCCACCTCTTCAGTACTCATTGAGGATAAGATCATCAAGCCTGTATTGGGCCCCACGCCACTTATGCTGATCAGCAGTAAGAAAAGACGCTTTTCACTTTCTTCCCAAAAGCCATACAGAGTGTGGGCATCTTCCTTGATATGTAGGTAAGTGTGTAGACGTATAGCTTCCTGATCTTTGATTTTACTGTAGGTCTGCAGGGAGATTTTGACCTCATAGCCAATCCCACCCACGTCGATGAGGACGTAGGTGGGGTCTTTGAATGCTAATTTCCCCTGAAGATAGGCAATCATGATTGGGCTGTTTGTGCGTCCACTACAGCGATCGCAACCATATTCACGATTTCTCGGATCGAACTACCTAATTGAAGGATATGAACTGGCTTATTCATACCAAGAAGAATAGGACCGATTGCCTCTGCATTTCCAAGTTCCGAAAGTAGCTTGTAAGCGATGTTGCCAGAAGCTAGATCTGGGAAAATCAAGGTATTGGCTCGTCGGTTGATCAATTGAGAGAAAGGATAAATTTCCTTTTGGATCTCGTCATTGATTGCCACGTTTGCTTGCATTTCCCCTTCAATGATGAGGTCGGGATATCTTTCTTTGGCAAGTGCCGTTGCTTTCGCCATTTTGACAGGGATATCTCCCTGCGCTGAGCCAAAATTGGAGTAGGAAAGCATGGCAACTCGTGGCTGTACATTGAAGAACTTCACTGCCTCAGCAGTCAAACCGATGATGTCGACCAGCTCCTCGACGCTCGGGTTGAGATTGACGGTTGTATCCGCGAAGAAGTAGGGCCCTTTGTCTGTATTCATGATATACATTCCGGCTACTCGCTTCGCCTCAGGCTTTACTCCGATGGTGTGAAGTGAAGGCAATATGGTTTTCGGATAATCTCTGGTCAACCCTGAAATGAACGCATCCGCAAGACCTACTTCTACCATCATGGCTCCAAAGTAATTCCGCTGCGTCACCAATCGAGAGGCATCCGCTAGCGTCATTCCTTTTCGCTTTCGTTTTTCGTAAAGCACCCTGGTAAACTGCTCAAGTTTCTGACTTTCTTCCAGCGGATCAATGATAGTGACATGCTCTAAATCCAAAGAATTCTCTTGGATCAGGGCTAGAATTTTTTCCTTATTTCCGAGCAGGATCGGCTGTGCAATCTTTTCATCACGGATGATTTGTGCCGCCTTCAGGATCTTGCGGTTGTCTGCTTCTGCAAATACCACTCGCTTCGGGTCTTTCTTCGCCCGGGCAATGACGACAGACATCAATCGCTGATCAATGCCGATTCGCTCTTGCAGTTCTAATTCGTAAGCATCCCAGTCAGTGATGCTTTTACGGGCTACTCCTGATTCAATAGCTGCTTTTGCTACAGCAGGTGCGATAGTCGTAATGAGTCTTGGGTCTAGTGGCTTTGGAATGAGGTACATTCTGCCAAAACCCAGATTTGCTTCTCCGTATGCTTTGGTTACGATATCCGGGACAGGTTCTTTGGCTAGCTTAGCGATCGCCTTCGCTGCCGCGAGTTTCATATCTTCGTTGATGGCTGTAGAGCGAACGTCTAGCGCTCCCCGGAAGATATATGGGAATCCAAGAACATTATTTACTTGATTAGGATGGTCAGAACGACCTGTTGCCATGATGACATCTTCTCTAGCAGCGATTGCCAAATCATAGGCGATTTCCGGATCTGGATTTGCCAAGGCAAAAACGATCGGATTGGGAGCCATCAGCTTAATTTGGTCCTGAGAAACCACATTCCCCGCGGAAAGTCCCAAGAAAACATCTGCACCGCTCATCGCATCAGAGAGGGTGTGAATATCCCGATCGGTAGAGAATTCTGCTTTTATGCTGTCTAGATTGTCTCGGTCAGATCGAATGACTCCTTCTTTGTCGCACATGACGACATTTTCGCGCTTGACACCAAGTGACATGTAAAAACGCGTACAGGAAACTGCGGAAGCACCGGCTCCATTGACTACAAGTTTAATTTTGGTGATATCTTTTTCGACTAGCTCAAGTGCATTGAGAAGTGCTGCCCCGGAAATAATTGCGGTTCCATGCTGATCGTCGTGCATGACCGGGATTTTCATCTCTTTTTTGAGGGTTTGCTCTATTTCAAAGCATTCAGGAGCTTTGATGTCTTCCAAGTTGACACCGCCAAAAGTCGGCTCAAGGGACTTGATGATATCGATTAGCTTTTTAGGGTCATTTTCATTGATCTCGATATCGAAAACGTCGATACCTGCAAATTTCTTGAAAAGGACTCCCTTTCCCTCCATGACTGGCTTGGATGCTTCCGGGCCAATGTTTCCAAGGCCCAAGACGGCTGTTCCATTGGATATGACAGCTACCAAATTGCCCTTTGCAGTGTATTTGTAGACATTCTCTACGTTTGCTTCGATCTCTTTGCATGGCTCTGCTACTCCAGGCGAGTAGGCAAGTGCCAAGTCCATTTGACTCGAAAGCGGTTTGGAAGGGATGACTTCGATTTTACCAGGGGAGCCCTGTGTATGATAATTAAGGGCGTCTTCTTTCCGGATTTTGATGGCCATAAAAATGGGGTTAGTTGGGTACTTAAGAGCCTTGCTCGGGTACCCAACTAATATCCGTATTGAGTAGAATAGTCTCTATTTCTCTGAGAGCATCTCTGTGTACTTCATTTGGGTAGTACACAAATCCTTCCAGATAATAAAGTTTGCCTTTTTCCTGATCTACCATTACGTAACCCAGGTAGGTTCCACCCATGCTGATATTGTTGGTCCTCCAAGAGGCTCTGATTTCGGTGGTAAAATTATCATTTATCACCATGTTTCGGAAAGCTGGAGGGATTTGTTTTTCAGTTACTACATAAGAGGTAGGATCTTCAGGGTCTCCAAAGACATGTTGTCGGGTGATAGAGTCCCTGAGAGCCAGGATATTCTCTGGGAATGTTTGCTCCTCAGAGACATAATCTTCGACATGAAAAATCAGACTAATATCAGGCCTTCTTTCAGTAGGAGTTGGCTGTCGAAGCCATAGAAAACCCGGTTGGGACTTCGCGATTTGGTAAGAAGCAGGCACACTTATCTTGATTCCCAGATGTTTTTCTGCCTCAGCCTCGGCCGCTGAGTTTTTTCGTCCCAGAATGATGTTTTCCAATCTGCCTCTCTCTCGTACCTCAAAAAGATTTTGAAGGCGATCTGAATTCTTTTTCAGGTTTGCCACCAGTTGCTCCTCATTGTTTCCAAAAAGATAGAGCACTTCTTGCCCTACCGCATATTCATCCTCTACCCGCAGCGAATAAATGGACGGGTCATTCAGAGCTTTCTCTTTGGATTCTTTTGAAAACTGTGCATTGATCACTTGGCTAGCCGAACCCTTATCGTCAAAAGTAGTGACGTAAACCAAATTGGTTGACATCTTCAGCATTCGGGTCATTGCTCGAGGGTCCACTTTATTCACTTTAAATTTACTTTCGGAGCGGATCATTCCAGGTATATCGGCTTCAAAAATATTTTTCAGCGCGTCACCCACAGGACCAGCATATTTCGCAGAATCTATCACAAGGATGATTTCACCAATGGAACCCCGGGCTTTGGGTTTGGTGTTTTCGGAGAGTGGGCTGTTTGCATCACATGCAAAAAGCATCACTGCTCCAAGTATGAACATACTAAATCTCAGAAGAGGCTTCATTAAGTTGTTTGGTTTTATTTCGTAAGAAGTAAAATAAATACTTTCCGAGGGGAAAACTCAATCCATTATGAACTTTTGGATTTTGTTAAAAAAAATTAACAGAATTAGGGAATGAACTCAGTCAAACTAGCCAATGATGAGTCGTTGTCCCGGTTTGATTTGAGTGGAGTTCAGGTTGTTCAGTCTTTTCAACTGGTCTACGGTCAGTCCTGCAAATCGCCGAGAAATGATCCAAAGTGAATCTCCCGGTTGTACAATGTAGGTTTTTTGACCGGTCGAATTGGTCTGAACTTTCGCCATGGACCTCGCTGGAGCAGCACCTTCAGGGGCGTGCAATGTAAGCCGCTGTCCGACTCGTATCAGATTGGAATATAGGTTGTTCCATTCCTTGATTTGGGAAACGGATACGCGATAGTTTTGCGCGATTTTTCCAAGATTATCTCCGCTTTGCACGCGATAAGTGATGGTATTTCGCTCGATTTCGTCTAGCTTTTCATCTTCGGATCGGTAAATGAGTTTATCACTGGCAAGTAGTGGGCGAAGCTCATTTCCCAAAGAATCAGCGATCCATGCAATGTTTTCTTTTACAAAATTTGCTTGATTGACTGGTACACGGATAACCATGCTTTTGTGGCTCTCAGGTATTTTTCTACGTTTTACGGCAGGATTTAGCTTTTCCAGATCGCTAAGACAAAGGTTGGTAAGCTCTGAAAGCTTGTCCAAGGTAAAGGCTCTTTCAAATCGAATGGATTCCGTAGCGAAGGAATAAGTGGGTTCTTCCAGATGTAGATTGTGTGCATCTAAATGCCGAAGGATGTACATCATCGCTTGAAATTGAGGAACATAACCACGAGTTTCTCGAGGCAGGTAGTTATAGATTTCCCAGAATTTCTTTTTGCCTCCGGATCTTCTGATGGCTTTTCTCACGTTTCCAGGACCGCAATTGTAAGCTGCGAGTGCCAATTCCCAATCCCCAAACATTCGATACAGGGATTTTAGGTATTTGGCAGCGGCTTCGGTGGATTGTTCAGGATCCATTCGCTCATCAATATCCCAGTTGATATCCATACCATACATTCGACCTGTGGCTGGCATAAATTGCCAAAGGCCCATTGCCCCAACACGCGAACGAATTTGGGGATCAAGTCCTGATTCGATAATGGATAAAAACTTGATGTCGTCTGGCATTTCATATTCTGCCAAAGTCTCCTCAAAAAGCGGAAAGAATAAGTCCTTGCGAGCTAAAACCATTTTGGTGTAGTCGCGATTCCGGACGGTGAAATATTGGATAAAAGAGAAAATTCGATCGTTCAATTCGAAGGACATTTCGCTGTCCATCTTATCTACACGCTCCTTGATTAGATCGTATGTGAAATCAGGAATGTATTCATAGTGGTAGTTTGGCTGAACCAAGTTTTCATCAAAAAGATCCGGAGCCACTAGCTCATTTTCCTGAGGGAAAGCAGTGGAAATAGATAGACTGAAGGTGAAAACAATCAGAATAAATATTTTCAAGTTGCGATCCGTCATGGTTTATTTTTCGGTTTTTTGGTTCAAATAGTTACAAAAAGAGAATAAATCTGCCTCTTTGAAGGAATTGGTGATGACTTGAATCCCAATTGGCATCCCATTTTGATCCTTGCCATTCGGGACTGAAATGGCTGGCACTCCAGCTACAGAAGCCTGGACTGTGAAAAGATCTTCTAAGTACATGGACACAGGATCATCACTATGTTCTCCAAATTTAAACGCCGTAGTGGGCGTAGTCGGCATGATAATATAGTCAAAATCATCCAAAAGTGACTCCGTAAATTCTTTGATCAGACGACGGACCTTTTGAGCCTTGGTAAAATATGCATCATAATAGCTGGCGCTCAAAACAAAAGTACCCAGCATAATCCTTCGCTTCACCTCCTCACCAAAGCCTTCGCTACGGGTGAGCTTGTACATGGATTCCAGATTATGTGTATTTGGACTGCGATATCCATATTTGACGCCATCAAATCGGGACAGGTTGGAGCTAGCCTCAGCGGTAGTAAGAATGTAGTATGTCGGGAGAATGTAATCTAAAAGAGGAAAGGCTACAGCTTCTACCTGATGTCCGTCGGCTTCAAGGCTATTCAGGACAGACTCTGTGTTTTTTTTGATTTCCGGCTGAAGCATGGGAGACTCCAAAACTTCTTTCAGATAAGCGATCTTTACTTTTTTGTCAAAATGCAAAAGCTGACTGTATGGAAGCACCGGCTTTCGAGAGGAAGTATTATCCCACTCATCATGCCCTGCGATCACCTCCATGACGAGGGCATTGTCTTTTATGGTATGAGAAAAAACGCCAATCGTATCGAAGGAAGAAGCGTAGGCAATTAGCCCCCATCTGGAGACACGAGAATAAGTTGGTTTGGACCCAACTACTCCGGTAAAAGCTGCCGGTTGTCTGACTGATCCTCCAGTATCTGTTCCTAATGAGACCGTACAGAGATTTGCTTGGACAGCCACAGCAGAGCCTCCCGAGGAACCACCCGGAACTCGGGATTCATCAAGTGCATTCAGGACTTTTCCATGGGAAGAATTTTCATTGGAGCTGCCCATTCCAAATTCATCACAGTTCAGTCGCCCAATGATGATCGCATCTTGATCAATCAGGCGTTGTACAGCTGTGCAAGTGTATTGTGATTCGTAGCCCTGCAGGATGGAGGAAGATGCATTGGATTCGTGGCCTGCATAGCATAGGACATCCTTGATGCCAATGACCATTCCTGCGAGTTTGCCGGCCTTACCGGCTGCAAGTTTTGCATCTACGCGGTTTGCTTGGGCAAGAGCGGATTGCTCATAAACTTCGACGAAGGCGTTTAAGTGCGCCTTCGTCTGAATGTTGTTGAGGTAGTACTGAACGATTGAAAGACAATTCGTTTCTCCTTTTTCGAGGGATTTTTGAATTTCCCCGAATGAAATAAATTTTTCCAACGTCACAGAGATTAAGGAATTACTTTTTCTTATCCTTCAATCCCTCTTCGAGATCATTTTGAATATCTTTAGTAGCGTCTTTGAACTCACGGATACCGCGTCCAAGACCTCTAGCTAGTTCAGGAATTCGCTTTGCTCCAAATAGGAGAAGAATGACCAAAACGATCAGGACGATCGATCCGCCACCCATATTTTGAAAGAAACCCAATGTTGCCATAGTTAATTTGATTTAGGGTAAATGTAGCCACAAAGATACTATTGTCCTTGGCATGGACAAAGAAGCTATGAGACTCTTCGATTGTTTTTCTTGAATATACGGATTTTTACACTACCGGGATGAAATCCATGAGGCAGGATCCATTTTCTGAAGACCTTTCCAGGTTTGAAAATGAATTTCGGCTTCTCCATCCGAATTGGTAGCTACTCGTCCAATTACGTCTCTTGCCTTGACAACTTGACCAACTTTTACAGAAGTGGACTGAAGCTTAGTGTACAAGGTATAATATTCACCATGTTTGATCAGAACTGTTTCTCCATATCCCGGCATGGATGCTACTTTGGCGACAGTTCCATCAAAGACCGTCCTGACATTCGAATTTGGCTGTGTACGTATATTGATCCCGTCACTTGGCACCATAATGCCTCGTAGTGTCGGATGAGGATGGTCTCCGTAAGTTTGTGAAATGAAGCCGGTTTCAACTGGCCATGGAAGTCTTCCTCTGTTTCCGGCAAAGGAGCTGGAAAGCGCCGCTACCTCCGGAGTCATCGGAAGACTGCTTCCTTCGGTTTTGGTGGCTCTGCTATCTTCTTTTTTTGCGGCCTCTTCAGCTAGTCTGATCTCCTCCTCGATAGCTTTACGGATCATGGATTCGAGTTGTTGTTGCTGTTTTTTGGTAGCCGTGATTTGACTTCTGATACTCTTTTCCTTTTTGGTAAGGGTATTGACGATTCCTTGTTGCTCTCTCCTCATAGCCTCCAGCTTCTGACGCTCCCGCTGAGCTTCGGCCAGAATTTTTTCTTTATCCTGCTTCCGGATTTCGAGCTGCTCTTTTTCCTTAGCCAGTTCTAGACTCAGGGCTTGGATTTGTGCTGCCTGCTGCTTTCTGCTATCGGTGTATTGCTTCAGGTATTTCAAACGCATATAAAGCTGATTGAAATTATTGGAGCTGAATACAAAAGCTACAATGGATAAGTTTCGATTGAGTTTGGATGAATTGTAAATCATCCGGGCATATTCTGCCTTGAGCTCTTTCAGATCATTTTCCAGGCGATTGATATCATCTTCATTTTTTTGGATTTCGCTATCCAATACTTTCACCTCCCGATCGAGTGTGCTGACCAGGCGTGACTGAGTCTGATATTGCCTTGTGACTGCATTAAGTGAGCCTATGGTTTCTTTTTTATTGGCAGTTGTCTGCCGAAGAATAGCATCAAATTCCTTCAGTTTGGCTTGAATTTCTGCTTTTTTCCGTTCCAAATCTGCTCGCGTCCGTGAAGTTTGTGCTTGCACCGGGGACAAGGCGGCCATGCTTATCAAGGCTAAGCAAGTAATCAGAAAAAGTCGATATGAAGTGTTTTTCATCAAAATTTGAAAGGAAAATTCAACGGCTCGTCTTCCAAAGTGATGGAGGTCCAGTCCACATGTAAGATAGTGTTTTGAGAACCTGTACTAAGCTGATAGACTAGCTTGTAAAGTGTCTCAGAAGGGAATGGCTGACCATCTATTTCCTGAAATCCCTCAAAACTCGCAAGTAAGGAACCTCTGTCGTCGAGTGAATTTCCCGCCAGTTCGATGACCTTTGCACTCTCCGTTCCGATTTTGCTAAAATACCTGACCTGATTTCGCACTTGGGTCAATTCATATTGAGATTTGACCCGAAGTAAGCGGTCACTGTAGTCAAACTGGAATGGAGGATTGGCCCAAAGGATATTTTGGAAAAGGTCTAAAGACAAGTCCAAGCCGTAATAATTTTTGAACTCTCCAAAAGTCAGGTTGATATCCTCTTTTCCGATTCGGTCCTTGATTTGGATTTTTTCGTGAGTGATCAAGCCTCTTACTGCTTCCATCCCTAGGCCGGGTGAAATGCTAAACCAAAGGACTGAATCTTTTTTTGAGCGAAGGCTGAGCGTTCCCCGAGTGACTTTTCCAGACTCTTCTTCGATGATGACCTTGGCCCGGGCACTTAAATAATTATAGCTTGGATAGCTGGGCTGAAAGCTTTCCATCCTTCCATCCGATTGGTATGGGATGACCTTTTTTGCACAGCTGGCCGAAAAAATCAGTAATAAAAGAATCAAGCTGGTGCCTAAAAATCTATTCATAATATTTTCTGTCTCTAATCTTCATTGGTAGTTTTTCGGATGCTTCCGGACTATCAGCTGCTTTTTCCCAATAGCTAATGGCTTCTGATTTTTTGCCCAAATGATACAAAATATCGCCAAAATGCTCCAAAAGAACTCCGCTAGGCTCGGTTTCGCTTTGAAGTGCCTTTTCCATATATAGATAGGCATCCTCATACTCACCTAACTGGAAAAGCACCCAGGCATACGTATCCAAAAAAGTGCCATTTTCTGGAAATCGCTTGACAACTTTGGCTGCCATTTCTTTAGCCTTCTCCAAGTTTCTCTTTTCCAAAGAAAGGAAGTAGGCGTAATTATTCAGTACCTGCTCATCATTTGGATTGATTTGTAGAGCCTTGTCAAAGTAGACAAAGGAGGAGTCTTTTTGTCCTAGATTGTATAGCGAGCTACCCAGGGACCCAAAAGCAACTTGATCCAATTGATCATTTTGCCCGGAGTTCAGATCGATGGCTTTCTGGAGGGATTGTACAGCAGAACTGTCCTTTTGCAAAGCGGATTTGACCACGCCATCATAAAACCAAAACTGAGGGCTTTCCGGAAATTCGTCCACTCCCATGATGGTGTATTTTTCCAGGCCTTGTAGATCGGCATTTTCTCCAAACGAATTGAGAATGACTTGCTCTAAAATTCTCGGGTTTGAAGGGTTCAAATCCAAGGATTTTTTATAGAGCGCTACACTTTCTGGAATCCGCTTTTCCTTGGACTCTCTATCTCCAAGCGTTTCATAAATGGCTGCATTATTTGCTTCATCTGCCCGCATCAAAACAGTCAATGAATCAAGAATTCGCTCTCGCTCAGGGGTGCTGATTTCATTCAAAATACCTGCAAAGGCTCTTGCTTTTGAATCCGGGTCCAAATCAGGGCTGGCGAATGCACTGTACAGATATTCTGTGGATTTAGCAGTGTTTCCTTTTGACTTTAGTAATGTGTAAGCAGCCATTTGAAGCTCCGGCTGATTGGGATACTTTTCGATTTCGGTATTGACCAATTCGATCGCGTGATCTAGGCGATTGTTGTTGAATAGTATTTCAACCAAACTCAGTACAAATTGAGGATTTCCTGGTCTGGCTTGGATAAGCCGCTCACCTTCCTCAATCGCCCGATCGAGTTGATTTTTACGGAGGTAAATTCGCTGCTTTTGTTGGGTAATGGGTTCCATCAGGCCGAAATACCGCTCTGCACGATCCAGTACGACCAAAGCTTTGTCAAATTCCCCAGCCTGTAAATAAATGGAGGCCAAGTCCAAATTATATTGCTGATTGCTCTCCCCATCGGCGGTCAGTTGATCCAAAATTTCTGCTGCCTTCAGGGGTTGGTTTAGATTATTATAAATCTCAGCAACCATTAAGGAATAGTACTTATTCTCAGGATCAAGCCTTACAGCTTCTTCGGCGTATGGAAGTGCTTTCTTAGCATCATTGGCGCGTGTATAGATTTCAGCAATTTTATAGTGAATTGCAGGCTCATCAGGATTTAGCTCCAAGGATCGCTGCAAATAGACAAAGGCTTTCTCAAACTCACCCAAGGCCAATTGCTTGGTGCCCTCGATGAAATTCCGGTCTGCCAGTGCTTCCTGCTCCTGGATTTTTCGCTCCTTTTTTGAAAGTTTTTTTTGGACTTGTCCTTGGGCGATGCTTCCTGAAAAAAGAAGTGCCAGAACAAGCAATAATCTATGAATGTGCACGGTGATTTTTTCCCTTTACTCTTTGAGTTACAAACATAATGCCTTTTGCCGAAAGGCATTGAATTATTGCAACAGCAGTCCTTGACAAATCATCCATTCTATAAAGGTTTTTAACCCTTTTTTGCCAAAAATCGGCTGAGTTCTTTCCGCTCTAGGACCAGAATCAGGATTATGAAAGGAATCAGGAAGGCGTTTTTAAGGAAAAAAGAAAGAATTTCGGATTCGGTACTGAACCAAAATCCCAAATAACTGAGCCCAAATGCAATCAACAAATAGGCGAGGTCTTTTCCGGTCTGATAGGGAATGGGGTAAAATTTTTGACCAAAAACAAAGCAAATTACTGACATCACAACATAACAGGCCAAGGTACTTAGAGCAGCGCCCATAAAACCATAAACCGGTACCAAAAGGATCACGACTGCAATACTCACCAAGGCACCAATAAATGTGATCCAGAAACTATATTGAGTCTTATCGGTGATTTTGAACCAGATGGAAAGATTGAAATAAACACCCAGAAGCAGGTACCCCATCAATAAAACGGGGACAATGTATAATCCCTCTGCATAGCCTTCACTTCGAAGAAAAAGTGGCCCCATCCACTCAAGATTGACAGATATTGCAATCATCAATAGGCTACAGAAAATGACAAATGCATGCATGACCCGCGCATAGAGTTCGGGTGAATTTTTATTTCCTGACTCCCGAAAGAAGAATGGCTCGGCGGCATATTTGAAGGCTTGAATGACTAGATTCATCAAGATCGCCAGTTTGAAATTGGCGCCGAAAACCCCTGCGGCATCACGACTGCTTAGGCCAGGATAGAAATTTTCGGGCAGAATGTATTCGAAAAGAAGCCGAGAGACCAGTTCGTTGGTGACTCCCGCCAAACCCATGAAGAGTAGAGGCAGGGCATATTTCCACATCGGCTGTAGAATACTTTTTTCCAGTTTCGGACTGAAAAAGCCCGCCTTCCACCAGACAAAAGGAATAATCAGACCATTGGCGAGGAGATTGGCCAAAAGAATGTACTCAACCCCCCAGTCCGATCGGTAACCCCAGAATCCTTCGGCAATAACTCCCTGATCTATCCACATCGGAATGGCGATAATCAGGAGCAGATTGAATCCGACATTTAAGGTGATGTTGGTCAATTTGGCTGCGGCAAATGTCAGGGCTTTATTGTCTAATCTTAGCTTCGCAAAAGGTATTGCCAAGACCGCATCAAAAGTCAAAATCAAAGCCATCCAGCGAAATAAGTAGGCCTGGCCTGGGTAATTCATCCAGTTGGCAAGCTGTGGAGCCAGCAGATAAATTCCCGTTCCGAGCACTAAGGAAGTCCCAACCAATAGACTTTGGGCGTTATGGTAGACCCGCTTTGGATCAAGGTTTTTGCCGGTAGCAAATCGGAAAAAGCTCGTCTCCATCCCGTAGGTGAAGATGATGTTCAAAAATCCTATCAGCGCATAAATACCTGTAAAAGCACCTAGAGCGTTTTTGCTCAGGTATGCGGTGTATACGATAATCAGTAAAAAATTGATCGAGCGGCCCAAAATACTGCTGAGACCATAGATCGCAGTCTGACCGGCTAGTTTTTTGAGATTGCTCATGAATAGGCTAAACGCCGATTATTCGCCTTTGAATACTGGCTTTCTTTTTTCCAAAAATGCGGAAGTTCCTTCTTTGTAATCACCGGACTTGACACATCTTGCGAATGAGTTGGCTTCGGTTTGGTAGCCGTTTTCATCTGAGCGATAGACCGCATTGACACAATCCACGACCATTCCGATCGCCAAGGGTGCCTTGGACATGATTTTGTGCAGAATTTCCTCGGCTTTTGCCAGGGCTTCTTCTTTGGAGGGAAGTACATGATTGACCAACCCGAGAGATCTGGCCTCTTCAGCATTTATCATGTCACCGGTCATCATTAGCTCATTGGCTTTTCCTCTACCGATCAAAATAGTCAACCGCTGGGTGCCACCATATCCCGGAATGATGCCCAAGTTTACCTCCGGCTGTCCGAATCGGGCATTTGCTGAAGCTATTCGCATGTGACAGGCCATGGCGAGTTCGCAGCCACCTCCTAGTGTGAAACCATTGGTAACGGCAACTACCGGTTTTTCACAATTTTCAATCACAGAAAAAATTTCCTGACCGTTTTCGGCAAATTTCCGTGCATTCACCTCGTTTAGCTCGGCGATTTCACTGATGTCTGCCCCGGCTACAAAGGCCTTTTCACCTGCACCCGTGAGAATGACTGCCTTGATGGATTTGTCCTCCAAAACGGTATCAAATACCTCCCTCAATTCCTCCAAAGTGGCAAAATTCAGGGCATTCATTTTATCTTCCCGATTGATGGTGAGGTAAAGAATGCCATCTTTTGTTTCGGCCAGGATATTTTTAAAGTGGTCCATAAGCTTCTTGTTCTGTAGAAAACAAATATACGTTTCGGGTATTCAATCCCAAATGGAGTCTTGGAAAAATCCAAAAATCGTCGGGAATACAAACCTAATTTTATCCAAGATATAAATTCAAATTAGGTATTTCAGGGCGTGGTACAGCATTTTTTCCTTACTTTTGCGGAACGAAATTTTAATCAAAACCTCAAAATATATGTCTTCAAAAAGAAAGATAACCGTAGCATACGGGGATGGAATCGGTCCGGAAATCATGGACGCTACATTGAGAATACTCGATGCTGCCGGTGCTCAGTTGGAATATGACGTGATCGAAATTGGTGAAAAGGTGTACTTGAAGGGGATTTCCTCAGGAATGGAGCCCAAAGCCATTGACTCACTTCGCGAAACCAAAGTCTTTTTGAAGTCGCCGATCACCACTCCTCAAGGTGGAGGTTTCAAGTCCCTGAACGTGACTACTCGGAAATCTTTTGGATTGTATGCTAATGTGCGTCCATGCAAGGCTTATTCTCCTTTTGTAAAGACCCACTTCCCCAAGACGGATATGGTCATCATCCGCGAAAATGAGGAAGATCTATACGCGGGTATCGAGCACAGACAGACAGAGGAAGTGTATCAGACGCTGAAACTGATCTCTGAGCCAGGCTCTGAAAAAATCATTCGCTATGCTTTCGAATATGCCAAGAAATACGGTCGAAAGAAGGTGACTTGTATGACCAAGGACAATATCATGAAGCTTGCCGATGGTTTGTTTCACAAGAAATTTGATGAAATCGCCAAAGAATATCCAGAGATTCAGTCCGATCACAAGATCATCGATATCGGTACCGCATTGATCGCGGATAGACCGGAGACTTTTGATGTGGTGGTGACTCTAAACCTATACGGAGATATTATTTCCGATGTAGCTGCTCAGGTGACAGGATCTGTAGGTCTTGGAGGATCTGCCAACGTGGGTGCTGAGGTGGCCATGTTTGAAGCGATTCACGGTTCGGCTCCCGATATCGCAGGAATGGGTATTGCCAATCCTTCGGGTTTGCTGAACGGAGCCATCATGATGTTGGTACACATTGGCCAGCCGGATGTAGCCGAGAGGATTTCCAATGCTTGGATGAAGACTCTGGAAGACGGAATCCATACAGGAGATATTTATCAGGAAGGGCTTTCGTCCAAAAAGGCATCTACGAAGGAATTTGCTGATGCGGTTATCGAGCGCCTTGGTCAAATGCCGGAGAAAATGACTCCTGCTGTCTTTGGGGAAGATGCTACCGAGCCGATGAATATCACCTTGACCAAAAAGCCTAAGGCTAAGAAAGAATTGGTGGGAATCGATGTTTTTATTGACTGGGATGAGGATAATCGTGATCCAAATGTCATCGGAGAGCGTCTTAGAAAAGCCAATGCGGATGGCTTGCAATTGCATCTCATTACCAACCGTGGCGTGAAAGTATTCCCAGAAGGTCTTCGAGAGACATTCTGTACGGATCACTGGAGATGTCGATTTAAGACTGCTGATCAGAAAGTTATCTCGCATGACATCGTTTTGGATTTGTTGAAGCAAATCAAAGAGTTAGGCTTCGACTTTATCAAAACGGAACACTTATACACCTTTGATGGGGTAAGAGGCTATTCGCTTGCACAAGGAGAATAATTTCAAATACGAAGACTGAATTACGAAAAACGTAGCACCAAATCAAAGTGCTACTGAAATAAAGCTCAAAAAGGGAAGAGAAATCTTCCCTTTTTTATTTTTCAAAAGGATATTCTATTGCATTAAGCTCCTTGAGTTTTTGCAGTTTTTGTCGTCGTTTTTTTATTGCTCCCAATGAAAATCAGAAGGCCTGCTGTGCCAAACATAATCAAGCTGTATACAGCAGAGGGTATAGTCATTTCAGAGTTGCCAATCAGGGTAGCAGCGATGGTGATTCCCAAGGTGCCATTTTGGATGCCTGATTCGATGGAAATAGTTCGAGCTTGATTTGCCACAAGTCCCAAGGACTTTGCTGAGAAAAAGCCAAAAGCTAAGGTTAAAACATTCAAGCCTAGAGCAACCGGTCCAATCTGACTGAAATAGTCTACTATGTTTTCCTGCTCTTTGAGAATGGCTGCCAAGATGATCACCACGAAAAAAACTGCCGAGAAGATCCGAAAAGGCCGATCCATTTTCTGAGCAAGCTGAGGAGATTTTTTGAAAATCAACATACCGATTGCAACCGGAATGATCGTAATCGCTAATACTGAAATCACCGTGCCGAAAATATTCAGAGGAGGCTGTTCCCCACCAGGGATAAAATAGGAGATTGAAAAATTCACAATAAAAGGAATAGTAATCACCGTAATCAGGGAAGAGAAGGCAGTCAATGTGATTGAAAGTGCCGTGTCACCATTAGCCAAGTGGGAAATGAGATTGGAAGTGGGACCTCCGGGACAGGCTGCTAAAATCATCAAGCCCACCGCGAGACCGGGAGCCAAATCAAAAAAGATAGCTAATGCAAAGGCGATCAACGGAAGGATTAGAAGTTGATTGATCAGCCCCAAAGTCACGGCTTTTGGGTAAATAAAAATCCTTTTGAAATCCGTAACCGTCAGGCTGAGCCCCATTCCAAGCATAATGACTGCCAGCGTCAGGGGTAGAAAAACTTCAGTCAGTATGTTTCCTTCCATATTGTCAAGGTTTTAGCTTGGGAAAATATAGGAAGAAAAGCACGGTTCTGAAATTTTATTGAAGCAGGTGAATCCTTTTTATCTCAATCAGAACAAGAATCTTTTCTTACAAACTTGCACTTTCTCACTGCTAGCTACTACTTTGTACAGGAATGAAAAAACGGGTTCTCATCATCACGTATTATTGGCCACCAAGTGGAGGCTCCGGGGTGCAGCGTTGGTTGAAGTTTGCCAAATACCTGCCCGAATTTGACTGGGAACCGGTCATTTTTACACCGGAAAATCCGGATTTTGATATTCAAGATGCGAGTTTGGAGAAGGAGATTTCTAAGGACCTAGAAGTAATCAAATTTCCGATTTGGGAACCCTACTCACTTTTGGCAAAACTGAGAGGCAAAAAGAAGTCACATCCAGCAAGAATCCAAGAGCAAAAGGATCATACTTTTTTGGAAAAAATAGCTATTTGGGCACGTGCCAATTTACTGGTTCCTGATCCACGGAAATTTTGGATCAAACCCTCCGTGAAGTTTCTTCTTGAAGCTGTACAGTCAGGCCATTATCAGGCCATCATCACGACAGGTCCTCCTCATTCCATGCATTTGATAGGGAAGCAGCTAAAGGAAAAAACAGGAGTTTTTTGGGTGGCTGATTTTAGAGATCCTTGGTCTGAATGGGAGTTTTTGGATACCCTTCCGATGTCTTCAGCAGTGAGAAGAAAGCATCAAAAGCTGGAAAAGGCCGTGTTGAATCAGGCAGATCATGTCTTGACTATCTCTCCCAGCTTTCAAGCTGATTTGGAGCGCATAGCAGGGAGAAAGATTGATTTGCTTACTAATGGTTTTGATTCGGATGATCTACCCGATGATTTCAAGCCAAAGAAATTTCATACTGGTCAGCTGCACTTGGTGTACACTGGAGTCATCGACTCTATTCGAGATCCCAGGCCTATTTTGAATGCCTTCCGGGAGGAGTTTTCTCAGACTGGACAAAATGTCAAATTTACCTTCGTTGGAAAAGTCAGTGAGCAGGTAAGAGAATTTGTGAAAAATGACCCTTGGCTGAGAGATCATGTTCATTTTCCGGGTTATGTCAGTCATGCGGAGGTTTTTGACTACTACGCGCAGGCTGATGCGCTTGTCTTGATTCTCACCACCACCAAAAATGCCAAAGGCAACATTCCGGGGAAGCTATTTGAATATCTTTCCACGGGTATACCGATATTGGCATTGGGTGATCCAGAAGGTGATACGGCCAAAATATTAAAGGGGTCCAAAGGTGGAAAGGTAGTTGCAGCAGAAAATAGGCAAGGGATCCGATCTAGCCTAAATACTTTAATTAGCGGGCAGTTTTCACGTTCAAATCCTGAGGAGATAATTCATTTTTCCAGAAAAAATCTAAGTAAACAACTAGCTGAAATACTCGATGAAAGTACCCTTTCTTGACTTAAGCAGGATTGATTCTGAACTCAAAGAGGAGTTGAAGCAGAAATTCGCTGCTTTATTGGACAAGGGTGTTTTTTCAGGGGGTAAAGAAGTGGATTTATTCGAAAGATCGATCCAAGACAAGCTAAAAAGTAGAAATGCGATCGCCTGTGCCAATGGAACGGATGCTTTGGAACTGGCACTTCGGGCTCTTCAAATTGGCCCGGGAGACGAAGTGATCGTGCCGGCACTCACTTGGGTCAGTACAGCCGAGGTTGTCAAAATAGTAGGAGCGAAGCCCATTTTTTGGGATTCGGATGAGAAGGGGCTTTTGCGGGCGGATTGGATGAAAGCTATTAGCAAACAGACCAAAGCAGTGATTCCCGTTCACCTGTATGGACGCATGGCAGATATGGAGTCAATTTGTGAGGCAGCAAAGTCCTCGAAAATTGCCGTCATTGAGGATGTGGCTCAGGCTTTTGGGACGACAAGAAATGGAAAAGCTGCAGGGACTTGGGGGGATGTTGGCTGTCTGAGCTATTATCCTACCAAAAATCTGGGAGCCTTGGGGGAAGCTGGCATGTGCTTGACTCAAGATGAAGAGATCGCCAAAAAAATCCGGGTTTTAATCAATCATGGACAAGTCAGCCGGGACGATCATGTTTCTGTCGGCCGCAATAGTCGAATAGACTCTATTCAAGCTGGTTTTTTGAATTTGTTTTTGGGGAGATTTGAAGCTTTTCAAAAAAGGAGAAAGGACTTGGCTAAAGTCTACTTGGAAAAATTGCGTGGACTCCCAAAACTTGGGCTGCCTGAGGATATTCTTGAAGAGGATCACAACGCTCACCTTTTCGTCGTGGAGACCACCAAACGGGATGAGCTTAGAGATTTTTTGAAAGAGAAGGGAATCAGAACTGCGATCCATTACCCAAAAATCATCCCGGACATGGAGCCTTATCGATCTCAAGGAGATTTTCCTAACGCCAGAAAGCTCACTGAACAAGGCTTATCCTTACCCCTGAATCCATGGATTACTAATGAGGAGGTGAATTATATTGCCGATTCGGTGGTCGATTTTTTTAAACTTTGATAAGCCTTTAAATCCTTGTCGGTCTTAATCGACTTGTTCAGCGATAGGCTCAATGGATGGCGTAGATCTTCGTCTCTGACTGGGGCGGTCCACTCCAAGCTGGATTTTTACGGAAAACACAAAAGAATCAACCGTCGATACTTTTGCCATTTGCAATCTCCGCCTCATTCGCATACAAGCTCTTGTTCCGATCGAGGGGAATTAGGTAAAAAAAACTAATTTGCGATTGGAATCCCTGTGGAGATAGTAGATGGAGTCAGAAAATCAAGAACATTTTCATCAATCTGAATTGCTGACAATCCAGATTGGGGCAAAAATAAGACAAATCCGTAAAGACAAGCAACTCAAGCTGGGAGAGTTGGCTGAGCAAAGTGAGGTTAGCATTGCCATGCTTTCAAAAATTGAAAATGGGCGAGTCTTCCCCACCTTTCCCTCACTCATTCAGGTATTGAAAACGCTTCGGGTTGATTTGAATGAGTTTTTTTCAGATTTTAAAGATTCTGACGCTTTTCCGGGTTACTTGTTGTGTAAGCGAAAGGACTACCAGAATGTGGAGAAGGAAGAAGCTGTGGGCTTTCATTATCAACGAATTCTTAATTTTTCACTGGAAAGATCTTCCCTTGAAATTTGCCATCTGACTTTGGCTCCCAATTCCCAACGCGACCTGGTTACTTCTCATGGGTTCGAATTTATTTATCTTTTATCAGGAAACGTAACCTTTCATCTAGGAGATCATGTGCTGGAATTGGAAACCGGAGACGCCCTACTTTTTGATGGAGATTTACCTCATGTCCCCATCAACTCCGGAGCTAATCCCGCATCAATATTAGTCCAGTATTTTATTTCTTATTGAAGCCAGGATGAATTTTTTATGGAGTATCCATAGAACTACCAATAGGACTGACCTTTCGGTAGTGTACAAAAATCACCCAAAGGCTTATTATTGCCAGAAGGGTAATTCCAAGAGAGGTAGATAGATTTAGCCTTATGAAAAATTCGACCCAGGTACTTTTAAAATGGAGTAATTCTTTGACTAGAAGGATTCCAACGCTGCTGGCATAGCCAAAGGCATCGGCCACATAAAATAAATACCCAATCGTTCCGCTGAATCGAAGAAAGGCGAGAAGCCGCTCAAAAATCAAACAATGATATAATATATATGGCAAGTAAATGCAGATTCCGGTAGCTACCATCCAAAATACAGGAGATATCTGAGCTCTTTCAAAAAGTAGGGTAAAAACTAAAATCCCCAGACCGCTGGCAGCGGTAAGTATCATGCCGGTATAAAAGGCTTTTTGATTATTTCTAATCAAGACCATTGTGCCTGAAATTAGCAATACCACCAAAGCAACAGGGGTTTCGGTTTGGGTGATCAAAGCTGGTTCTTCGGCATAGCCTAATTCTCCCCAAAATTCCACCATGAAATTATCACGAAAATCGCGCAGGACGGTAAGGAGAACGTATAGCAATACAAGCCCTGAGAAGCCCAATCCGTAATGTTTGAGAAATAGTTTACGTTGGTGTTTGTCCATTGGCTGACGCTTTGTACGCATGGCTTGATCCATCGAAGAAGGTGATGGAGCAAGTGAAAGCATCCAAATCGAAAGGAGAAAAAAGGGCATGAATAGCATGGATGTGGTAAAGGGCATTAGGACTTCCGAAACTTGAAAGTCTTGAATAAGCCAAACACCGGTAGATTTGACCAGACCCGTCGAAAATATAAATGTTGTACTCAAAGCTGCAGTCAGCAATTCGGTATTTCTTCGCCCTTCCAGATAGGATAGCACCACTCCAAACACCATTCCTAAGGGCAATCCATTGAAAAATAATGTGATAGGCATCCATTCCGTGGGTACTAGCGCAAAAATATAAAGCATAGCCAGCCCAAAACCGATCAGCCCTATCAACATACCCGTCCGTTGCTTATGTTTTAGTTCAGAAATAAACTTAATACCCAAAAATTTCGAAATCATATAACCCAAAATCTGACTAATGATAAGGATGGTTTTGAAATGCATCTCATTCAGTTCCAGATTCTCATATTGGCCTGCTAAAAAAGACTTACGTACAGCATACATTCCTGTATAACAGAGAAATGCAGCTAACATGAGCCACCAAGTTTGGTTGCTCCATCGAGTTAAATTTTTGGAAATAAATTTTGCCATAGTGAAGGGCAATCCCTTAGTAAAACCCCCAATAAAACAAATGTAGGCATCCGTCTTAAAGTTGCTGGTTTTAGTAGATTAAGCTATTATTAATTTTCGTATGAAGAAAATAATTTTCATTTTTAGAAAAAAAATATAATTATTGTTTTGTGGTTATTATGATCAATGAGTCTTTCTGATTCGAAAATGAACTTACAGGCCGGAGAAAAAGCCGAAGCGATGATCTTTCAAGGACCCCATCAGGCTTTTGAATGGATGCAGCTACCCATAGCTGAGCTGAAGCAGGGAGAAGTCTTGGTTCGTGTACTGTATGCAACTATCTGCACGAGTGACCTTCATACCTTTTCAGGCAGGAGGACTGGTCCTACTCCATGCTTGCTAGGGCATGAGATCATCGGAGAGGTGGTAGCCATTGGGGCAGGCCAAGTGCTGGATTATCACCGGCAAAGTATCGCTGTAGGAGATCGAATCACCTGGACTATCTATGCTCATGATCATCAAGGGGCTATGGCAGCTCTTGGACTTCCTCAGAAGTCTCCTGATGTTTTTAAATACGGTCATCAACCTTTCGATCATACCCATCCACTAAGTGGAGGATTTGCTACTCATTGCCACCTTAAATCAGGGACAGATTTATTCAAATTACCTCTTTCTCTTAGTTACCAAGAAGCCGCTCCTCTTAATTGTACTCACGCAACTATCGCTGGAGCTTTACGGATGGCCGGAGGATTAATTGGAAAAAATGTTTTGGTAGTGGGTGCGGGCATGTTGGGTTTGTCTGCTTGCGCTATGACCACCGAATCAGGCGCCCAAGCTGTAGCAGTGCTAGACATTAATTCTGCCCGGGCTGCCAAAGCAACGGCTTTCGGAGCTACAGTGATTTTATCTGATTCACCACAATTACAAGCTGAGCAAATTGCCTCAATGGGCGGGGTAGATGTAATCATTGAGACTAGTGGAGTGCCTGAGGCTATGGAAAAGAGTTTGGACTATCTCAACATCGGGGGAATTTGCGTTTGGGTTGGAGCGGTCTTTCAACAACGAGATCTGCATATCAATGCAGAAAGGGTTGTTCGCAAACTGATTACCATAAAAGGCTTGCATAATTATATACCGGCTGATCTGGATTCAGCGATTCGGTTTTTAGAAAAACACCATCAAGATTACCCTTTTCATAGTCTAGTGTCCCACACCTTTCCACTCGAAAACTTAGGTTTAGCTTTTGAATTTGCCCAAGATTCTAAATTTTATAGGGTTGGTATTCAGACTAATAAATTTTCATCCACAAAAAAACATAAATAAACTAGCAGGTGATTTTTCACTACATAGAAAACTATCCATCTTATTATTTCCTTACCATAGATATGATTTGGGAGTTATTGAATAGCAAATGATGAATATTAAAAGAAAACCCATACAACTTGTGGTCTTTGATATGGCCGGGACTACCATTGATGAGGATAATGTCGTGTATAAGACACTTCAAAAATCCGTGGAAAATCAAGGGATTCCCTGTACCTTGGAAGAAGCGCTTTCCATAGGTGGTGGAAAAGAAAAGCAACAAGCGATTATTGACATAATGATCGCCTTGGGAGTAGATCCGGCAGAAGCCGCAATCCTTTCCAAGCGAGCTTTTGCTTGGTTTAAAGCTAAACTTACTGAGAGCTATCAAAAACTCGAAGTTAGGCCTTGCCCGGGAGCAGCAGAAGTTTTTTCGCGGCTTCACAAGCATGGTATCCAAGTGGTACTGAATACAGGGTACAATCGCGAAACTGCCCAGTCTTTGCTCGATAAGTTGGGCTGGGAGATAGGCAAGGAATATGATCTATTGGTGACTGCCTCAGATGTGTCTGCTAGTCGGCCTGCACCGGATATGATTCAATTTGCGATGCGTCAGTTACAAGTACAGGACGCTAGCAAAGTCTTAAAGATAGGGGATTCGGCTATTGATATCGAAGAAGGTAAGCATGCAGGCTGTGGAATCACGCTGGGAATTACCTCGGGTGCTCAGAAATATGAACAAATTAATCAGGCCAAACCGGATGGTATTATTGATCACCTGACAGGACTTATCGATTGGATAGAGATACCTAAATCAAATAATCATGATACAAGGTGACTTACGGGGTAAATATCCCTACAATTCCCGACGCCATTTCCTCCATCAGCTTGGAATAGCAGGACTTACTCTCAGCCTGCCATGGACTGCATGGGGAGCAGGAAAGCGATTGGATGAGGAGATCCGCATCGGATTGATCACAGATTTGCATCATGATATCATGCATGATGGACTAGATCGCATGAAGGCTTTTGAATCTGCGATGCATCGCTTTTTGCCTCATGCGGTTATTCAAATGGGTGACTTTGCAGTTCCCAAACCCGAAAACCAACCTTTGGTAGATCTATTTCATCAGCTACCCGGTCGTTCATTTCACATTTTAGGAAACCACGATACGGATGGAGGGTATTCGCCAGCACAATGTCTGCGGCAGTGGAACTTATCTAGTAGCTACTATAGAGAGGAAGTTGCTGGTCTGACACTTCTAGTATTGGATGGAAATGAGTCAGGTTCACCCACCTTTAAAGGAGGCTATCCTTCTTTTATGGGTGAAGTTCAAGTGGACTGGCTCCGAGCGCAGTTGGAAGATTCTGAAGGACCAGTACTGATCATGTCTCACCAACCTTTGGCAGGGACAATCGCCATCGACAATGCCTTAGAAATACAACAGCTTTTGACCAATTATAATCAAAAAATTGTAGCGGCTATCTGTGGACACTCGCATACAGACCAGCTGATTCGGGTGGGTGGAGTGACCTACATTCATTTGAATTCTGCCTCATACTATTGGGTGGGAGGGGCTTTTCGGCATCAAAGCTATCCTGAGGCCATTCACAAATCCCACCCTTGGATATCGAGTACCTGTCCCTATCAGGAGGTACTATTTGCAGAGTTGACATTGGATCCAAAAAAAGGAAAATTTAACCTTATGGGCAGAAGGACTGCATGGGTAGGCCCCTCGCCAGCAGAAGTAGGTCTTCGACCTTTTCCTGACGCACTTGTCGGTGAGCAAATCCATCCGGTGATCCGAAATAGATCTTTTTATTATTGAAAGAAAAAATGATTTGACTAGGGCTAGGGGATGAAATACACTCCTCAATTAATCCGTCTTAATCGACTTATTCAATGGTAAACCCAATTGATAGCGTAGATCTTCATCTCTAAGCGGGTCAGTCACGTCGACGCCATACTGGATTTTTTTGGTGTCATCATAGACAAAAGTGCCAAATAGCCTATCCCAAATCGAGAAGATATTTCCAAAATTGGTATCTGTCCAAGGACGTTCAAAGTGATGATGAAATTTGTGCACGTTGGGAGTGACAAAAATGAAACTCAGCGGTCTGTCAATCCATCGGGGTAATTCAATATTTGCATGGGTGATGTAAGTGAAAAAGACTGTGCAAATGCGGTAGAAAACATAAAAAGCAACTGGAATACCAAAAACGATCACTGTAGCGATCGAAAAGAGTTCCCGAATAAAATAATCCCCAGGATGATGTCTGGTACCAGTGGTGGCATCTACTTTCGTATCACTATGATGCACCAAATGAAACTTCCACATCCATGCTACCCGGTGCAGCAGGTAGTGCGCCACATACTGCGCAATAAAATCTAAGGCCATCACTGCAATGAGAAGCTCTGCCCAGAAGGGTAATTCCACCCACTGTAAAATCCCCACCTTCGAAGTACTAATCCAATAAAAAACACCCACAGTGGCGATACCAACCAGCACATTGATGACCATGGACATGCTCAGGAATACCAAATTGACGCCATCATGTTTGATTTTGTCATATTGATGCCTGACAAGTGGAATGACCAGTTCAAGTGTCCAAACCAAGCCCAAGCAGGCAACTACCCAAGCAAGTTTATAAAGTGCAGGCAAATCTTCGAAGAAAGCGATATACTGTTCCATGGTTCGTTTAATCTTCCGCTAATATAAAATCAAATTCGTATTGATTGTTTGATCATTTATTGTCAGATACCCACTTTTCAGAAATTTGCTATGGTATTTTAGTGTTGGAAAAGATTAATTCCTTGGAGGGTTGATCATAATATGAGCACGGTGGGTACCAGGGTCCATGATCCAGGGCAGTCCTGGTCCGGCTGGCTTCAGTGGGAGGCCTGTACTTTCCGCAGTAGCCCAAGGAATATAGACTACTGATCGCGTGTAAGTATTTTGCGCCTCTCCGGTTGCCCAATTCACATCAGCCTCATCAGCTGTCAGTGCATGAAGTACGGAGCCCTGATCGGGTAGTTGCAGCTTTCCTGCTTTTGCCTCAGCCTCTCGGGTGTCAAAGACTTCCTGAAAATCCTTTCCTTCTCGGCGAAGTGCCCATCCGCGCTCCATAAATGGCTGTGCGCTGATATGGTAAGAAGATACGCTGAGACCTTCCCTGCTGGGATCATCGCCTAAGCAAACCGTCTGGTTAGTGCCTTTTCTCAAGAGTTTTCCGTCATAGGAATAGACCGTAGCCTCGCTTCGCTGATCTTCAGGTGCAGCCAAAAGGGCCAGTTTGATTTGAACTTCTTTGCTCGGTGTATTTTGGGAGAAAGCTGAAAAGCTTAGCGATAAAAAGAAAATGCTGATGAGGGTTCTCATGGGGTTTAGATTTTGATGGCGATTTCAATTTAATGAAAATTTGGAAGAGTTGGGGAGGAAAGCTGTCCGGCTTCGAAAGAAGCCTGCCTAAGGTTGTTGGTGGATTAGTCCCTTTTTCGGAAAACCTGCAAAATGAAGGCGCTTTGAAATCCTTTTTATTCGTTCTTTTGGCTTGACCCAAAAGAACCAAAAGGTCAAGACACAGCAATGCTTCCACCACACATGGCCAGACGCCGGCTCGCTGCTGTGTCAGCCCCCGCGCCCATCACGACTAAATTTTGTTCTCAATTCGAATGTTTTGGATGAAAAAAGATCTTAAGATTCAAAAACCAATCAACTTAATCTCTTTTCTCTAACTTAAAAAAACAAAAAAACTACCCCTCAAAAAGAATAACTCACCTGTGAACCTACCTCTGGGTCTAGCTCGACTTGAGCGAAGACTCCGATCTCCTGCTGCAACTCTTCCACATGGCTGATGATCCCGACAATTCGGTTTTCGTGGCGAAGGGACTTGAGGGTTTCGAATACAACGCGGAGGGAATTTCGATCTAGAGCCCCAAAGCCTTCGTCCAAAAAGAAGAAACTCTGATCTGCCTGATTGAGTGCTTTGACCTTCTCAGCTAAAGCCAAAGCCAAACAGAGGGAAGCCTGAAAGGTCTGACCTCCGGAAAGCGTTTTTAGCAGTCGTTTTTTGCCTCCATTGAGGTAATCGATCACCCAAAAGGTGTTATCCGGATCAATCTCCAATGCCAAGCTGTTTTTACTGAGCTTCATAAATCGCTGATTGGCCGTATGGCAAAGTTCACGGAGATAGATCGAACTCACGTATTTGACAAAGCCGCTTCCTTTGAAGAGTTTTTCCAGTTCTCGAAGGTATGTTTCCCGCTTTTCTACTTCGCCTAGAAGCTTCTCCTGCTCTTTTTTCTCTTCCAGTTTTTGGTTGGTGTTCTTAAGCTCTTCCTGAAGTAGGGTCAATCGATTCTGAATCTCTCTTGACTCATTTTTGAAAAGACTTAAGTCACTTTGCAACTGTTCAAATGTGGCTTGATCGAAAGAAACTACAGCTTGGTCCTGTTCCAATTCTTCAATTTTACTTTTTACCAATGCCACCTGCTGATCAAAATTCTGAATTTCCTTCGCGGTCTTTTCGGCATCCAAGGAATGCTCGAATAGCTCGATTAATTTCTCTTCATCCTGAAACCCATGCTCCGCTTTCAGATGCTCAAACTCTGCACTTAGATTTTCATTTTTCGAAGTCAAAGTTGCAAGTGTCGCTTTGAAATTCTTCAGGTCTGCAAGGTTCGTCGTGGCTTTGGTTCGTACTTCCAGAAGGTATTTTTGCTTGCTTTCGAGTTCTTCTGCAGCGATTTCAATATCCCGCTCAACTTTTTGGATAGTCTCGCGCACCTTTTCGGGGGAGGTAGCAAAAAAGTTTTTACAAAATTCAGGATCCTTGATTTCCTCTTTTTTAGATTGGATCGCCGTGAGAGTATTTTCTTTTTTCAGTTGGGCCTTTTGGAGATTTTCCTGCGAGCTATCCAGCTGCTTCTGTACCTGATCCAGTTCTTTTCTTAGGGATTGAAGCTGTTTCAGGTTTTGTTCCCGGACTTGGCTCTGATTTTCCAGCTGTGCAATAAAAGCTTCCAATTCATCCTTTTGATGGATGAATTGGGCAGAAAGCTGTGAGGTCAAATTTTCAAGTTTCTCTGTTAGAAGCGATTTTTCTGAACGGTTTCTTTTCAGATTTTCACCGTGTGTTTGCTGATAGATCTCCTGCTCTTTGAGCTGCTGTCTAATGAGAAGGATTTTCTCCAGCTCCTCTTTTTCTTGACCGATCTTTTGCTCGATTTCGCGTAAGCTTCGGTCAGCAGCCGATTTTTCCAAAGGATTGGGATGCTCTAAGGAACCGCAAAGCGGGCAGGGTTCTCCATCCTCCAGCAAGTGGGCATGGCTGTGAAGTCCGGATTTGCGAAGTAAATTTTCCCGTTTTTCATCCCAGCTATTGATTACTTCCTTTTGAGCTTGCTGCCAATCATCGAGAGTCTCAAATTGGCTCGGGATGCTATGCCGCAATTTCAAAAGCGTGTTTTCGACATGCTGGCTTTCCTTTTCAAATTGGGAAATGAGCTTTTCCTTTTGTGCCAACTGCTCCAAAAGATCCTTCCAGGAACTCAGTTGGTTTTTTAATTCGGCTAGCTGATTGACATCCGTGCCGGATTCGGACTGTAGGAAGTTTTCTTTTTCCAGAATCTCCTTTTCCAGGTCTTTTCGCTTTGCCTGAAATGTTTGAATCGCAGGAAGGATTTGATCCAGTTCATTTTTGGCAATTTGGAATCTAGAATCCAGCTCCTGAATTTCCAATACTTTCTTGAGGTCGCGGATCTTCCCTTCCCGCTTGGGTCTATCTTGATTCTTTTGCCGCAGGGCAGTTTCCTCCTGCTGTAGTCGATCAATTTCCTTTTCAAATTCTACCGCGAATCGCTCTGCGTCCGAAATGCTTACTCGGTATTTTTCGACATCTTTTTGAAGCTCTTGTAGCTGATTCCAAATAGGTCTCAGGTAGGTTTTTGCGATGATAAAATCCCTGTGAATTTGTCGCTTTTCTTCTATCTGAGGTTTCTGCGCTTGGAGCTCAGCATAAGACTTTTGATTTTGCTGCCAAGCTTGATGTTTTTCCCGAAGTTTTTCTTGGGTTTTCAAGCTTTTCTCCAGCTTTTCCAACTCGGATAGACTTTTCTCCCAGTTCTTCTGAGACTCTACTAATTGGTTTTGAATCTCTTTTACCCCTTCCTTGGAATAGGCTTCCAGGCTTTGCAATCGAGTTTCTAATCGGATTTTTTCATCTTTTACAGCTCTTAGAAGATGCGCCGTTTTACCTGACAAATCAAAGCGCTCCAAGCCAAAGAGTTCCTTCATCATTTCAGCCCGTGGACCCGGGGTGAGATCGATAAATTCCCGGAATTTCCCCTGAGGAATGATCACTGTCTGCTTGAAATGCTCCTTTTTCATCCCAATGATTTCCTCGGCCTTGGTATCGATCGCTTCCCAATCTGAACCCGATTGCTGATAGAAGATATGAGAAGCCGGATCTACCCGTTCGGGATCCTTTTTGTTGCGCTTGGCTTCATAGCGAGCGAGGAAGGTTTGGGTATTGTTTTTTCCAGAGCGAAAGATAAATCGAATCAGCATCTGCTCACTTTGGAGGTTGAGCATGGAGTTTTTTTCACCACGATCTGAGAGGCGCTCGGTGCTACCATAAAGAGCCAATAAAATGGCCTCCAGGATAGAGGATTTCCCGCTTCCCACAGCTCCGAAAATACCAAAAAGACCAGCTGCTGTCAGCGGATCGAAATGGATCGTCTGCTTTTCGCGATAGGAGTAGAGGCCTTGAATTTCTAACTGTACAGGAATCATGCGTTGGAATCTTGACTGATTACTTCTTTGAAAATTTCGAGGAGCTCTTCATTCGGTTCTTGTCCCCGTTCACTTTGAAAATAAAGCTTGAAAAGGCTGAGCATATCTTTTTCGAGATCTTCAGCTTTGAGGCTGAGCGATTCTTGTCCTTGTGGGTTTTTGATTTGGGGAATCAGGTTGACTATTCCATCATGCGCCTGATTGATTGCTTTGCGAGTACTGGCATCGATCGAGTGCTCTGTCTGATAGGTGAGCTCCAGAAAACAGTATGGATTTTCCTTTAGCCAATCTAAGGTGTCAGGCAGATTGTCGAAGGTTTTTCGGTAAAGAGGTCGTCCTGATTTTAAGGGGATTGGCCTATATTCAGCGGCTTTTCCAGGCTCTAAGCTGACGATGACTACTTGCTTTTCCTGGTCTGCTTCCGAAAAGGAGTAAGCCAGCGGACTGCTGGAATAGACGACAGGACAGGGATTTTTATCCACCGCGTGGTAGCGATGCAGGTGTCCTAGCGCAGCGTATTGAATTTGTGAAGGGAGATTCTCTGTAAAAAGCGCCTGTGTACCACCTACGTGTAGAATGGGGCGCTCTGACTCAGGTTCGGCTTCTAGCGGGGCTCCCTTTTTTGCAAAAAAGAAATGGCCGACAAAGGCATTCACTCCATTGGAATCGCAGTATTGGTCAGCCAGGGCTTTCCATTTATCAGCAAGGAGATTGCGAAATTCTTCCTCCCGGTTTTCCTCCCCGAGATAGGCGCGTAAGCTGACCTCATGCGCATAGGGAGCCAAAATCAACCGGATAGGAAAGTTAATTTTTGGAAGTTTTAATTCCACAAAACCTTTGTCTGTTCGTAGAATTTCGACTCCTGAGTCCAGTGTTCCACTAGGAATAAGACTGTCATAGCGGGAATAGAAGAAAATACCCATTTCCCGAGCAAGAGGATCGGGTGCTTCGACAAATTGGGTACTGTCATGATTGCCGGAGATGGCGATGATGGGACGATTTCCATTTTTGGATAGTCTCCGGAGGGTTTTGTAGAGCAACTCCACGGCTTCGTGCGCAGGATTGAAGCTATCGAAGATATCACCCGCCAAAAGGACAAGGTCAACCTCCTGCTCATCGGCAATCTGGCAGATTTCGTCGAGCACGAGCTTTTGCTCTTCGATTCTGGGAAATTCCTGTAGGCGCTTGCCAAGGTGCCAATCTGCAGTATGAAGGATTTTGAGCATTTGGAATGAAAAAACTTGAATTTAAAATCTTAATCCAAGATACCTGATGAAGGGAGATCCTCCAAAGGAAAAACTAAATTGGACAGAAATTGGCATTCTTGTTGACCTGAATCTGCTGATGAATAAATCTTTACTCCCGCTTTTTTTACTTCTGATTTTTTTGGGTTGCCTTGGGATAGTAAGGCTCAGGGAGCGGATTCTGTACAGATTCAGACAGGATGGGCGAGTTTTTACGGGAAGCGCTTTCATTTGCGCCAAACGGCCAACGGGGAGATTTTTCATCTAGACAGTCTTACGGCCGCCCATAAATACCTGCCTTTTGATACTGATGTGAAGGTGACTCGCTTGGATACTGGAGATACAGTTTGGGTGCGGATTAATGACCGCTTGCCGAAAAACTCCAGGAGGATTATTGATTTATCCCGGGGTGCGGCTACCCAACTTCAAATGCTCGATGATGGAATAGCACAGGTCAAACTTGAAGTAGCTTCGATAGAGGCTATGAATGAATTGTATGATCAATTCGAGGGGCAAGCTCCCGGAACCCTCAGGATTCGGTATTTTGAGGAGGCTGTTTTATTTCGGAAAAGACCGATTTCATGGGCTTGGCCGATTTGGTAAGGGTTTGATAGGGTAGGAGGGAAAGGAATATCAAACTAAAGTCATTATACCTATTCAATCTTTTAGAGTTGTTAGTCAACTCTTTATAATGATATAAACAAAATTCACTTCCATATTAAAATCGAGCGACCTCCATTCACCATTTTTAACAGTCTTTTTTAACGTCAATTTTTGTTTCAATCCAATTAATTAGTTTATTAGGGTTCTAACGATTGTTTCGATGAAATACTACCGCTATTTTGCCCTCATCTGTTTGATGGGCTTCAGTTTTTCTTGTCAGGAAGACACCGAAAAGCAGGAAGAAATCCCTGCAGAATCTTTCAGAAATGAAGTGGCCGCTACCGAGGTACGGGTGGCTACCGCCGAAACCAAAAGCTTCGATTACTTGATTAATGCCACCGGGAAACTGGAAGCTGCTGCCCAAGTCAAGGCGGTCATTGAGCAACCTGGGTATCTCATCGAGCTACCTATCCGTGAAGGTCAGTCTGTCACCAAGGGTCAGGTCATCGCCAAGCTCGACCCCACCGAAGCGGAGATACGTCTTCAGAAAGCCCAAATCGCCCTTCAAAATGCGCAGGCATCCTTCGAAAATGATAAATTGGGTTTCTCCCGAGATTTTGCATCAGGGGATGAAGAGCGGAAGACATTTTTAGAACAGCAGCTCAAAGCAAAGAATGGCGTATTTCTCGCCGAAATCGAACTCAAGGAGGCACAGCTTAATCTCGAGCGCTGCGAAGTCAAAGCCCCCATTAGTGGGAAAGTAGCCGATCTTCAATTCAAAATGGGGAGTCTGATCAGTTCCAATGCCGAGCTTTGCGAAATCCTCAGTACCAATAATCTGGAGCTTCGGGTGAAAGTCCTGGAATCCGATATCGGTCTCATCTCCATTAATCAAAAGGCGGAAGTTTATCCCGTATCTAATACGCAAACAGCCTTGGAAGGAAGAGTTATCGCAATTAATCCCAAAGTAGATGAGAGTGGTTTGGTGATGGTTGTTATTCGTCTCACGGGAACTCAAAACCTCCTCCCGGGGATGAATGCCCGGGCGATCATTCGCGCTCCGCAGTCCAATTCTCTGGTCGTCCCCAAAGATGCGGTGGTGTATCGATCCGGCCGAGCCGTAGTCTTTACCATCGAGGACAATGAGTCCCGCTGGAACTATGTGGAAGTAGGGAAGGATAATGGGCAGGAAATAGAGATTTTGGATGGTATCACCTCAGGCAGCACTGTCATCACGACCAATAATCTGCAGCTAGCACATCAGGCACCTGTTCAAATCGTAAGCGAATAAGTTATGGTAAGATTTTTACTGGCACGGCCTATAGCCGTATTCATGACTTTTTCGGCCTTGATGGTCTTCTCTTTCATCGTCCTGCGGATGTTGCCCATATCGCTGCTCCCGCCGATCGATGTGCCTCAGATCGTAGTCAAGATCAATTACCCCAATGCTTCTCCTGAGGCTATCGAGCAGAACGTATTGCGTTCCATCCGGGAAGGCTTGATTACGCTGAACGGCCTGGAGGAAATGGACTCCAAAGCCGGGTCTGAGGTTGGGACGATTCGACTTACTTTCAATTACTCCACGCAGATGGAGCTTGCCTATATCGATGTCAATGAAAAGATCGACCGAATCACCAATTCACTTCCTGAAGGCCTGACCCGTCCGGAAGTGATCCGCATCAATACCTCCGATATTCCGGTGGCTCGGGTACAAGTCATTCCCAAAGAAGGAGTAGATGAGATCGAGGTAAGCCTTCTAGCGGAGAATGTACTAAAGAAGCGGATTGAGCAACTTCCCGGTGTGTCACTTGTAGATATCAATGGAAAAAAAGACCGGATAATCACGGTAGAGCCGAATGAGGCAGCGATTCGTGCCCTGGGCATGACACAGCAGGAAGTCATCAATGCCATTCAGGCGGGAAATTCGGAGCTTCCCGGTGTATCGGTCAAAGATGGGCAGTTTCGCTACTACCTGAGACTAGCCACCCGCGTCGATACGCCAACTGATATTGAGAGTCTTCCTGTGTCAGCTCCTTCGGGGGCAATTATCCCATTAGGTCGTCTGGCGAAAGTGAGCTATCAGGCGCAGGAAATGCTTGGTTACCACCTTTTTGGAGAAAAGGAGGCTTTGGTGATTACTGTTCATAAGCAGGCCGCTGCCAAGATGAACGAATTGATTCCGGAATTGAAAGAAGCCTTGGAGCTCTTCAAGACCGATTACCCTCAGGTAGATTTCGAACTGACACAGGATCAGTCCAACTTGCTGAACGCGGCCATTTCCAATCTGCAAACCTCTTTACTGTTTGGAGGGCTTTTCGCCTTTGGGGTTCTCTTTCTTTTTATGAAAGATTATCGACTCCCGATCATTATTGGGGTGAGTTTACCTTCCTCCTTATTGATTTCCTTTTTGGTCTTTTACTTCTTCGACATTTCGATCAATATCATTTCCCTTTCAGGTCTGGCCCTTGGGATCGGGATGCTGATAGACAATGCCATTATTGTGTTGGATAATATCACCCGCAAGCGAGAGTCAGGCCTATCCCTCTTTGAGGCCTGCGTGGCAGGGGTCAATGAAGTGATGAGCGCCTTGATCAGTTCGGTGCTGACCACACTTTCGGTATTTGTACCCTTGGTCTTTTTGAGTGGAATTTCCGGAGCTTTGTTTTTCGATCAGGCTGTGGCAGTTGCTGCGATTCTATCCGTTTCACTGGCAGTGGCCTTTATTCTTTTGCCCTTGCTATATTTTCTCTTTTTCAGCAGAAGCAAAAAGACCGAAGAGGGTGGAGAAGGGGTCTTTTTCAGCAAAATCCTCAAACTCTACGATCGTGGATATCGGGGAATCTTTGGAAGTAGAAAACTTGCTTTAGCCATTTTTGCCCTATTGATTCCCTTGGGATTAGGACTCAGTATTTGGCTGGATTCAGAAGGCTTACCACAAATCGAAAAGTTTGATGCCACGCTGGAGATCGATTGGAATGAGCCCATTTCAGCCTCCGAAAACAGAGATCGGGTCATCGCTTTGATGCGTTCCTTGGACGGTCGCTACGAAAAGGCAGAGGCGGATGTGGGAGTACGTCAATTCCTGCTCTTCGATGGAGAAAACTCCATTCAGCAATCTTTGCTTTATTTTCTTTTTTCGTCTACTGAGGCCAAAGAGGAGCGACTCAAGGAGCTGGAAAGCTACCTTTCGGAAAACTACCCGAATGCCAACTTCCAACTAGGCGATGCGCCCAATGCCTTCGATCAGCTCTTCAATTCTACACTTCCGTACTACGAGGTACGCTGGAAAGACCTGACATCAAAAGAGCCGATCGAGGAACAGAAAATGGATCCATGGCTCAGTCAATTCCCCGTGTCTGACTGGGAGCGAGGACCGGGATTGCAGAAAGAAGCTTCGGTGGTTTTCACCCTGCGAGCAGATCGCTTGGCCACTTATGGGATTGCTGTCGATCAAGTTCAGGAGCAGCTTTCTCGCTTGTTTGGTACTTATACCATCACCGATATCCGTCGATTTGGAGAGATTACTCCCATTCGGCTGAAGGAATCGGAAACTCGCTTTGAGGATCTGCTTCGAACCACGCAGTTGACTACTTCCGATTCGTCCTTTTATACTTTGGGTGAATTTGTGGACTTTCGCTATGAAGATCACTACAAATATGTGACAGCTGATAAAGGCGGCATCTATCAATCCGTACTTGTCACTGCGCCTAATCCGGATAGCTACAATTCGGAATTCATCCGATGGGGTGCCGATCGCAACCTAGGAGTCAGTATGGTAGGGCAATACTTCAAGGATCAGGAAAATATTCAGCAATTGATCGGGATTTTGCTGATTTCAGTGCTCTTGCTCTATTTTATTTTGGCTGCACAGTTCGAAAGCTTTATTCAGCCTTTGATTGTAGTCTTGACCTTGCCATTGGGTATAGCGGGGGCATTTTTGGTTTTGCTCCTGGCAGGAGCTTCGCTGAATGTGATGTCTGCTATCGGCTTGGTGGTTATGCTGGGAATTATGGTGAATGATGCCATTTTGAAGATCGATACGATCAACCGACTGCGAAAGGAATACGTGGATAGACCGGAGATAGATCCAAAAGATGCCCTGGAAATGGCCTTGCACGAAGCAGGTCAGATTCGGCTCAAGCCGATTTTGATGACCTCAATCACGACGATTTTGGCCTTGATTCCGATTATTTTCAGTTCAGGCTTGGGAGCAGACTTGCAGCGGCCTTTGGTGTATTCGGTGATCGGAGGTCTGACGATCGGTACGCTGACGGCCTTGTATTTCGTTCCATTGGCGTATTGGTTTTTTGTGTCAAAGAAAAAATTGAAGGAGGCGTAAGATGACACCATTTCGGGTTTTAATTGCATTTGTGGTATTGGCCATTCTCGGAGTGGCGGTCATTCCTTTGCTTTCGGTGGATCTCAATCCCCGGGAAAAAGAACCCGTTTTGACCATTGCCTATGGCATTCCGAGAAGTTCGCCGGAGATTATCGAAAAACTGGCCACCTCGCCTTTGGAGGGTGCTTTCTCCCAACTTTCGGAGCTAAAAAACATCACTTCCATCTCCAATTACGACCGGGGGCAAATCACACTCAGATTTGATAAGAAAGCCGATATGGAGCTCAAGCGCTTTGAGGTGCTTTCGCTGATCCGTCAGATTTTTCCCCAATTGGACTCCAGGCTCAGTTACCCCACGGTGTCTCAAAGCGATCAAGCCCGAACCGATGAAAAGACCCCGATTCTGACCTATTCTGTCAATGGACCCTTTGCTGCTTTTGAGATCAAAAAGATCGCCGAGGATATTATCAAGCCGGCTTTGACCCGTTTCGAGGAAGTGGAGGAAGTGTCGGTACGGGGAGCCACAGACCTGCAATTGTACATCACTTTTGACATCCAAAAGCTACAAGCATACGGCCTGACCCGCTCTCAACTCAACACCCGAATCAATCAGGCATTTGGGCGGAATTTTCCCGGTTCCGTGCTCAATAATGAAGGTAAAACCCTCTTTGTGCAGGTGGACCGATCCCTGAGGGATAGGGATCAATTGGAAAATCTTCGGGTGGCGCAGGTACAGGGCAAGGATGTGCTGCTGCGTGACGTAGCCAAATTGACCCTGGAGGAAGCCGAGCCCTCATCCTACTACCGAATCAACGGTAATAATTCGGTGACCTTGACCATTTTCAATCGGGATGGAGTCAATAAGGTATTGCTGGCGCAAAATCTCAAAGCGGCGGTGGAAGGGACCAAGGTTCTTCTGCCGGCAGGATTTGAGGTTCGCCTGGAGCGGGATGATACCGAGTTTCTCGACAAGGAACTGGATAAGATCTACAAGCGGTCTGGGCTTTCCATTCTGATCTTGATTGTCTTTATCTTTTTGATCAATCGCAATCTCAAATACCTTGCTGTTCTTTTCTTGGGCATTTTGGTCAATCTCAGCCTTTGTGCTATCGTGCTCTATTTCCTCCAGGTGGATATTCACCTCTACTCTTTGGCCGGCTTGACTATTAGCTTTGGTCTGATCGTGGATAATGCCATCATCATGATCGATCACCTGCATAAGCATCGAAATAGGCGGGTGTTTTTGGCCTTGCTTGCGGCCTCATTGACGACGATCGCGGCATTAATGATTGTCTTTTTCCTCCCCGAGGAGGATCAGAAAAATTTGATAGAGTTTTCCATCGTCGTCTCCGTGATGTTGGGGATTTCACTGCTGATTGCGCTCTTTTTTACTCCGGCACTATACGAATTACTTTTTAAAGATTCCGCTAGAAAAGGTCGGAAACTTAGTATGCCGCAACTTCGGAAGCGGGCGAAATACTTGAATCGATTTGAGCGGACGGTGTCCTGGACTGCCCGCTATCGCAAAGCTTTTATTACGCTGATTGTTTTACTTTTTGGGATTCCGATTTTCTACCTTCCTGCCAAGTGGGAAGGACAGGAATGGTACAATAAAACAGTCGGAAACACCTTCTATCAAGAGGAAGTCCGACCTTATGTGGACAAAGCCTTGGGTGGTTCCTTGCGGATGTTTGTCCGGGGAGTTTTTGAGAAAAGCTCCTATCGGGAAGCCGAGAAGACCCGATTGTATGTTTCGGCCCGATTGCCTTTCGGGAATACCCTGGATCAGATGGACTTTATCATGCGGGAGTTTGAAGCTTATCTGAAGGACGTGGAAGGGATCGATAAGTTTGTCACTTCTGTCTACTCCGGGCAGCAAGGAAGAATAGAAATTACTTTTAAGGAGGCCTATGAAAACTCCGCTTTGCCCTATCAACTCAAAGGCAAGCTATCCGTCAAGTCCACGGATTGGAGTGGTGCACAGTGGAATATCTATGGTGTAGGGCAGGGCTTCTATACCGGG
>LJXT01000021.1 GCA_001314815.1 Algoriphagus marincola HL-49
TATGTATATCCGCAATCATGCCAGTAGTATAAAATGGCCTCATCCCGATATATCGGGACTGGCCTCCGGATTCGGGGTTAATTTTAGGAGGGGAGGAAAAAGCGGCACAGCCGCTTTTTCCTCCCCTCCCCAACTTTCCACAGTAACGGTCGCCGAGCGAAGTCGAGGTGAACCTAATAAAATTTGGTTACTGGTAAGAAAGCGGACATTCATACAAGATTAAATCTAAGGTCTTCAAAAAGTACAACTGACAAATATTTACTAAATTTCCATTTCGCCTTGTAGGCGCAAACCCAATTAACCGTCAGCTATGAGCTATACCGTCATTTTAGTCCTTTCTGCTATCATTTTGATACTAGCCTATCGATTTTACGGCAATTTCGTCTACAGGAAATTCGGATTAAATGACAAAAAGCCTTCCCCTGCTCATACTCATCGGGATGGGGTGGATTACGAGCCCAGTAAGCCAATCGTGGTCTTAGGTCACCATTTCGCTTCCATTGCCGGGGCGGGACCAATCGTGGGCCCCGTGATAGCCGTTACTTTTGGATGGATTCCGGCAATCATATGGATTTTGGTGGGTGGAATTTTCTTTGGGGCGGTACATGATCTGGGGAGTATGGCGGCTTCCCTCCGAACCGAAGGAAAATCCATTGGGGTCATTATCCGCAACCAGATTGGTCTGCGCGGAAAGCAACTATTTGTGATTTTCAGCTTTTCTACCTTGATTTTGGTGATCGGAGTTTTCGCTGACATCATTGCAAAGACATTTATCGCCAATCCGGCTGTTGCTTCTGCTTCATTCCTATTTATACTTCTTGCCGTAGGATTTGGGATCGTCAATCGATTGATTGGTGATCGAAAAAAAGCCTTCCTACTCATTTCTATAGTAGGTGTCGCCCTGATGTATTTTTCCGTGTATCTCGGGATGTTGATTCCTTTTGCGCTGGATTACCGAGCATGGATCTCCTTACTTCTCGCTTATGCATTTATTGCATCAGTGACTCCTGTAAGTCTTTTACTCCAGCCAAGAGACTATCTCAATAGCTTCCTTCTTTACGGAATGATGCTAGCAGCCATTTTAGGAGTGATTTTTTCGAATCCTACCATCCAAATGAGTAGCGAAATCACCCTTACTGATCAAAATTTAGGGTATATTTTCCCCGTGTTATTCGTGACTATCGCCTGTGGTGCCATCAGCGGCTTCCACTCCCTGGTTGCATCAGGCACCACTTCTAAGCAGCTGGATAAAGTCAGCGATGCCAAAGTGGTCGGTTTTGGGGGAATGCTCATCGAATCCTTTTTGGCCATACTATCTGTCGGTGCGGTTGTAGTTTTGAGTAAAGGTGAATATTTAGCTAGGCTTGGATCTGAGGGCCCGGTCTCTTTGTTTTCCAGTGGACTTGGGGGAATGATCGGTTCTTTGGGAATCCCAGTTGAATTTGCAATCAGTTTTGTTGCTTTGACGGTATCAGCTTTTGCCTTGACCACCTTGGATACTTGTAGCAGGCTGGCCCGATTCACCCTTCAGGAGTATTTCGAAGATGTGAAAACTCCCATGGGCAAGACCCTCTCTGAAAATCGCTTCATTTCTACCGGTTTGGTGGTTTTATTCTCCGCGCTCTTGCTAGCCTCAGGAGAGTTTGCGACCCTTTGGCCCATATTCGGTTCGGCAAATCAGCTCTTAGCCGCTTTAGCTCTTTTGACCATTGCGGTCTGGATGATTCGGCAAAAGAAAAACGCCCTATTCGTGACTGTCCCCATGTTCTTTATGTTTACTGTCACCTTGGCCTCATTAGGCTTATTTGCTTGGAAAAATTTCCAGGACCAGGTCTATGTACTTTCACTGATCGCAGCCTTACTTTTTGTACTAGCTATTTCTTTGATGATTTTGGCTACACGAAGCATCAAAAAAGAGATCAAAGAGCCGGCAAAGGCTCTCTGATCTCTACCTATTTTTAAAAAACTTAATCTATTCCATCTGTCTTAGCTCTGTCTATAGAATACTGAGCCACATTTACTCCTTGAGTAGTTCCTACAGTGGCGTCAAAAGTCCAATGAATCCCACCATATACTCGGGAAATAGCTGCTTCTTCCGCCCAACCTCGAAACTGGGTAGCTAGGCTAGGGAAAAAGTGAGCCAAAACCTCTGCTCCGGCAGCCGAAAAGACTGAATGTCCAGATGTATAGGCAGGGAAATTAGGAGTCCCAGCTATAGTTTCAAACCCTTCAATTAGCTGAATAGGTCTGGGATAATGGTAGTAATACTTAGCATCCCAACAACTGATACCTGCATCCATCATAGCCATATTCAAATAAGCCAAAACTCTAGCAGTTCTTAATGGATTTAATCTGAATTCGACTATATACCGATTTGCAAAATCATTCCAATGTCCTAGAGGAGTATAAGTACCTAAGCCATCTTGCCAAAAATTAGCAATCCTCCTTCTTTCTGGAGTTACATTTGCAGCATAATTTTTTAAAATTTCAACATCCTCCTCATACAAATCGGACCCGGGAGTAGGAGGAACAGGAGGCCGAGTATCTTTCACATCTGCAACATTCCACATTTTTACTTTCCCAAAAAGTGGAGTAAGCCCTACTGGACGGGACGGAGACTCTAAATTGATCCATTTCCATCCAAAACGGTCAAAAGCAGCATCGGCTATAGAATCTGAGACAGCCTTATTTACCTGTGCGTCTTTCATACCATCCAAGGACGCCCGTTCAAGAGCAATTGATGCTATCTCTTTACCTATATCCAATCCTGCCTCCAAATCACTTGGCACATTTTCACCTGAAAGCAATAAAGCTTCTAAGTGTTCTTCCTCCATACGAGCCAGATAGTCTGCTTCCAATGGAAACATAGTAGTCAATATTTCTTTGGAAACACGTGCAACTACTGCCCCACTCGAAGGATAGGAGGGAATAGGTTGAGCGACATAAGCATGCTCGATATCTGAATCTATCTCGTAAGGAGCTGGACGATTATAAAAAAATTTGTAATGCCAGGCTACAATTAAACCATCATATTGAGAAACAGAAAGGTATGCAAGAACTCTACTTGCATAAGGAGGATGAGCAAATGGAAAAGAGGGAGGCCCTTGGGGATTGGAGGGAGTAGGTAGTGTATAGGTACCATCCGGATTAGGCCCTGGAATAAGATTGTACTTGGCAATCAACTCCAATGCTATTTCATTCCATCTGACTACGGGGTTGTTCGTCCATTGTCTGGTATTGCGTTTCTCCTGGTCACTTTTATTGGCAATTCTATTTTTCACTTCGGAAAGCTCTTCGAGGTATTCGGCTGAAGTAATATCATTGGGCTCTGAAACTGTGATTTCGGAACCTTTTGAAATCAAAATTGGATTTAATTCCCCTCCATTTTCATCGATTGAAGCAAATTCATAGCTTTCAAATTCAAGTTGAGTAGGCAGATCCATAGAACAAGATGCTACATAGATAGATACTGCCAGGATGATATATTTTTGTAGATGTTTTTTCATTTTTACTTAGCTTTTAATGAAAACTGATAAGTAATACCAACTCCAAAAGAGGTCATTTTTGGAGCATTCCTACCTGAAACAACTTGGTTGATAGAAGCTAAAACGCCCAGTCCTTTCACTTGAGAAAAATAGTATTGAGCAAAAGCTCCAAGTCTTGAAAAATCGACCTGATTTGTAGGTTGGGGCGCATTGTATGCTCGGATATCATCGCCTGAAGTGGCATTTTGATTACTATAGGAAATCTCAAACCTAAGAGACCTTTCTAAAAACCATTTACCCACTGTCAAATCAATGTTCCAAGAACTAGGGACATCCATCCAAGGGGTAAAAAAACTTCCGTCATTGTAATAATATTCTCGCTCGGCTTCTGTGTAGCCTCTCCATATGTACCCAATTACTAATCTGCTGTAAAAACCCTGATCGAACTCATAATGACCCGTCGCTCTCCATGCTAGTTGAGGCGAACCAAGTCCTAAACTATAGGGCTGGTAATCAGAGAGGTAATTAGAAGCTGGTGTGGAAAAAAGAAGTGATCCAAAAAGCGATAACCTTCCCTTTCCTAGTGTAGATTCATAGGCCTTGTATTTTAGACCTACTGAAACATCCTGAATACCAGAGGCCCCTGCAAATTTCCCCCCATTTGGAATGGTAGAGTTTGTCGATACATACGGCAAGCCAAGATATGCATCCAACCTATCACTGATGCCATAAGCGGCCATTACCATCGCAGTTCTGCGTTGCACCGTTGCAATAGTTTGATTTTCTCGAAGAAAATCACCTTCCCAGTATTGATCAAATTGACCATATTCATAATTGAGAAGAAAACATATTTCATTTTTTGGCATCAGTAACTCGTCTATAGGTGACTGAGCCTGGGAATATATAAATGGCACGCAAAGACCTAAAGTACAGGCCATGCGTGCTATAAATTTAGATTTCATAGCTAAATAGATAATGTAAATAAGATTTAGTCTTCCCCTTAACAATTGCTTGAAGGGGATAAATGAGAAATATTCCAAGGACTATTAAGTCTTGGAAATATTAGGATTTAAAAAGTCAGGCTACCTTCGGAGGTGGAGTATCTAATTGAAAAAAAGGACTCTTGTAAGTTGAAAAAATAAACCCTGTGTGTTTAATGTGAATTAATTCTTCAAATGCGACAAACTCGAAAGGATATTCCTGAATGTAGTCTTTTACAAACGTTTTTAAATTAATGGACTTGGAAGATTCTTGCTGCATTTCTCCTTCAGCCAACCAAGAGACCCACTTCTCAAAGGTGTTTTCAAGTTTTTGCCGAGAAGTATCTGCCACATAAACAATCTGAAGCGTATCATTTTGATAACGCTGCTTGATCGCTCTGAAAAATTTCCCATCCTTCTCAAAACGCGTATTTGTAGCTCTAAACTCCTGCTCATTGGCCATATAAGGAGCTGCTAATGGCACTTCAAGCAATCGCTCTTCTAACTCGATCTCATTGGACGCTGCAAAAATTTTCTCACTCCAAGTTTGCTCCATTTGAACCTGATGGGCAAAATAGAACACATAATGCCCAAAGTGATACAGGGCAAAACATCCCAAAAGCGCTATGGAAATAAGTTTTTTCAAAATGAGCTTAATCCAAATCACTGAAAAAAAGGCCGAATTGCCTAAGAATCATTGAAAAAAATATGAATGTCCACTTTGTTAGCAGGAACCAAATTGTGCTAGGTTCTCCTCGACTTCGCTCGGTAAACGTTAATCTGTAAAGTTGGGAAGGAGAGGCCATTTTGAACTACTGGCATGATTTCGGAAAATCATAAAAAAAGGAGCAGTTTTCACCGCTCCTTCCATATTTTGATTTGATCAAAATCTTATAGCTTTCGCTTGATCTCTCGCATTTCATATCCTTCGATGGTGTCATCTACTTGTATATTGTTGAAGTTTTTGATGGAGATACCACACTCATAGCCTGCTTTTACCTCGGCTACGTCATCCTTGAATCGCTTCAACTGATCGATTTCTCCATCGTGAATAACGATTCCATCTCGAATCACTCGAATCTTGTTCTTTCTGGTGATATACCCGTCAGTTACGTATGAACCTGCAACTGTTCCTACTTTAGAAATCTTGAATACTTCACGAACCTGAATATTACCGGTGATGACTTCTTCAAATTCTGGCTCAAGCATACCCTCGATCGCATCTTTGATTTGATTGATCGCATCGTAGATGATTGAGTAGTGACGAATTTCAATTTCTTCCTGCTCGGCAAGTCGCTTCGCGTTGGCGGAAGGACGAACCTGGAATCCAAGAATAATCGCATCGGATGCTGAAGCCAAAAGCACATCGGATTCAGAAATCTGACCCACAGCTTTGTGGATGATACTTACTTTCACCTCATCGGTAGAAAGCTTCAACAAGGAATCAGAGAGTGCTTCCACTGATCCATCCACGTCACCTTTGATAATGATATTAAGTTCTTTGAAGCTACCGATAGCCAATCGACGACCGATTTCATCCAAAGTAATGTGCTTCTTCGTACGGAGACTTTGCTCACGCTGGATTTGCTCTCTAGAGTTGGCAATTTCTCTGGCTTCACGCTCATTGTCGTAAACCTTGATAATATCACCAGCTTGCGGAGCACCACTCAATCCAAGTACTTGAACCGGTGTAGATGGTCCAGCTTCCTTGAGTTTTTTACCAGTATGGTCAAACATAGCCTTCACACGTCCATAGTGCGAACCAGCCACCATCACATCTCCTACTCGAAGTGTACCAGCTTGAATCATCAAAGTAGCCACATATCCACGACCCTTATCCAAGGATGCTTCAATGACAGTACCTACCGCATTTTTACCTGGATTGGCTTTCAACTCAAGAATTTCTGATTCTAGGAGTACTTTCTCCAAAAGATCATCAACACCTTGACCTGTTTTGGCGGAGATATCCTGAGACTGGTATTTACCACCCCATTCCTCTACCAGCAAATTCATGTTGGCAAGTTCTTCCTTGATTTTATTTGGATTAGCGTTAGGCTTATCCACTTTGTTGATCGCAAAAATCATCGGTACGCCAGCTACCTGAGCATGGTTGATTGCTTCTTTGGTCTGTGGCATGATGCTATCATCCGCAGCGATCACGATAATGGCCACGTCAGTGATTTTAGCACCACGAGCTCGCATCGCCGTAAAGGCTTCGTGACCCGGAGTATCCAAGAATGCGATTTTATGACCGTCTTTGGTTCTTACATCGTAGGCACCGATGTGCTGGGTGATACCCCCCGCCTCATCAGCAGTTACTTTCGACATACGGATATAATCCAATAGGGAGGTTTTACCATGATCGACATGACCCATGATCGTGACGATCGGTGCACGCTCAATCAAATCCTCTTCCTTGTCGACTTCCTCCTCTACGATTTCATCTTCGATATCTTTGGTGAATTCAACCTCATAGCCAAATTCATCAGCAATAATGGTGATTGCTTCCGCATCCAATCGCTGATTGATGGAAACAAACATTCCCAAAGACATACAAGTAGAAATGATCTCATTAACGGATACGTCCAAGAGTGCCGCCAAGTCATTTGCAGAGATAAACTCGGTAACCTTCAGAATTTTTGATCCCTCTTGTACCACATCGGTAGTGTCTCTATCTCGTTCTGCTTTTTTATCTCGTCTGCTTTTCTTACTACCTGACTTGCCCCCCTGCAGTCTTGCAAGCGTCTGCTTGATTTGATCTTGAATTTCCTTTTGAGTAGGTTCAGCCTTTTGATTTCTGCCCTGTACCGGTTTTGGAGCACCTTTTTGATTTCTGTCGCCTTGATTTCTGTTTCGATTACCACCTTTATCGATACGTTTCCTAGGTCGCTTTTTGTCTCTTGCCCGCTCATCAGAAGAAGCTACAGGACCGCCTTTCTTTTTCTTTTCAGCGGGTAATTCAATCTTACCTAGGACTGTTAATCCTTTCAGATTGTCAGCTTTGGCGGAAATAAGTTCTTCCTTCTTTGGCTGTTCCGGTTGTGGTTGAGGCTTTACGACACCCGGAGCTTTTTTCTCATCCTTTGGCTGGGGTTGAGGCTTAGCTACAATTGGAGCTTTTTTCTCCTCTCTTGGTTTTTGAGGGGCCGGGGTAGGCTTAGCTGGAGTAGGCCTTGAATGCTTCTCGTGTCGTCCGCCTTTTTTATAATCTGTCTTTTGAGGGAGATCAATTTTACCCAGTACCTTAATCCCTTCCAATTTAGGAGCTTCGATTTCGGTTTTTTCCGTCTTCTCTACTTCAGGAGCTTTGGGCTCTGCCGGAGCAGCTTTCGGTTCTTCTTTCTTCGGAGGTGTAGGAGCAGGCACTTCCACTTTAGGTGCGGGAGCTGGAGTTGGCGCAGGCGCTGGAGCAGGCTCTGGCTTGGGCTCCGGCTCAAGCGTAACTGTCTCATGTCGCTTCCCTATGGAGAGATGCGATGCTTCTTCTTTTTCCTGAGCAGAGGATCTAAATTCCCTATTCAGCAGCTCTACTTGCTCCATGCTGATTTTTGAATTGGGATTGTCCTGAACCTCATGGCCTTTTTTGCCAAGAGTCTCCACGAGGGTTGCTGTCCCTACGTTGAGCTTTCTTGCCAAAGCGCCTAATCTCATCATTTTTTCTTCTGACATACGCTAAAAACCGCTTTCGAAATCTTTTTTACTATTGGGTAATTCTACGGGCTTGACACCCTGACTTATTCAAACTCTTGTCTTAATATCTTGAAAATCTCCTCGATGGTCTCTTCTTCCAGTTCGGTTCTTCTCACCAAATCTTCTTTGGTCAAAGCCAATACGGAACGAGCCGTATCCAAACCAGTTTTCTTCAACTCATCGATGATCCAAGCATCAATTTCATCTTCAAATTCGATCAAATCGACATCTTCTTCCTCATTTTCATTCAGCTCTCTGAACACGTCGATCTCATATCCTACCAATCGGCTTGCCAATTTGATATTGTATCCGCCTTTTCCGATTGCCAAAGATACCTGATCGGGCTTTAGAAATACAGAAATCCGACGAGTTTCCTCATTGACACTCAATGAAGATACCTTAGCAGGACTTAAAGCTCGGGCTACGTAAAGGTCCAAATTCTCTGTGAAATTAATCACGTCGATGTTCTCATTTTGTAATTCACGCACAATCGCATGAATTCTTGACCCTTTCATTCCGACACATGCACCTACTGGATCAATTCGATCATCATAAGATTCTACAGCCACCTTGGCTCGCTCTCCTGGCTCTCGCACGATCTTTACAATGGTAATCAAGCCATCATAAACTTCAGGCACTTCATTTTCGAAGAGTCTCTCCAAGAAAACAGGAGATGTTCTTGACAAAATGATTTTTGGGTTGCCATTCATCATGTCAACCTTGTGGACGATGGCCTTCACGGTATCGCCTTTTCTAAATCGATCCTTAGGAATTTGCTCTCCTTTAGGCAAAATCAGCTCATTCCCCTCTCCATCAATCATAAGAATCTCACGGCCGAGAATCTGGTAAACCTCTGCAGAGACTACCTCTCCAACCAATTCTTCATATTTATTGAAAAGAATGTCCTTCTCCAAGTCCTTGATTCGCTGGATCAAAGTCTGACGAGCCATCTGCACAGCTCTTCGCCCAAACTCTTCCAGTTCGATTTTTTCATAAACCTCCTCACCGATCTCAAAATCCGGTTCGATTTTGCGGGCATCGGTCAGACTGATTTTATCAAAATCCCAAATATCTTCAGAATTGTCATCCACAATCTCACGGATACGGAAGATCTCTAAGTCTCCTTTATCAGCATTGATTGTCACGTCAAAGTTTTCGTCCGTTTCAAATTTTTTACGGATCATGGCTCTGAATACATCCTCAAGAATACGGATCATGGTAGGTCGATCCACATTTTTAGATCTCGCAAATTCAGCGAAGGAATCTATTAAGACTTTGGCATCCATTTGATTTATTTAAAAGATACTTGTACAACTGATTTTTTGATATCCTCAAAAGCAACATTTACTTCCTGTAACACCGCTTTTTTTCCTTTTTCTTTCATTTTAGCCTCCAAAACTATTCCTGATTCGGAGACTGCTATTAGTTTTCCTTTCAATTCCTTCCCGTCCTGAAGAAATACTTTCAACTCCCTCCCGAAATTTTTTCTATACTGTCTTTCAGAAGAAAGGGGAAAATCCACTCCCGGAGAAGAAACTTCAATTCGATAAGCCGAATCGATCAATTCTAATGCCTCGATCTCTCCGGACACTGCCCGACTCACTTTTGCACAACTGTCGATCGTCAGTCCTGCATCCGCATCGATCAAAATATTCAATAGCAGCTGATTAGACTTGGAAGTCAGCTGTAAATCCACCAGAAAATGGCTTTCGTCCGGAAGACAATCAATAACCAAAGTCTCAAGTCTATCTTTCAAATCATTCATACAGTAAGCATAATGAAAGAGGGGACATTTGGTCCCCTCTAGAAACTATCGAATACGGCACAAAGGTAAAATAAATTTAATCGAAAACCAATTCTCCCCCCAAGAGGAAATTTAAAGAAACCAACATCCATTCAAATAAAATTTTAAAGAAATGAAACATTTTAAGAGCCTGAGATGTACGGCTTGAAATTTGATCCAAAAAATATGCCGAGAGATTCCTTTTTGTGCTCAGAACATAATAATTTTGCCGACCTCCGTTTAATATGCGTATCTTGTTGAGAGCTGTTAGACCCTACTTCATTTACCTTCAAAAACACCAAAATAAAAATGGGATTATTTGATTTTTTCTCAAGTGACATTGCCATAGACCTTGGTACTGCCAACACGCTTATTATCCACAAAGATAAAATCGTGGTGGACGAACCCTCAATTATTGCGATTGACAAGACCAATAACCGTGTACTTGCGGTCGGAAGAGAAGCTATGAACATGCATGAGAAAACGCATGAAAATATCAAAACAATCCGCCCACTGAAAGATGGAGTAATCGCCGACTTCTACGCCGCTGAGCAAATGATCCGAGGTCTCATCAAAATGATCCCCGGACAGAAAAAAGGAATGTTCCCACAATCGCATCGGATGGTCATCTGTATTCCATCTGGGATCACTGAAGTAGAAAAACGAGCGGTACGTGACTCTGCTGAGCATGCAGGTGCCAAGGAGGTATACATGGTGTTTGAACCCATCGCTGCGGCAATCGGTATCGGAATTGATATCGAAAAGCCTATGGGGTCTATGATCGTAGATATCGGAGGAGGTACTACTGAGATCGCCTTGATCGCGCTTTCAGGTATAGTAGCTGATCAGTCCATCCGAGTGGCAGGTGATACCTTCACCAAAGATATATTGGACTACATGCGAAGACAGCACAACTTACTCATCGGTGAGCGATCAGCCGAGAAAGTAAAAATTGCCATCGGATCTGCACTTACGGAACTCGATGACGCCCCAGAAGATTACGAAATCAGAGGTAGGGATTTGATGACCGGTATCCCGAAAGTAATCAAGGTGTCTTATTCCGAAATTGCCTTTGCTCTGGATAAATCAGTCTCCAAAATAGAAGAGGCTGTTTTGAAAGCGTTGGAGATTGCTCCCCCGGAACTCTCGGCTGATATTTATGATAATGGTATCCACCTCACCGGAGGAGGAGCGCTTCTTAAAGGCTTGGACAAGCGATTACATCAAAAAACCAAATTGCCCATTCACATCGCTGAAGATCCCCTTCGTGCAGTAGTACGAGGAACAGGCACCGCGCTGAAAAACTTGCATAATTTCCGAACCGTATTGATGACTTAAAGCCCGAATGCTGCGCATTTTCGAATTCCTTTATAAACTAAGGGCCTTTTTACTATTTGTCTTATTAGAAATCATCGCCATCTGGATGGTGGTCAGAAATAACTCTCCCCAAGGAGCAGCATTTTTCAATAGCTCGATGGCCATCTCCGGTTCATTATTGAAAACTCAATCTGACATTACAGGATTTTTCAGTCTTTCTGAAGAAAATGATGAGCTAAGCACTCAAAATGCCCGCTTGCTGAAGGAGTTGATTGGTCAAAATTCCATGGACAGTGTTTCCTACGCTCCTTTGGATTCCAGTTTCAAGGCTTCCTTTGAAATCATCGGTGGTAAAATAGTAGGCCAAACTTTGCGTCTAGCTCAGAATCACATCACGATCAATCGAGGTGCGGACGACGGAGTCACAGAGGGAATGGGGATTTTCACCCAAAATGGTGCCGTGGGAAGAATTAAGGAGGTCTCCAAAAACTTCTCCGTAGGTATATCCCTCCTAAATACCGGGCTCTTGGTCTCTTCCAAAATCAAATCAAGCGATGTCTTCGGATCTATCAACTGGGATGGAAAAGATACTCAGGTGGCCAAAATGCTCTATGTACCTAGACACGTAACGCCTTCGCCTGGAGACACCGTAATCACTTCCGGATACAACGCTGTGTTTCCGGAGGGGATTTTGATAGGCACGATCAAAAGCGTCAATCCATCTGAAAACCAAAATTATTTGGATATCAGTGTGCAGCTGAGTGCTGACTTCAGCAAGCTTAATTATGTGTATTTGGTCAGAAATACATCCATTGAGGAGCGGGATTCTCTCTATCAACAAGCCGAGATAAGCGATGAATATTAGAAATCTTTTTTCGACAATCATCTGGGGGTTGCTGCTACTGGTTATTCAGATATTCTTTTTGAAAAACCTTGCACTCTTTGGAGTGGCACTTTGTTTTATTTATCTCTTGATCATTTTACATCTACCTGTCAACATATCGACCATTTCGCTTTTGGTGATCAGTTTCCTAGTTGGACTGACAGTGGATATGTTTTATGATACGGGAGGAATTCATGCAGTCGGCACTACATTTATAGGATTTTTTCGACCTATCTGGTTACGAATCATCAGTCCAACCGGTGGATACGACGAAGGAATTTCCCCTACCCTTCAGGAAATGGGGACAGGTTGGTATTTGACCTATATTGTTCCTATGACATTCTTATTTTCTCTTTTGTTTTTCACAGTAGATCAATGGGGAACCATGGGTGTTTTCAATATCCTAAACAAAAGCTTTTTTTCCTCCATTTTAACGGTGCTTTTGGCTATACTTGTACAAGCGTTGTTCTATAAAAGAAGGAGGAGTATTCTATGAACGACAAGAAGCCGTTTGTCATCATTATCGTCATTTCCTTAGTTGGCATAGTTTTGCTGACCAAGCTTTTTATGATACAGGTAATGGACGACAGCTTTACCCGTAGGGCAGAGCGAAATGCTATTCAGCGAGTGGTGGATCACCCTTATCGTGGATTGATTTATGATCGAAACGGCGAACTCCTCGTTTACAATAATCCTATTTTTGACCTGATGGTCGTACCCAAGGAGTTCTCTGTAAAAGACACAGCTAAATTCCTTTCGATTTTTGGGATTGAAAAAGAAGACCTGGTCACAGCTTACAATGCCGCTAAAAAGTATTCATCCGTCAAGCCATCTCCGCTGATCAAGCAAATTTCTTCAACGGATTTTGCCAAGATTCAAGATTTCCTCATTGACTACCCAGGCTTATTCATCACCACGAGATCGGTCCGCTCCTACCCTACCCCTATTGCAGCTCATGCCCTTGGCTATATCGGGGAGATTAATGCCCGCCAACTCGAAAGAGATAGCTCAGACTACTACGAACAGGGTGACTATGTAGGTCTTAGTGGCATGGAGCGATTTTATGAAGATGAACTGAAAGGTCAAAAAGGGGTCAAATACAAAATGGTCAACGTCCGAGGCGTAGATAAGGGACCATTCAAAGATGGGGCTTACGATACCGCGTCCGTTGCAGGAATCAACCTAACGTCAACGCTGGATCGAGAGCTTCAACTCTATGGAGAATATCTCATGAAGGGAAAAACCGGATCAGTAGTAGCCATTGAGCCGAAGACTGGCGAAATTCTAGCGATGATTTCTGCTCCCTTTTATGACCCAAATGAACTGACAGGAGCTAATTTTGGCAAAAATTACTCCTTGCTCAATTCGATGGACAGCAAGCCTTTCCTTAATCGTCCGGTCATGGCCCGCTACCCACCCGGATCGATTTTCAAAATCGTACAGAGCTTAATTGGTTTGCAGGAGGGCATCCTATTTCCAGAGACGACCTTTGCCTGTAACCGATCCTTGGTGGCTTGCCACAATCATCCCTCCCCGGTCAATCTTTTTGGAGCTATCCGAAACTCCTGCAACCCCTACTACCATCAGGCTTTCCGAAGAATCATCAATCAGGAAATCTCTAGCAATACCTTCAAAGACACGCAGATCGGCTTGGACGTATGGCGGGAAAAAGTGATGAAATTCGGACTAGGCGGAAAACTTGGGGTGGATATGGTCGGCGAATACAGCGGCGATGTTCCATCGAGTAAGCTTTATGATCGCGTATACGGAGAAGGTCGGTGGAAGTATTCTACCATTTACTCGCTTTCGATCGGGCAGGGTGAGCTGCAAGTCACCCCCTTACAAATGGCGAATCTTGCGGCTATTTTTGCCAATAAGGGCTATTATTACACGCCTCATTTGATCAAAGCTGTGGATGGGGACCCTACAAGAATCCCGTCAAAATTCCGAATCAAAAATGAGGTCGGCGTCGATCCAAAGCACTTTGATATAATCCAGGATGCTATGGCGGAAGCGCTTTATGGAACAGCAAATCGGGCTATTATTCAGGATTTGGTGATTGCCGGTAAAACGGGGACAGCACAAAACCCGCATGGAGAAGATCACTCTGTTTTTGTGGCTTTTGCACCGAAGGACGATCCGAAGATTGCGATCGCTGTCTATGTGGAAAATGCAGGCTGGGGTGGTCGAGCCGCTGCAAGTACGGCGAGCTTGATGATCGAAAAGTACCTTCGGGGTCAAGTCAGCAGACCTCAGCTGGAAGAATATGTATTGGCCAATAACTTCATCTATTAATGCGAAATAACGATCTCCCCATCAGCCGAGTCGATTGGCCTACTGTATTGATCTATTTTGCATTGGTCATGATTGGTTGGTTTAATATCTATGCCGCGGTTTTTGACAGCCAAAATGCCAAAAGCATTTTTGATTTATCAATTAATTCGGGAATTCAGTTGGTTTGGATTGGTGCTGCGGCAGCGATTATCCTCGTTATCATGGCCGCAGATCATCGGCTTTTTGAAAATCTTGCCCTTCCGATTTACCTATTCTTCCTTGTTTTACTTCTATTGACTCCCTTTTTTGGGAAAGAAGTAAATGGGCAGATCCTGTCTATTGGAGTGGGTTCATTCAGAATTCAACCCGGTGAGTTTGCCAAATTTGCCACGGCATTAGCGCTGGCGAAGGTGATGGAAAGGCCAAATTTCGATCTCTCCCAAACCAAAAACCAATTCATTGCTCTGGGAGTGATGATGGCACCTGTAATCCTGATTTTGCTGCAGCCTGATACCGGTACGGCAATGGTTTACTTTGCTCTTTTCATCATGTTTTATCGAGAAGGCTTTCCACAGCGCTATTTTATTTTTGGTCTTGGTTTCATTGCCTTATCTCTACTCGCTTTGGGTATTGAGAATAATTTGTATCTGGCATTCGGAATAGGACTGATCTTTTTGATATTAGCATCCATCGGAAAGCGGTCTTGGAAAAGGACCCTGGTATTTGGGGGGATTGCCCTAGTGATGATAGGATATAGCTACAGTATCGATTTTGTCGTATCCAAGCTCCCTCCTCATCAGCAAAACAGAATCATGGTTTTGTTTAATCCTGACCTGGATCCACTCGGCGTGGGATGGAATGTAACCCAGTCGAAAATTGCCATAGGTTCAGGCGGATTCCTGGGGAAAGGGTACTTGCAAGGCACCCAAACCAAGTTTGATTTCGTACCGGAGCAACACACGGATTTTATCTTCTGTACATTGGGGGAAGAATTCGGCTGGCTGGGCAGCTTGGTAGTCATCGGATTGTTTATGACTTTGCTATACCGGCTGGTCGTCATGGCAGAGCGACAGAAAACACGTTTCGCCAGAGTCTATGGCTACTCGGTACTTTCTATCCTCCTTTTCCATTTTATGATCAATATTTCGATGACGATAGGTCTTTTTCCCGTAGTAGGAATTCCTCTTCCATTTTTCAGTTATGGAGGCTCATCTCTGTGGTCGTTTACCATTTTGCTTTTCATCTTTATCAAAATGGATGCGTCCCGTTCTCAGCAACTAGGCCGATTGGGTTAATCTAAGAAGCGTCTATACACCAAGGAAAGAAATTCGTCCACTGGCTCTGAATTGGGCTCCCACCCCAACTCGGGTAGGTATCGATGATTAATCAATTCGATGGCCTCTTCAAGTGAATTACAGGCATCGAGCGATTTCAGAGCATGAGTCAACAAATCATCATTGCCTTCGAAAAGCTCCTTTCGAAACATGAATCGCTGATTGATCGCCAGACTTTCCGACAATTCCCCAATAATCCCTTTCATCCCTTTATAACTCTCAGTAGAGAATCTAGCGCGAACTTGCGTCACTTGAATTGAACCTGAAGCGCTTGGACTTGGACTCTTTGGAGTAGAAGCAACCGGCTCAGAGGTGGTTTCCGCTTCCACTCGGGGAGCGTCTTTTCTTTCCACTACTTCAAGATTCTCAAAGAAAGAAGTAGGCTCCTCGGTCTTTGGGGAAACAGCCTCCACTTTCGTTTGGCTGTCATCCTGTAGATAGGCATCGAGATCAAAGGCTTTGACATCGCCCAAGGTGGCAAGCAGCAAGTTGACGGACTCCAATTGGTCCTTCACTGCCTGGTAATTGGCCGCGATGGCTTTCTTATAATCCGACGCCTCCTGACCAAATCCAGCCTTATCGATCAAAAAATTTATTAATTGGGCGTGCCATTTGTAGTATTTTTTATTCTCGCGCAGGTATTCATTGATCTGCTTTGCCGGAGCCTGATCGATTTCGGATTGATAATAGTTTACAGGATCAGTGGCTAGTTCTACAGCTCTTTTCACCGCCTCTTCGAGTAAGGGCTGAAAATGTCCTTTCTCCACTCGGATTCTTCGTGAGAGCACATTCATAAATTGGGTCAAGGCTTCATGAACTGAAATATCCCGATAGTCGAAATAGGGATTGCTTTTCAGTTTCTGTAATTCCTTCTGCCACAGCTCGAAGAGATGCTTGATCACAAAGAAATTAACTTGGACAGAGCTGGTCAAGCCAACGATATCCTGTCCTGAGATAAATTGCCGATCAGTAAAAAACCGTTCGCAGACGGTCTCGGAGTACGCTTTGGCGTAATTTTCTAAATATTTGCTGTTAATTTGAGTTGTCATTCACTTGGTGATTTACTAAAGTCAACGAAGAAATGTCCCGAATAGTGATAGAGAACCTATATAATCGTACCCTGGACTCGGGCAATCGCTCGGGTAAAGTTATTGAATTAATTCATGAAAACGGCATCGATTGGATGCATGCCTGCGGCAAAAAAGGTCGTTGCACCAGTTGCAAAATGATCGTCGTTTCAGGGATGGAAAATCTCAATGCACCGAATGAACGGGAGCTTTTCTACAAAAAACAAGGAAGATTGAAAGCAGATGAAAGACTTTGCTGCCAAACGGACATTCCTGAAGGCGACCTTCGAATCCGAGTGGCAGAAATCAACAAATTCCCCCATCTAGACTACAGCGAGTAAGGCATGTTTATAGAACCATCTGTGCGTAGAAGCGGAGCTCATGACCGAAAAGGTCAGCTTGAGGTGATTTGTGGGTCTATGTTTTCCGGAAAAACCGAAGAACTGATTCGCAGATTAAACCGTGCCAAAATCGCCCGATTGAAAGTTGAGATTTTCAAACCCAAAATCGACACTCGCTATCATGAAGAGGAGGTAGTATCCCATAATGAAAATTCGATCCGCTCCACTCCTGTTGATTTCGCAGAAGATATCCTGCTACTCAGTGGAAACTGTGATGTGGTAGGTATAGATGAGGTACAGTTTTTTGACGACCGAATCGTATCCGTAGTCACCCAACTCGCCAATCAAGGCAAGCGGGTCATCATGGCGGGTCTGGATATGGACTTCGAAGGGCAGCCTTTCGAGCCCATGCCCAAATTGATGGCAGTCGCAGAGTATGTATCCAAAGTCCATGCGATTTGCATGAAATGCGGCGATTTGGCTGCTTTTTCGCTCCGACTTTCCGATTCCAAACAGAAAGTCATGCTCGGAGAGCATAGTATATATGAGGCACGATGCCGAAAATGCTTCTTTGAAGACAAACGCTGATGCTCAAAAAGACTGAAGGAATCGTCATCAACTCCATGCGATACAGGGATACCAGCCTGATCGTAAAAATTTTCACCCGGGAGCTCGGACTAAAATCCTACATCATCAATGGAGTGCGAAAAGCTGGTGCCAAATCAAAAGCAGCACTTTATCAACCGATGACCATTTTGGATTTGGTAGTCTATGAAAAGGAAAATTCGGGACTGCAGCGAATCTCCGAGTCCAAACTAGCTCATCCCTATGCACTGATTCCTTATGAATTTCCCCGCACAAGTATTGCACTTTTTCTGGCAGAGGCGGTTGCCAAGTCCATTTATGAAAATTATCACAACGAACAATTATTCGACTGGCTTAAAAGTTCGCTTCTGTGTTTGGACCGGAATACACAGGAAATCAAACACTATCCGCTAATATTTCTTCTGGAAATGGCCAGATTTATCGGTTTTGGGCCTGAAACTCCGCACGAATTATTGGACGAAAGTCGCTCCTTGCCATTTGATGCGCAGGAACTTCCGCAGGCTATCGAATACCTGGAATGTCTGATGAGGGATTCTTATTCCTGCCAGTTGAAAGTAAAAAAGGAGCTTCGGAGCAAATTATTGGACTTTTTGCTGGTTTTCTATGGAGAGCAACTCGATAGCAATCAAGTTTGGAAATCCATCGCGATCATCCGAAATGTAATGGTTCAATAAAAATCAGAGAAAAAAACAAATATTTGTTAAATCTAAGATATAGCTGTAATATTGCAGACATACCGCAGGTGAACAGGCATCCCACTTTGTCCTGAACAATTCAAGCAGTTCTTTTTTGCTACGATCTTCATTTGCGATCAAAACCGCGTTAAGCACACTATTATTATCATTCACTCATACTCTCTTTATGTACAACATAGAAGAACTCAGAATCAGATTATTGTCTGAACTGAAGGAAATCGCCGAGGAACTGGGCGTCAAAAACTTCAAATCCCTCAAAAAAGACGAACTCGTCTACGCCATCCTCGACCAGCAAGCTATCACCCCAGAGCAAGCCCTTCCCAAGAAAAAACCTTCAGCAGCAGAATCAACACAAGAGCCTCCCAAAGCCGAAGAACCTGCGAAGGCGGCAAAGCCGGAAAAAAAAGAAAAACCAGCACCTAAGGAAGAAGAGCCGGAATTCAAACCAAAATTCCGAAGACAAAACGTAACCGAACTTCCTAAAGAGCAAGGCAAGCCAGAGAAAAAAGCGGCAGAAACTGAAAAGGCTGAAGCTCCCAAAAGCAGGCCTGAAAAAAGACAGGAAAGTGGAGATGAAAATCCCAAAACTTTTAGACCTAGACGCAAGGTTTTTGAAGAGGTCAACGTAGCCAACGAGCCCAAAGATGAAAAGGCTAAACCTGAGACTGCCCCTGAACCTGAAGTAGAGCTTCCAAAGCGCAAAAACTTCAAGTCACAAGACGAAATTCACACTCCCGCTGCTGAAACAGTTCCAGGCAGTAAGAAGAAGACTTTCGTCAGCCCAAAAGAATTTGACGGAGTCATAGAAAATGAAGGGGTATTGGAAATGATGCCAGAAGGCTATGGTTTCCTTCGCTCCCTTGATTATAACTATCTGGCTTCACCAGATGATATCTATGTATCACCGAGTCAGGTCAAACTTTTCGGCCTGAAAACAGGAGACCATATCAAAGGGTCCATCCGACCACCTAAAGAAGGTGAAAAGTACTTTGCTCTTTTGAAAATCGGCACCGTCAACGGAAAGACCACCGACGAAATTCGTGATCGCGTTCCCTTCGAATACTTGACTCCTTTATTCCCTGAGGAGCGATTAAATCTTTCTGCCAAGCCAGATGGGTATTCTACCAGAATCCTCGACCTTTTTGCTCCTATCGGAAAAGGTCAGCGAGGTATGATCGTAGCCCAGCCAAAGACTGGTAAGACCGTACTATTGCAGCAAATTGCCAACGCAATTGCTAAAAACCATCCGGAAGTACACCTGATGATCTTGCTGATCGATGAGCGTCCGGAAGAAGTGACCGATATGGCCCGATCCGTACGCGGTGAGGTGATTTCCTCCACTTTTGACGAGCAAGCCGAGCGTCATGTGAAAGTTGCCAACATCGTTTTGGAAAAAGCAAAGCGAATGGTAGAAGTAGGCCATGATGTGGTTATCCTATTGGACTCCATTACCCGACTTGCCCGTGCACACAATACCGTAGTACCTAGCTCTGGAAAGATCCTTTCCGGTGGTGTGGATGCCAATGCCTTGCACAAGCCAAAGCGATTCTTTGGTGCAGCGAGAAATGTGGAAAATGGCGGTTCATTAACTATCATCGCCACAGCTCTTGTAGAAACAGGCTCCAAGATGGATGAGGTGATCTTTGAAGAATTCAAAGGAACCGGTAATATGGAATTGGCTTTGGACAGAAAGCTAGCCAACCGAAGAATTTATCCATCGATCGATGTCTTGAGTTCCGGTACCCGTCGCGAGGACTTGTTGATGGACAAGGAAGAAATGCAGCGCGTGTGGATTCTCCGCAAGCTGATGAGCGACATGAACTCGCAAGAGTCTATGGAATTCCTACTCAACCGAATGAAAGGAACTCGCGACAATGCAGAGTTTTTGATCAGTATGAATGGGTAATTGATTCATTTCAACTGGATCAATCATCAAACCCCGATCAAATTGGTTGGGGTTGTTTTTTTGTAAAAAATTGAGAAATCCGATCCTTAAGACCTCAACAATTTCAACCTTACGATACCATAATCTCAGGGCTTATACCCTGAGCTGTTATTAGGCAGGCTTTCAGCCTTCTTTATCCGGTCCTAATTAGCTAAATGAGTCAGGCCTTTAGCCTTCTTTGTTGGGTATATCGATAGAAGTCCTAAAATTGATAGGCCCAAGGGGCCGGCTTTTTTTAACCCAGTCCGTCAGGGCTGGGATTAACCGGCCACCAAGACATCCAGAGGCCTGAAGGGCCGATATGTATTTAATCCCACACATATTTTTCATCATATTCCACCTTATATTCTTTAAGAAACTTCCGATACTCATCCTGAAATGAGATTTTTTGATGATGCTCTTCCTGATTCTCAATGTATTTTTTGACCACTTCTAATTTTGATTGACTCACCGAGAACGCACCATATCCATTCTGCCAACTGAAGTTTCTATCAACCTGAATTTTGCCAATTTTAGACGAATTGGATTTCGCTTTATTCAAAAAATCCGCAATTGTGATCGTCCTTGGCAAGGTACATAGCCAATGCAGGTGATCTGGATTCAGGTAAATTGCCTCTGTATATGACCCTAAATCACTACCCACTCTTACTATATATGATTCCATTACGCTCTTAAATTCTTTTTTTACAAGAGGGTTTCTTTCTTTGGTAGAGAATATGATATGAAGGTAAACTTTTGCTAAAGATTGTGGCATGGCTATCTATATTTAATTGAAAATCAATCGGATGTGTTTTCTAATTTAACTAATTATGAATTAATTACCTTCATGTAATTCTGAAATTCAACCTCGGATAAATTCGGTCCTTCAGACCTCCACAGCATAACAACTCCAATACCTTGATCTCAGGGCTGCACCCTATTCTCAGGGCTTATACCCTGAGCTGTTATGAGGCAGGCTTTCAGCCTTCTCTTTTCTGGTAGACTAATGATCTCTAAAAAATCAAGGAATCTGGACCAGACAATTAATCAAGATTGTATACCCAGGCCCAAGACTGGCTTTTACCAACCCAGTCCGACAGGGCAGGGATTTAGGAATAGGCTAAGTTCTGACTAGGCCTGAATGGCTAAGCTTTAGTGAACAATACTTTAAAGTTAATTTTGAACTTATTATTTTTTACAGATTATCTATAAGAAAATGGATTTTAAACCACCCAATTTGCTTTGTTTATTAAGTGTTTGGTTAATAGTGATTTACTGAATAATTTTCACTCCTTTTGCATAATTAAAAGTAATTGTATTGTAAGAGGAAGCTAGTTAGATTCTTGGAAATAGACTTTTGGGTTCGGAATAAACTTTTGAATTCAAAAAAAAATCAAAGGACCTACCTAGCAGAAAATGAGATCAGGAAAATATTTGCATATTTGAGTTGATAAAAGTGTAGAATTCTGAAAATTTGATCAAAAATTAAAATTATTCTGTAAGGCTACTATTTTTCAACGGTTTATGACATTTGTCATCAGATACAAAAAGTATTTTTTTGTATGTTTGTTACAATAAAGTGTTAACGAAATTTGATTAAAACTTTTAGAGACATAATTCAGGGCTCCCAAATGGGATGGTTTCTGAGAACCATTTCAGACCATTTCCCTTATATAAAAAGGAAAGCGGGACTTTTTTATTCAATTCCAAACCCATTCAGACAAAGCATAGGACAATTTGTATTAATTTTTGGATTGTTTTTGAACCCAATTCTTGTTGGAAATATTTTTGCCCAAACAGTAGAAACTTTTAACACACCAGGAACTCAAACGTTTACTGTGCCTGCTGGGGTAACATCGATTACTGTTGAAACTTGGGGTGCAGGAGGTAGGGGGACTTCTTATACCACCACCACAAGCAGACGAGGGGGTGGAGGGGGTGGAGGCGCCTATTCCAGAAGTGTTTTATCCGTTACTCCACTTAACACCTTTAATATCTTTGTAGGCTCGGGTAGTACCAGTGATAGTCCGGGAGGTAATTCTTGGTTTTCACCTAGCGGTGAAGCTGGATCCTTGGTTTTAGCAGAAGGGGGGCAATCTGCGCCAACAAATGAAGCAGGAAATATACGATTAGGAATAGGCGGTTTAGCGGGGAATGGCATAGGAACAGTTAGATATAGCGGAGGAGACGGAGCATCGAGAGGAAATGGAAGAAACGGAGGTGGAGGGTCTTCGGCAGGAACAGCAGCAAATGGAAATTCACCAACTCCTCCAAATAATGTAAATAGAATTTTTGGTGCAACTGCTCCAACGGGTGGGGGTGATGGAGGAAATGGAGGACCAGAACTACCTGGGAATGCTAGCTCTAATGGTCTTCCAGGACAAATTCCTGGAGGAGGAGGTGGAGGTTCTCGACGAAATGGCGGAGGGCCAACCTTTGGAGGTGCTGGAGGAAATGGTCAAGTTAGAGTTACCTATACCTTACCCCCTGATTACAGAGCTGAATTTATCTCAGCAGATTTAGGCTCAGGTCCTTGGTGTCCCGGAGAAACTCGAAACGTCACCGTGACAGTACGAAACGACGGGACAGAGCCTTGGACCGACTCATCTCCCGATATAAATATTGGAGTAAAATGGAATACAGACGGAACGAGTTGGGCAGACTATTATATCAAAACGAACGCCGGGAATCTTGCTCCGGGAGATACAAGAACCTATACTTTACCACTTACGGCTTCTAATTTTATTCTAGGAACTGGATATACAACTCCTCTTGGCCCAGGAGGCAATGCCATTACGTTTGATGTAGTTTTTGAAGGTAACTGTTGGTTTGGGAATAACAATGGATCATGTGGACCAGGCAACTCAGTATACACTATCTCACAATCAATTGAATCAGTCGCCGAAATTGATGATATGAGTGACTTCACTTGTAGCACTGTCCCTTTCACAGTTACTCCAGAAGATGGTATCAATGGTAATATTCCTGCAGGAACCACCTATGAATGGGATGCCCCAACTGCTCCTAATGGCTTTGTAACAGGCGGGGTAGCTGGGTCAGGACCCGCAATCACGGGAACATTGGTGAACACATCCAATATCGCAAGACCAGTAATCTACACGGTCACTCCCATCACCAATGGCTGTCCAGGCGATCCATTTCTAGTCAATATACTGCTTAACCCTTCTGCTGACATCAACACCATCAATGAGGAAGTATGTAGTGAAGAGACTTTTACGATTACTCCCACTGATGTTACTGACGGTATTGTTCCAGCCAGCACCAATTACACCTGGACTGCACCCGCTGTCACCGGGGGAATAACCGGAGGCATTGCTGGGAGCGGAAGTGCGATCACTGGCAACTTAAGAAATCCGACCAATGCTCCACAAACAGCAACTTACACGGTCACACCGATTACCGGAAGCTGCGTCGGAGAAGATTTTAATGTGGTAGTTACTGTTAATCCCGAACCAGATATCACAGCTATAACTACCGAGACTTGTAGTAATCAGTTATTTACAGTTACCCCTGAAAATGGGACGAATGGAGTCATCCCTGCTGGAACTACCTATGCTTGGTCTGCACCATCAGTACCCGCCGGAATTACCGGAGGAGCTGCAGGAAGTGGAACTGAAATTACCGGGACTCTTACTAATACCACCAATGCTCCGCTCAATGCAACTTATACGGTCACACCTACTTCAGGAGTATGTGAAGGAGATCCATTCACAGTCACAGTTACGATCAATCCAAGCCCAGTCATCCCAACTCAAACCCCGACGATCTGTAGTGGAGAAACATTTACCGTTAGCCCCACCAATGGTGGTTCGACCATCGTTCCTAACAATACTACCTACACCTGGACGGTAGTTGACAATCCCAATGTAACGGGAGAATCGAGTCAGGCAACTGCACAAAATTCTATTTCTCAAAATCTGACCAACACATCTCCTGTCACGCAAACTGTTACTTATACGGTAACACCAAGATCAGGAGCTGCGGGAAACTGTGAAGGAAATCCATTTACGGTTACGGTAACTGTCAACCCTAGACCTGTGCTGGATAGTCCGACGGTTTTGGATCGATGCAGCAATGTCGCCACCACATACACAGCCACCAGTGCAACTCCCGGCACTACATTCTCTTGGACTAGGGCAGCCGTAAGTGGCATCAGCAATACCACCAATACTGGTACTGGCGCAAGTGCTACTGAAACCCTCGTCAATACTACTCCAAACCCAATTGATGTAGTCTATGAATACACCCTCACGGCCAATGGATGTACCAATACCCAAAACGTGACGGTGACAGTCAATCCTACTCCTGAATTGAATAGTACATTGACTCCTCCTGAAATATGCAATAATGGTTTATTTACCTACAGTCCTTCGAGCTCTACCAGTGGAGCATCTTTTGAATGGACACGATCAGCAGTAAGCGGTATAAGTAATCCGGCTATTACCAGTCCTCAATCTTCAAACCCCAATGAAGTCTTGGTCAATACCACCGATCAGCCGATTGATGTAACCTACAGCTACACGATCACTGCAAATGGATGTAGTAATACTCAAGATGTAATTGTAACCGTAAACCCAACACCTGAATTAAATAGCACCCTTACACCTGATGCTATTTGCAGTAATTCGACTTTCTCCTATTCTCCATCAAGTGAAACAACCGGATCAAGCTTTACTTGGACAAGGGCTGCTGTAAGCGGCATCAGTAATGCAGCGGTTACCACAGCCCAATCGGGAGATCCGAATGAAGTTTTGGTAAATACCACCAATAACCCGATCGAAGTGGTATATGCCTTCACCATTTCTGCCAATGGATGTTCGAATACTCAGAATGTGCGTGTGACTGTAAATCCTACCCCTAGGCTCAGCAGTAATCTGACCCCGCCAGCGATCTGCAGTGATTCGCCATTTACATACACACCCACGAGCGCAGTAAGCGGAGCAAGCTTCACTTGGTCGAGAGCAGCAATGACCGGAATAAGTAATCCAGCTGCTAATGGTACAGGGAATATTAATGAAACACTGATCAATACCACACCCGATCCAATTGATGTGGTTTATGAATATACGATTGAAGCCAATGGATGTAGCGTTACCGAAGATGTGACCCTAACTGTCAATCCTACCCCCGAGCTGAATACCTCGCTTACTCCTGATGCCATTTGTAGCAATTCGGCATTTTCCTATACACCGGGAAGCGATACTCCCGGGGCTAGCATAACCTGGACAAGAGCTGCTGTATCGGGCATTAGTAATTCAGCCATTACAACTCCTCAGAGTTCAGATCCAAACGAAACACTAATTAATACTACCACTGACCCAGTCGATGTAGTTTATGTGTTTACTATATCAGCAAATGGCTGCAGCAATACGCAGAATGTTACGGTAACGGTCAATCCAAGTCCAGTATTAGACGGTACTACCAATTTGGAGGTATGTTCGGATGACAATTTAATATATACGGCGAACAGTCTTACTGCTGGAACAAACTTCTCATGGACAAGAGCGGCAGTTTCAGGAATTAGCAATGCAGCAGGAAGCGGGTCTGACGAGACGATAAATGAAACCCTCACCAATACCACTGCAGACCCAATCGATGTGGTGTATGTATTTACCTTGACAGCAAATGGCTGCACCACGACACAAGATGTAACCGTTACGGTCAACCCTTCTCCAGTTTTGACAAGTTCGACCAGTTTGGAAGTCTGTGATGGTGAAGAATTTTCCTACACAGCTACTAGTGCGACATCAGGAATCACCTATTTATGGACAAGGGATGTAGTGTCGGGAATCAGTAACTCTGCAGGAACAGGAAGTGGAGCTACCGTAACCGAAACTTTGATTAATACCACTTCTGCACCAATTGATGTGGTTTATGAATTCTCACTTTCTGCGAATGGATGTGACAACATCCAGTTTGTAACCGTAACTGTCAACCCTACGCCAACCTTAGATAGTTCATTGACTCCTCCTGAAGTTTGCGGAAATGAGGCCTTTACATACACCCCTAGCAGTGCTACCGGTAGTGCCTCGTTTACCTGGACCCGACCCGAAGTAACCGGAATCAGCAACGCGCCAGTTACAAGTCCCCAATCTTCAGATCCCAATGAGGTTTTGGTCAACACAACTCCGGATCCTATTGAGGTGGTCTACCTCTATGAGATTACTGCCAACAGTTGTACCAACACGCAGGAAGTAAGGGTAACTGTTAATCCTGCGCCTGATATTTCATCAATCTCAGATGCCATTTGTACAGGCGGTACATTTACAGTGACTCCTACTCATGGAACAGACGGAGTAGTACCCAGCAACATTGAATATACTTGGACAGTGGCCGATAATCCCAATGTCACAGGAGAATCAGATCAAAGTACTCCTCAGGCATCAGTGTCACAAACCCTGATCAACAACAGTGGCACACCACAGGATGTGATCTATACAGTGACTCCGATTTCAGGTTCATGTGTAGGAGATCCCTTTACAGTAACTATAACGGTGAATGGCGACACTCAAATTGATACTCAGCCGAGCACTGCTCCTTTTGAAGTTTGTTTTGGCGACACTTTCTCTCCAATTTCTGTGGAAGCGAGTGGAGCTACTGGATTGTCGTACCAATGGTATAGTAATTCCACTCAGGCAAATACAGGTGGAACAATAGTTTCAGGGGCAACTTCATCTACATTTACCCCTCCTTCCTCCATGGAAGGGGAAAGTTATTATTATGTAGTAGTGACAGGCCCTTGTACCACCGTTGCTTCTGATCCTTCTGGAAGATACTTTGTCTCACCTCCTGTAACAGCAGTAGTCACGGATTTGGATACTACCCCACAGACAATATGTCCAGGCGACACTTTTTCAGCCCTCACTTTCGAGGCTTCGGGTGCAAACCTCTCCTATCAGTGGTATAGCAATACAACTGCTTCCACAACAGGAGGAACTGCCATTTCAGGTGCTGATGAATCAACCTTTACCCCACCAAATACGGATTTTGGGCCAGTTTACTATTTTGCTGAAGCTTCCAGCGATTGCGGGACAGTCACTTCATCTATCTCAGGGATATTTGAAATAACAGGATCAACCACAACATTAGCCGATCAAACCCTATGCGTGGACACGCCACTTGATCCAGTAATTACTCATACTACCACTGGTACTACAGGTATATCCAATGATGGAACTCCTGGAGCAAATGGCCTGCCGCCTGGAGTTAGTGCTAGCTGGAATGCCGGAGTCATAACAATATCTGGAACTCCTACTTCATCAGCAGGAAGTCCTTACAATTATTCAATTCCTCTGATTGGGGCATGTGGAACCGAAGTTGCAACAGGAACCATAACAGTCAATCCAAAGGCAGAAATTAATGATCTAAGCGAGACAATTTGTACCGGCGATTCATTTAACATCACTCCTGCCGATGGTACAAATGGGGTAATTCCTGCTGGAACTTCTTATGAATGGAGTGTCCCAGCAATGACCACAGGCCTTACTGGTGGTCTTGCCGGCAGTGGACCTAGTATCACAGGCACATTGGTAAATTCAACCAATACTGTCCAAACGGCCACTTATACCGTTACTCCAACTTCAGGCACCTGTCTTGGAACTCCATTCACAGTGACAGTAACGGTCAACCCAACCCCATCCATTCCTAATCAAACTGCAACGATTTGCGATGAGGAATCCTTTACGGTTTCCCCTACCAATGGAGGATCTACAAGAGTACCCGCAGGTACCACTTACACTTGGACGGTCGCCGATAACCCGAATGTAAGCGGAGAGTCTGCTGAGGCTACAGGTCAACCTACTATTTCTCAAGCTCTAACAAACAACAGTAACGTTCCTCAAAATGTGGTTTACACGGTAACTCCAATTGCAGGGTCTTGTGTAGGAGAACCATTTACAGTCACTGTCACTATAAATCCTGATCCAGAAATTCCAGATTTGACAGAAACAATCTGTAGTGGGTCAGCATTTAATCTATCTCCATCCAATGGAGGAAGCACTATTGTACCTACAGGAACAACCTATACTTGGACTGTAGTGGATAATCCAAACATCACAGGGGAATCTGACCAAGCAACAGAACAAAGCAGTGTTTCCCAGACCCTGACCAACCTTTCTGATATTCCGCAAACTGTAGAATACACAGTTACCCCAAGTTCAGGCACGGCTGGAAATTGTGTTGGGGATCCGTTTACTGTCACTGTGACAGTCAATCCTAGTCCGAGCATCGAGGATTTCACGGAGACTATTTGTAGCGGCGAAGCATTTACCGTGGCTCCAACTAATGGAGGAAGCAATATTGTTCCTGCTGGCACTCTTTATACCTGGACCGTCTCAAATAATTCCAATGTTACTGGAGAATCTACACAAACTAGCCCTCAAGCCAGTATTTCCCAGACTCTAACAAACACCAGTAATACGCCTCAGACAGTTACTTATACGGTGACTCCTCAGTCCGGAACTGATGGAAATTGTGCAGGTGACTCTTTCACAGTCACTGTCCTCGTCAATCCAACTCCAAATCTGACCAGTACTTTGACACCAGCAGAAATTTGTAGTGATGGAACATTTACCTATACCCCGACCAGTAATGTCTCAGGAGCGAATTTCACCTGGACAAGGGCTGCAGTGACTGGAATTAGTAACTCGGAAATTTCTACACCTCAAACTTCCAATCCAAATGAAGTTTTAATTAATACCACGAATAGCCCAATTGACGTGGTTTATTCCTACAGTGTAGAGGCAAATGGATGTACCAGCACGCAGGAGGTAACTGTAAGAGTAAATCCTACTCCTACCTTAAGTAGCACCTTAAATCCTACGGAAATATGTGGTAATTCGACATTCACCTACACTCCAACAAGTGATATAAGTGGGGCCACTTTTACTTGGACTAGAGCTTTGGTAGCTGGTATCAGTAATGCAGCAATCACGACACCTCAGTCTTCCAACCCGAATGAAACGTTAATCAATACCACGGATAACGTAATTGATGTGGTATATGAATTTACAATCACTGCAAACGGTTGCTCAAATACCCAAAATGTAACGGTACAGGTAAATCCAAGACCAACACTTAGCAGTACTTTGACTCCAAGTGCTGTGTGTAGCGGAGATACATTTACCTATACACCTACCACCGCGAGCGGAACAGCTACATTTACTTGGACGAGAGCGGCGGTATCTGGAATCAGTAATCCTGCAGTAAGCACTCCTCAGAATGCTGATCCTAACGAGGCTTTGGTAAATACTACGCCGAATCCAATCGATGTCACCTATGTATTCACCATTAATGACAATGGGTGTACCAATACCGAAAATGTACGCGTCACTGTAGATCCTACTCCTGAACTGAGCAGTACCTTAGCCCCTCCTGCTATTTGCACAGGATCAGAATTCAATTACTCTGCTACCACGCTGACCAGTGGAACCACGGTCACTTGGACTAGGGCCGCCGTGTCCGGAATCAGCAATGCAGCAATCACTACACCTCAGTCCACCAACCCAAGTGAAACCTTGATCAACACCACAGATCTACCCATTGATGTGGTCTATGAATTTACCCTTGAGGCAAACGGTTGTTCAAACACTCAAGAAGTAATTGTGAGAGTTGATCCTACTCCAACCCTCAGCAGTACTTTAACTCCCGCAGCTGTTTGTGGCAATACGGCGTTTACTTATACTCCTACCAGTGCTACTCCTGGAGCAGGCTTCTCCTGGACACGAGCGGTAGTGGCGGGAATCAGTAATGGAAGTGGAAGTGGAAATGGAAGTATTACAGAAACCCTAGTCAATACAACTTCAAGTCCGATCAACGTTGTTTACGCAATAACTACCACGGCAAATGGCTGTTCAAGTACTGAGAATATAACCGTACGCGTTGACCCGGTTCCATCGATAGATGATCAGTTCCCAAATAACGACAACTTTGATGTACGCTATGACATTTGCAGCGGCCAGTCTTTCTCTTTCACACCTGAGGATGGCACGAACGGAATAGTTCCTTCTGGCACCACGTATAGTTGGATTGTTACTTTTGAAAATGGAAACCTATCTGGAGCCGCTGATGGAACAGGGACTAGTATTTCAGGAACAATTTCGAATATCGACACCCGGATAAGAGTTGCAGACTATTTGGTGACTCCTAGTTACAATGGGTGTGACGGAACCCCGTTTGTGATCCGAGTAAGAGTAGAGCCAGAGCCTACCGTGGACCCTATTGCTTCACCAGCAGCAGTTTGTAACGGTGAATCGGTAGGACCATTCAGTTTCTCTGGAACACAGCTGAGACTACCCAATGGAAACCCGATTACGACAGAATATAATTGGACCAATGATAATCCTTCTATTGGATTGGCTGCTTCGGGGACAGGAAATATTCCAGCCTTTACGGCAATTAATGATGGGGTAACACCTGTGGTTGCCAATATTACCGTGACTCCAAGAGCCCAAGGATGTGATGGAAATGATCCTCAAACCTTTACGATCACAGTTAACCCTACACCTAAGGTAACTGTAGTTCCCGATTACTGCGTAGTTGGCGGCCAAGTTCAATTGATTGCTAATTCTAACGTAGCTGGAAGTACTTTCCTTTGGAACACAGGTCAAACTACCTCAAGTATATTGGTGGATCTTTCAGGTCAATACGAAGTAACTGTAACGGCTCCAAATGGCTGTAGCACAACAGAAGACATTGGTGTGGCTCAGGAATTGGTAACTGATGGATCGTTTACGAATTTTGATCCGAATAATCTGACTTTTACAACCGGATACACCTATCTAGCTGACAACCCATCTGTTACGGATGAATTAATTCCTGAAGGCAGATATGGAGTTGGGACTGATGCAAGAAACTACCACCCTAATTTCTGGGGTCAACAAGACCGTACAAACAACACTACTGGTCCAAGAAACATGATGATAATCAATGGTTTCCCTGGAAGCAATAATACAACAATATGGCAGCAAACGGTAACAGTTGAACCTAACACCGAATATTATTTCACTGCCTCAGCTATGAGCTTAAACGCTGTTCCTCCTTATGCAAGATTACGGTTTGAGGTGAATGGAGTACAAGTAGGAACTATTGCTAATTTAACAGCTGGCGTAAACGACAATTCGAATAATGGTTGGCAAAGGTTTTATAGTGATCCAGTTTGGAACTCTGGAAGTGTAAGTGGTCCAATCACCATTCGAATAGTTAACCTAGAACCAGCGGCTGGGGGAAATGACTTCGCCCTCGATGATATCTCATTCGGAACCTTGAAACCATTTATCGTATTGACCTCTGGTGCGGGTTCAGATGATCAGGTAATCTGTCAGAATTCTCCTTTGGGTGCATTAACGTATGATGCAGGAAGTGGAATTTTCGGGCCAGAGGTTGTGGGACCATTGCCTGATGGTATTACTACAGTTTGGAATGGCGTAGAATTGCAATTTGTAGGAACTCCTACAGAGGCTGGAGTATTCCCCTATACGGTTCGGACTACCGGAACTTGCGTAGAGGCAGCGGTGACAGGTACCATCACCGTAAGACAAACACCAACGGCAGGTGAAATTGCCGTAGATCAAACAGTCTGCGAGGGACAGGATCCGGCAATTCTCACAAGCACCACCGATGGAACGGGTGAGGCTGGTTCGACAATTGAATACCGGTGGGAGTCAAATACTAATTTGACCAACCCAAACTGGACAGTTTTGACCGGTCAAGATGCTGCTACATATAATCCTCCTGTACTTTCACAGACTACCCAATACAGAAGAATTACGCTTGCTACTCTGAACAGTCTAACTTGTGAGTCTGAGCCGACTGATCCTGTACAAATTACGGTTCAGAACCCTCCCACTCCAGGCTCTATCGCCGGTGATCAAACCATCTGTAATGGAGCTGATCCTGCTGAAATTACAAGTACGGCGGCAGGTTCAGGCGACGGTGCCATCTCTTATCGATGGGAAAGTTCTGTCAGTCCGTTCTCCTCCTGGAGCGACATAAGTGGTGAAAGTGGAGCAACCTACAATGCACCAGTAGGATTGACTGAAACAACTCGATTCAGAAGAGTTACCATTTCAAACCTTAATGGTATAGAATGCGAATCAGCACCGACTGCGCCTGTAGAAGTAACTGTAAGCACTATTCCTACAGCAGGAATTATTGATTCCGATCAACAAATCTGTGAAGGAGATAATCCTGATCCGTTCACAAGTACAGCTGATGGAAATGGCTCAGGTAGCATTTTCTACATCTGGGAAAGTTCAGTGGAACCATTTACAGATTGGACAGAGATCAGCGGTGCCAACCTAGAGACCTATAGCGCACCTGCTTTGAGTGTGACTACTCGATTTAGAAGAACCACAGTTTCAATCCTAAATGGAATTACCTGTGAGTCTGCACCTACCGATCCCGTTGAAATTACTGTTCTCCCTGCAATAGATGTAGATCCGGTAAATCCAGACCCGCCATTGTGCCTGGATGTTCCCCAACCCGTCACAATTATTCATACTACGACTGGAGCTACTGGAATAGCAAATGAAGGTACTGCGGGAGCCAATGGTTTACCGCTTGGGGTAAGTGCAGCATTTGATACCTCTACAGGGGACATTACAATTTCAGGTACACCAACTGAGGTAGGGATTTTTGATTATAGTATTCCTGTAACAGGTGATTGCGGAACATCCAATGCCACCGGTACCATCACAGTAGAAAATCCGACCTACCCCATTTCGGATATTCAAGTGGTCAATCCAACTTCACTATCTGGTATTTCCACATTTACTGTATTTGGTCCTGAGCTTGTTCCGGGTGATTATGAAATTACATATAGCGCAAGCGGAGCCAATCCAATTGCAGAAACAACAATTACCGTAACAGTCACCACTCCGGGTCAGTTTGAGTTTTCGACTCCTGCCTATTCGAATGAAGGAACAACTATCCTAACCATAAATTCTATCCAAGGAGAAGACGAAGAATGTCCATACTCCGTGCCTAACAATAATACCGCTCCATTTGGAATCAATTGTAGCACGGAATATTTGGAGGCAGATGGAAATGCTACCTATTCAGTCGGTGCTGGAATAAGTGAAGTGACTATAGAGGTATTTGGGGATGGAGGAAACCCGGCCCCAGTCACCATACCAGTAACCCCTGGAAGTACACTTTATGCAGTTTTTGACGGAACGAATGTATTTGTCACCCCATTGGGCCCAACAGCTGATCTGGCTGATAGATTTGCCCAAGCCATAATCAGTACAACAGAAACAGGTGGAGATGGCCGGGTGGTCATTACCTATGACTGTACTACTCCACCTCCATGTACTGGTACCGGAGAGGTCTTCCAGTACACTGATTCAGAAGGATTCACGATAATTCGTATCACAGGGGATTGCGATTCTTGGACATGGAACGCTCCTGATGGCTTGGATGAATTCGAGGTATTAGTCGTTGGTGGCGGCGGTGGCGGTGGCTTTGGTGATGCTGCTGGTGGTGGCGGTGGTGGCGCTGTGATTTATCAGCAATACACCGGGATCACTATGGATGGCTTGCCCGGATTACAAGGTGCTACGTTCGAAGTTTCCCCAGGTGGTCAAGGTCTTGGAGCTACAAGCTCAGGTCAGCAAGGTGGAGATGGAACTGGATCGAGCTTTACCGGCTCAACATTTGACTATTCAGGAGGAAATACCTTTGCTGATCTTAATGCAGCCGGTGGAGGTGGCGGTGGATCTTCAAGTGATCAACTAAGTATCCGTACCGGTAGAGATGGTGCCTCCGGAGGAGGTGGAGCAGCACATGGATCTGATAGCTCGACTGGAGGCTTGGCAACATATACTGGAGGAAATGATGGAGGTACAGCTTACGGCCAAAGCTACGGTAGATCTGGCGCAGGTGGCGGTGGTGCTGCTGCAGGAGGGGGAAGTGGAAACGGAGATGCATCACTTCTAAATGCTGGATCAGGAGGAAATGGAGTCATGTACGAGATTTCAGATGAGGAGGTTTATTACGGAGCTGGTGGAGGAGGGACCTCCACTGGGGCCACAGTTAATGAGCCTGGAATGGGAGGAAGCCCTTATGGAGCCTTCTATGCAGGAGGTAGAGGAAATAATACCGGAAGAGGCTTACCTGCTACCACCTACGGCTCCGGTGGTGGAGCTGGAAGAACCGGTGGAAGTGATGGTTTCCAAGGTGTAGTCTATATCCGCTATCCTAACTTCAGAATCCTTCCAGTAGAATACCTTTACTTCAATGTAGAATACAATAACAGCCTTCGATCAGGAGACCTCTCTTGGGCAACGGCCAAAGAATGGGAAAATGATCGCTTTGAAATCGAGCGCTCTGTCAATAATGTCACCGATTGGGAGAAAATAGGAGAAGTCACAGGAGCAGGATATTCTGATGGACCAGTAGAATATTTCTATCAAGACAGCAAGCTACCTCTAGCGGGAGGCGATATTTTCTATCGATTGAAGCAATTTGATTTTGATGGAGACTCTACCTATAGTGATATAAGAGCCATCCAAGTCGACCCAATGCCTGGAGTGACGTATTGGAGAGTATTCCCAAATCCAACTTCCGGAGATCCAATCAACTTGGAGATGATCGATACGGGTGTTTACAATGACGAGGAGATCTCTATTCGAGTCATCGCAGCAACAGGTGTATTCGATAGTATTTCAGGTAAATCTGCTAAGCTCCTCAGTCAGCAACTATCCTTGATTCTGAGAGATAAGGCTGCCGGAGTCTACACCCTAGAGATCAGTTGGGGCGAAAACCGAGAGTATCACAAAGTGATCTTAAGACGCTAGCGAAATCCTTTTATTTCAACTTTATAAATCCTTACCGAATAGCTTCCCATTTCAAGGGAAGACATTCAGAAAAGTATACACCCTTTTCCAAAACCCGCTGATTTTTTAATTAAATGAGGGACTCCTAGATTCATCACAGAATGAAGTACAATTTGTGATACAATCTTTTGAAATCCTCGATCAAAACAGATTCAAATCTTTCAACACTCCCACCATTAAGGCTTTTCTTACCAAGAAATCCTTCAACGATATAAAAGTGAGCCCCTGGAGAAATCGCCAATTTCTTTTCTAATTGTAACCCTACCTAGTAAAATCTCCAAACAGTATTTTATAGTTTTTTGATTAACATAAAAATATTTTATTCTGATTATTTACAAAAATCGGAACATTTTATTATTATTGCCTGTTTAGTACAATAAAAAAATGAATATTTAAAATTAAATGGTTTTGTTTTACTAAAAGTGAATTTTATGATATAAAATTTGTATTTGATATAAAATGAAAAAGCTACTATACATATTCATTTTTGTCATTGCCGTCTTGGCAACAAACAATTCCTATGCACAGTGCGGAAGTTGCGATGTAACAATTTTTAATAATGGGAATGGAAACAATACCCCTCCCTCTTTAGCAGATGGTCAAACGATTTGTATAACAGCAGGCAACAGAAATCGAGCTATCAATCTAAGAAACCGGAGTAATCTAACTATTTGCGTAGCCCCGGGGGCAAATTTTTCTGGCGCCCTTCAAAACTACAACAACAACAATCGAATTACGATCAATGTATTCGGCACCTATGAGGCAAACCTAATTCTTAATAATTTAAATAGTGAATTCAACGTATTTGCGGGAGGCTCCTACGATAATAGAGGAAATCTAAGAGTCGATAGAGGACAAGTGACTAATGCTGGTACCATCACGAGGCCTATTGATATACGGAACGGCAGTACTTATCTAAATACAGGTTTGCATACCGGAAATCTAACACTTCGAAATAACGCTGTATTGACGAATGAAGGTATTATTGATATCAATAACTTTACAATTCAAAATAACCCCACTATTTTCAATAGTCCCTCTGGCACAATAGATGTAAATAATAATGTGACTTTTCGAGGTACCATCCTTAATGAGGGTAATATCATCATCGATGGGAGTGCCAACATTCAAAATGGATCGAATTTTTCTGTTTTAAACAGCGGAAGATTTGAGGTAGATGACAACATCAATCTCCGCTCTGGAGGAACATTGGTCACAAGCAATCCCTTCAACCAAAATCCACCCGCAAGAATCATTGCGACAAACATCAATCTGCAAAACAATGGTTCTGGACATAGTCTGTTTATAAGTGAAAATACCATTGTGGATCTTTCTAGAAATTTAATTATCGGAGGACCATTCCCTGTTTTTGTAAATGGAGAGTTGAACATTGGGAGAAATCTGAATATCAATAATTCTGGAGGTGGCGACCCCACCCGATTAACAATTTTTGACTCAGGTCAGGTCATGGTTTCAAGAGACCTTATTTCAAACAGAAGAATCGAACTGAATGATAATGCCTCGCTTTCAGTTGGAAGAGACTTAACCATAAACAACACGGGCAGCATCTCAGACAATAATATCACTCTAAATGACAATTCATCACTGACTGTCAGCAGAAATACCACCGTCAATCGTCCAATCAATGTGAATGGAAGTTCTTCAGTGCTACTTGATGGAGACTTAGATATTAGAAATGTGGGAGGTGCCGGTTTAAATTTTAACGATAATTCATTTTTTAGTGTAGAGGGTGAAACCGATGTAAGGGGGCCATTGATTTTCTCAGATAATTCAATAGCCGACTTCTTTAATGATGTCAATCTTTTCAATGTAGGAAACTCAAGAATAGAGCTATATGACAATGCTGATATTTTAATCACAGCCGATCTGACAGCACAAAACTTTGGCTCAATAGTTATTGTGAGGGACAACAGCCAATTTGTTATTTGTGATGCAAGAAATCCGAACGGGACAGTGGAAGGATCATTTCCTCCTTCTTCACGTTGGGGATCAAACATTGACCCTTCACCCGCATATTATGGTGGATGCCGAATCCTTCCTGTCGAATTCCTATCGTTCCAATCAACCTATCAACTAGCCAAAAGAACAGGTTTTCTTGAATGGTCTACCTCAAAAGAATGGGAAAACTCCCACTTTGAAATCGAGCGGGCAATTAATTCGGTCGATTCA
>LJXT01000022.1 GCA_001314815.1 Algoriphagus marincola HL-49
TACACCCGGGAGAGTAGGTCGCCGCCTCATTATTCAAAACCTCAGCCCCGATTCCTGTCGGGGTTGGGGTTTTTTGGTTTTAGGACTTTTTGAAAAAGGAAAAAAAAAGATACTAGAAGTAATAGCTTATAGATGAGATGTGAGTTTTTATATCTTGAATCCTGTCTCTGAAAGTCTGCAATGACTAAGAAAGCATTGCGAAGTAACCTATTCCCTTCAATGTCTTTACTTCATAGGGATTAAAAAAGTATATGGGTTCGCTTTGTTATTTAAGTGATACCAATGTAACTCCAGCTCCTCCTCGATCTGCATGTTCATCCTGCATTTTCTGGACTGGTGGCATTGTTCTAAGGAGGTTGCGAGTAATATCTCTAAGGATACCGTCTCCCTTTCCATGTACAATTCTAAGCTCCTTGATCCCTAGCATATGACCCTCGTCTATGAAATTTTGTATCAATGGAAGCACTTCTTCTCCTCTTTTACCCCTCAAATCCAAATTGGTAGAAAAATCCATCATTTTTTGATTGGGTAAATAAGTGCCTCCTTTCCGAGTTTTACTTTCTTTTTTCAACTCAGTTTTTGATATTTTCTCTAATCTGGAAAGTTTCACAGTGGATTTTAACTCCCCTATCGATATATCAGCCTCTTTATTTCTTAAGTTCAAAACCTCTGCGATTGCACCGTTATCCTTAACCCGAACAGCATCCCCAATTGTTATTTCTCCGGAAACCTTTTTATAGACTGGGGTGATTGGTTTTTTCTCAGGTTGAATAGTCTTTTTGAACTCTTCCAGACCTTTTCGTACTTCTTTCGTCTTTTCTTTTTCGGCCTGTTGCTCTTTGATTTCGCGAATGGTGGTTTCTATTTTTTGGTTGGCTTGATCTAAGAGTTGCTTTGCTTGAGATTTAGCATCTTGAAGAATGCTTTTTTTACTTTGTTCCAGTGTCTCCTTTAGCTGATTGTACTCTTGAAGCCTTGTCTTGAGAAGCTTATCTTTTTTTGTGACTTCACTAAGTAGTGCCTGATATTGATTCTTTTCGTTTTCCAGTTTTGTCAAAAGCCGATCATAATTCACCCGTTCTTCTCCAATTTTAGATTTTGCATAAGAAAGGATTTCCCTATGAATCCCCATTTTTGAAGCAATTTCAAGTGCAAATGAAGAACCTGGTTTTCCGATCTGAAGCTGGTACATAGGAGTCAGCTTATCCACGTCATAGCGCATGGCCCCATTGATCATTCCTGGATTTTTCTCTGCCACTTGCTTCAAATTGCCATAGTGGGTCGTGATTACTCCAAAAACTCCCTTCTTATTCAGATCTAATAATACCCCTTCGGCAATAGCTCCTCCAAATTGTGGCTCCGTCCCTGTCCCAAATTCATCAATAAACAAGATTGTCTTTTTATTGGCGAATTCTGTAAAATGGCGCATGCTCATCAAATGCGAGCTATAGGTTGAGAGATCATTCTCCAAGTTTTGCTCATCACCGATATCGATGAAAAAATTCTGAAAAAGTGTACTTTTTGAATCCGGATGTACCGGAATCAAAAGACCACATTGAAGCATATATTGAAGCAAAGCCACTGTTTTCAGGGAGACAGATTTTCCTCCTGCATTCGGACCTGAAATCACTAATATCCGCTCATTTCCCTCCAATCTGATATCAAGCGGTATGATTTTTTTCTGTTGGCTTTTTAATGCCAACTCCAAAAGGGGATGTCTAGCTTTTGACCAGATCAAAACCCTTTGCTTTTCTAAAAGTGGTTTATGACTTTCTGTTTTCTGGGCAAACTTTGCTTTGGCTCTGATGAAATCCATTAAACCGAGGAAGTTTGTTGCTTTTTTTAGACCTGGAATAAAGGGTCTGATTCGATCAGTTAGTTCGGTCAAAATCCGAATAATTTCCCTTCTCTCCATGTACTCAAGGTCCCGGATCTCGTTGTTGATGTCCAGTGCTTCCTCAGGCTCCATGAAAACGGTCTGTCCGGTGGACGATTCGTCATGGATAAAGCCTCTAATTTTCCGTTTGTTTTCGGCTGCAATTGGAATAACCATTCTGCCTGACCGGATCGTGATTCCGATATCATCTACTGTAAAACCCTTAGCCCGAACTTCCTTGAAAATCCGATCCATTACCTTTCTAAGGCGGGATTCTTCATAGATTATTTGGGACCTGATCAGTTGGAGTTCTTTGCTTGCATTACTCCTGATTTGACCTTTTTCATCGATAATCTTCTCTATTTCCTTGAGAAGATTCATGTCCAAATCGATCACCAAGCCTAAAAGTTGGGATAAGCTTGGGTAGAAATCCCCATGTTTGCCAAAGAAGTTCAAACATCCTTTGACAGTTTGGAGGGAAAGTTTTAGCTCATGAAATTCCTCTTCATCTAAAAATGTCCCCTCAAGTTTTGCTTTCTCAAGAAATGGACTGATATCTGATATGCTAGAACTTGGAAAGCTCTCTCCTGATTCGAGAATTTTCTTGAATTCATCTGTTTGATCCAATAATTTCTGGACTAAAGAAAAGTCAGATGAAAAGGATATTTTTTCAACATAATCCCTGCCCAAAGAGGAGTTGCACTCTTCCTTGATTAGGTTTTTGATTTTCTGAAAGTTAATTTTTTGTTCGAGATTGGAAGGGTAGAGCATTAGAATTCTTCTTGGCTATCCGGTTTGGATTCTTTGACGACCAATGAGTCGATCACTTGTGTGTAGAGTTCATCCATTTTTTGTGGATACTGCAAATAGTAGCGCATGCTTTCGGTAAAAACAGAATCTGTGACTCCATGTTTTAGAAAAATCTCTTTTTCTAGCAGGGTGTACAATACTTGGGAAGAATCGTATGAAATCGGCAGTGCACTGGCTATCCCTTCTTGGAGATGGATATCGACCAATACCTCTACCATTTTATTTTCTGGTAAAATATGTTTTGGTTTTTCTTCGGATTCGCAAGCAAACAGAATCGCTAAAAGGAATAGTCCCAGTCGGATTACTTTCATCATTCAAAATTAATTTTTTTTAACTGAATAAACCCATACCCTTCCTGTAAGGTAAATTTTATTATTGCCTAGGGTCATTTATCTTAGGCGGTCAAAGCAAGTCTTATGAATCAGCAGCTCTTTAGCAAGCTTCGAAAATATGAAATTATGATCCGAAAGGTGGCCAATAACCACCTGCAAGGGGATTATCAGTCACTTTTCAAGGGGGCTGGGCTGGAATTTGATGACCTGCGTCCCTATCAATACGGAGATGACGTAAGAACGATCGAGTGGAAAGTTTCTGCCAAAGGCCACGGAACCTTTGTAAAGACGTTCAGAGAGGACAAAGATCAGTCTGTTTATTTCCTTTTGGATATTTCCGGCAGTCAGGATATAGGAAGTGAGGGCTCCAAGAAAATAGATCAAGGGAAAATCATAGCTGGTGTCCTTACTTTGGCTGCATTATTTGAAGGTAGTCAGGTGGGATTGATCAGTTATTCGGATCAAAAAGAAAAGGTGATTCCACCGGGAAAAGGAAGTAAGCAAGGAGTAAAGGTGATCAGAGGGATTTTTGACCACGAAAATCAATCTCTCAAAACTGACCTTGACGGGATGTTTACCTATTCCTTGAATTTGATCAAAAAGCGTAGTGTCATTATTGTGATTTCGGATTTTATTGACGATGGCTATCAAAGGTCATTTAGGGCGATGGCCGAAAGGCATGATTTGGTTGCAATTCAACTCACCGACCCAAGGGAATCAGCACTTCCGGCTTTAGGTATTATTCCTGTGTTTGATAAAGAAAAAGGCAGAACCACCTGGGTGAATACCGCCTTTGGTGGGTTTAGCAAAAAAATATCCGAGACATTTACGACCGAAAGAGAATCACTGAAAGAGCTTTGTAAGAAAAATCAGATTAATTACCTCGCTATCGACACCACTGAAGACATTGTCTTACCTCTAATGGAGCTTTTCAAGTACCGAAATAAATCTATGAAACGTGGCTAAAAAGTTGTTATTCATAGTATTAGTTTTTCTTCCAAACTTCATTTTCGCGCAAGGGGTCAATGTTGAGGGGTATTTTATGGCTGATTCTGCCAAACTGGGTGAGCGAATAGGTTATGTGCTCAAGGCGACCTATCCACGTGACAAGCAATTGATCTTTCCGGACTCCACTTACAATTACGAACCATTTGTCTTGCTCGAGAAAAAGACCTATGTCAGTAGTACTATCGATTCGGTTACGACGGATAGTACAGTTTATTTTGTCTCCAATTTTGCGCTTGATTCTACGGTATATTTGACCTTGCCGGTCTTTGAATTGAGCAGGTATGATAGTGTGACTCACTACCCCCTGGAGGCTGCCCTTGCAGTCAATTGGCAACTGGATTCCATTCCTGAGCAGTTAGCTTTCCAGGAAAACAATGTTTACCAGCCAATTCCCAAGAACTGGAATTGGATATTAATTGGTCTGATTCTCGTTTTGCTTTTAATCGCTCTTGTGGGTGGTTATCTTCTTTTTGGGAAAAGAATCAAGAAATATCTCACTGAAAGAAATGAAAAAAGAAGGTGGAAAATATTCGAAAAGCGTTGGCATTCAGCAGTTGAAACGCTCATAAATGATCAAACTATTGATGCAGCAGATGAACTTTTGGGCCTTTGGAAAGGATACATGGAAACGATCACCAAGCTGCCTGTGAGAGAGTGGACTTCCAGTGAGGTCGGTGAAAAGCTGGCCGATATCCGGATTTTCAGTTCACTCCGAAGCATAGAAATGATCATCTATGCAGGAACTAAGTCTGAAGTCAAGGAATCTTCAGATTACTTATTGACTAAAGCCAAAGAAAACTATCAAGAAAAACTAAAGAATATCAAGCATGATCGAGCAGTTGTCTGATTTTTTTAGCTTCTCTTGGTTTTTACCGGAAACATTCCAGAGCTACGAATGGGAAAAACCTTTTTTACTCAATTTGATTTGGGTAATTCTGGTCTTGATGCTTTTGCGAAAGGCAGTCAAGTTTCTGAAAAATCCGGTATTAGAATTATCTCTTCCGAAAAGAGTCGCGAAGAATAATCCTTGGACCTATCTCAGGCTTGTGCCATCCCTATTTTTCTTTCTTAGCCTTGTCATGATCATTATTGCCTTGGCTCGGCCACAGCGCACCAATGAACGTGTCGAGCAATATACTGAAGGGATTGACATCATGTTGGTCATGGATATCTCGGAGTCGATGGATTTGCAGGATTTTACCCCGAATCGACTGGAGTCCGCCAAAGGGACTGCTTCCGACTTCATCAATGGTCGGATGGGTGATCGAATAGGGATTGTGGTTTTTGCGGGAGAGGCTTTTTCCTTAGCTCCATTGACCAATGATTACAAGTTACTCGACGAACTTATTTCTGAAATTGCTTTTGACTTGATGGAAGCTAAAGGAACGGCTATCGGTTCAGCCATTGCTGCCGGGACCAACCGACTCAAAGATGCGGAATCAGCCTCGAAAGTAATGATTTTACTGAGCGATGGAGAAAGCAATGCAGGAAACGTGGACCCGCTGTTTGCGGCAGAATTGGCTTCTGCCACGGGAATCAAAATTTACACAATTGCAGTGGGTAAAGATGGAATGGTACCTTATGGAACGGATTTTTTTGGGCGTCCTCAGATGGTAGAAAGCTACTTGGATGAGACTACACTCAGAGAGATCGCGCAGTTAACCAAAGGAGAGTTCTTCAGAGCCTCGGATGGTACCGCACTTCAGCAGATTTTTGATCGAATCGATCAGCTCGAGAAAAGTGAGATCATGGAAAACCGGTATCGGGAAACGACCGACTATTATCGGGCCTACCTTTTTTGGGCGATTCTTTTCTTCCTGGTTTGGCTCCTTCTGAAGAGTAGTTTCTTGAATAATTTCCTATTGGATTAAGGTCTCAAAAGTCTTTTGCTTCCAATTCTGTAGTCTTGGATTCATGATCGCAAACCACAGCGGTGGAAAAAATGCCACGATAATCATGGCTGAATAGCCCGCAGGCAATTGGGGGCTTTCATCATAGTGATTTAGCACTTGATAGGGTTTGTGTGCAAATGCATGATGATCAGAGTGTCGCTGTAGCTGAAATAGGAGGAAGTTACTCACACGATGACTGGCATTCCAGGAATGCAATGGAGTCACTCGTTCATATAGCCCATTTGAAAGTTGCTTGCGCTCCATCCCATAATGCTCCAAATAATTCACTGCCTCTAAAAGGCTAAAGGCTAAGAAGCTTTGGGTGAAAAAGAAAAGCGGCACCTCCCAGACCCATCGATCTAGTGCAATAGAAAACCCAATAAAGAATAGACTTACAAAAATTAAAGGGGCGAGTGTAAACTGAATCATTTCATTTTTAAGTGACCAAAAAGAAAGTGATTTTCTTTCCAGTCTGCTTTTTTCTAAAGCCCAGGCACTATGATAGCCATTCCAAACGGATCTCGCCCAAAAGGCATAGAAATTTTCTCCAAAACGACTCGTAGCCGGGTCTTCTGGGGTAGCTACTTTTACATGATGACCTCGATTATGTTCAATGATGAAATGCATATAACAAACCGTCATGAGAAGAATCTTAGCATAAAACTGGTCGGCTTTTTCTTTTTTATGACCAAGTTCATGAGCTACTGTAATGCCAATTCCACCCGTCACTAAGGCCATGCCTGTACATAGAGCAAGCCATTCAGTCAGAACCAGCGTCTCAGTCGCTACTACATAAAATCCCCATACTAGAACGGCCATCTGTACATAAACCCATGAAAAAGTAACTAATTTATAAAACCGCTGCTTCGCAATCTGTGAAATGGCTTCCTTGGGGACATTGCTTTGATCAGTGCTGATCGCATAGTCCATGAGTGGTACTGCAACGAACACAAAAAAATGAATCATCCAGATGCCTATTCCACCGATGTAATGACCTGCTACCAATAAAATAGGGAGGATTAGAGCACTTAGGAATCCTATACGTTTAATGGTTTTCATAAATGAGGGGACTAAGTTTTCCTAAATTAAATCCTTTGGTAAATAAAATCAAGGGCCCGGAATCATGTATGCGGCTCAATCCCTGATTTTTATCAGCTTTCGGACAAAAACTTATCAACTTTTCTCCAGATAGACTTTCTCAACTTTGGGGAAAATAGAATAGCATGCTCAGCCCTCAACTCATTCAAAAATATAATACGCCTGCACCTCGATACACTAGCTACCCGACGGTTCCACTTTGGGAAAATAATCTCAATGGTCAAGATTGGGAGGTATTGGTGAAAAGAGCTTTCGGTTTATTTGGTAGCAAAGAAGGAATCACGCTCTACATTCACTTACCTTTTTGCGAAAGTCTTTGTACCTACTGCGGTTGTAATAAGAGAATCACGAAAAACCATTCAGTAGAATCACCTTACATCGAGGCACTTTTCACCGAATGGAAAAAATATTTAAGTCTTTTCGAGGAAAAGCCAAAGCTTAACGGAATTCATCTGGGAGGTGGAACTCCGACTTTTTTTAGTCCAGATTCACTGAGGAAGTTGCTCCTGGAGATCACCCAATCCTGTGACATTGCCGAGGATCGGGAGTTTAGTTTTGAAGGACATCCCAACAATACCACGTTTGAGCATTTGGAGGCTTTGGCCGATTTGGGATTTGATCGGGTGAGCTATGGCATTCAGGATTTTGATGAGCAAGTTCAGCGATCTATTCACCGGATTCAGCCCTTTGAGGCAGTGGAAAAAGCTACTCAAAACGCTAGAAACCTAGGATATACTTCGATCAACTTTGATCTGATTTATGGGTTACCTCATCAGACCATAGCTACTCTGGAAAAGACTTTTGAGCGAGTAGCCGAATTGATGCCTGATCGGATTGCCTTTTACAGCTATGCCCATGTGCCGAGTTCATTTCCAGCTCAAAAGAGCTATGAGCAGTACCTCCCTAGTGAATTAGAGAAAAGAAACTTGTATGATCGGGGGAAGGAGATTCTTTTGGAACTTGGATACGTAGAGATCGGCATGGATCATTTTTCCCGACAAGATGATCCTTTGGCTAAAGCCAAGGATTTAGGAAAGCTTCACCGGAATTTTATGGGGTTCACCACCTCTCCATCCAAGATGTTGATCGGTCTCGGAGCCAGTAGTATCAGCGATATTCATTTAGCATTTATGCAAAATGAAAAGGGGATTTCTGCCTATCAGGAGGCGATGGAAAGTGAAAATTGGCCAATTGTCAGAAGTCATGCAATGAGTGATCAAGATCTGGTAATCAGAAATTTGATTTTGGATCTGATTTGTAAACATGAGGTGATAATCAGCGAAGAGCTTGATTTATTTTTGGGAAATAAACAATGGGAGCAACTCGCAGAGATGCAGGACGAAGGTTTAATCGAGATTTCGCCTAAAAAACTGAAGGTTACAGATGATGGGGTAGGAGTGATCCGTCAAATCTGCAAAGTATTTGACCTTAGGCTGCAATCCCAAAATAAAGAGTTGATTTTTAGTAAGGCTATTTAATGGCAAACGGTAATCTCCATTTTTTCCGTTCCATAGTCGAAGGTGACCATTTCTGGACTCAGGCCGGGAATCCCTAATCCTAGGCCTCTGAAAATAAAAATGATTCCCAAGATGACTCCCAAATAGGGGATCGCTTTTTGAAAATTCATCCGGGTTTTCACTGTGATTATCTGGCTTGAGAACATTAAAAACAGTAAGAGTGGGATCGTACCTATTCCAAAGAAAAACATGTAAACTGCTCCCAAATAGGGGCTTTGCATGCCAAGTGCTGCGATGAGTGCCATGTAGACCATACCACATGGGAGAAGCCCATTGGCTAAGCCTGTAGCAAAAAAGGCAGGTTTTCCTCCTCGCTTTAGGAAGTAGGATAGCTTTTGTCTGACCCATCTTACCAAACCTGAAAAAATGGATACTTGAAGCAGTTGCTCTGATTTTTTGTAATTGAGTGACAGTAAGACTAAAACTACCCCCATGGCAATAGAGAAACCTTGTTGGATTCCAGCCAAAGACATGGAAAAGCCAATAAATCCAATGAGAAGGCCTAAAAGGGCGTAGGTAAAACTTCTGCCAAGATTGTAGAGTATTTTATTCCAAATGAATCCGGAATTACTGGCATTTCCCACGGCGAGAGCAATAGGTCCACACATTCCTATGCAGTGGAATGAACCTAGAAAACCCAAAAGAAATGCTGTCCAAATCATCAGATTGTAATTTTCTTCTCTTGATAGAATTCTGTTCCGTTTTCGGTCCAAGTGAGTTGAACTCTCCAATATCCAGGTTTTAGGCTGGCGATGGATATTTGTTTTTTTCCTGACTCGATGATTTCTACCGGCAGGCTTTGGTCAAGGCTTACATCCGAAGGGCGGTAGAGATTTAGGTTCCCTTTTGCGCCGAGTGGTAGGTCTAGGATGACTGCTTTAGATTGGGAATCAAAAGCTAAAACTTCCCGATCAAGAAGGAGCGTGGAAGACTCCCTGTCGATCTGTTCTTGGTATTTGATCTCTGCTTCATAATAATTATCCCTTACCAGCTCAATCCCATCCATTCTTACAGAGATAATCACCATGGTCATGATGATCCCTATGAAAGCAATGATTGAAAGTAAAATTCCTTTTCCCCAGTCCATAGTATTATTCTTTTGATGTAGGAGCCATAAAGCTCGTTTCTATTTTATCAATTTCTTTATCCGCATGCACCAGGGAAAGTTGAATTTCTTGCTGTGGGCGGTTTACGCTCTTTTGATCAGTGACGATGAAAAACCGTCCTTCCACTTTGGATTGAGGCTCAAGCACCCAATTTTGTCCGCCGACGATTTCTACATCCATTCCTTCTACCAAGGAAGAAAGATCCACCGTTTGAGGTTCGAAGGTTTTATTGATGAGGGTGATTTGATAGAGATTTGAAACCGTACCATTATCCCGCATCTGATAGGTCATTCCAGGGAATCTTGTCACTGTAGCCTGAAGCTCATCACGAGTAGCAATCAATGATATAAATCCAGCCACCAAAATAACCAACACAACTGAATACGCTTTGACCCGGTTGGTGATTAGTTTCTGAAAGCCTTGTTGGATACTGTTTTCTGATGCATATCGAATAAGGCCTTTAGGACGGTCCACTTTGACCATTACTTCATCACAAGCATCAATGCAAGCCGTACAATTGACACACTCCATTTGTACTCCATTTCGTATATCAATGCCTGTCGGACATACCTGCACACAAAGATTACAGTCTACACAATCTCCAAGAGGAGTTTCTTCGACTTTATTTTTCCGAATCGGTCCTCTAGGCTCTCCCCGTACGTAATCATACATGACGTTGATAGAGTTATTATCCAAAAGCACTCCTTGTAGTCTACCATAGGGGCAGACCACTGTACATGCTTGCTCTCTAAACCAGGTGAAGACGAACATGAATATCCCTGAAAATGCAACCAAGCCAATAAAGCCGGCCAAGTTAGCCGTAGGTGGCTGGGTGACGATCTCTCTGACCTGATCGATTCCGATCAAATAAGCCATCACCAAATGTCCGATCAAAAGAGAGATTAAACCAAAAATTAGAAGCTTTGATCCTTTTTTGATAATCTTTTCACCATTCCAAGGCATGGCATCCAAAGCACGCTGTTGATTGGCATCTCCTTCGATCATGTATTCGATCTTGCGGAAAACCATTTCCATGAAAAGTGTCTGGGGACAAGCCCAACCACACCATATTCTCCCAAATATCACAGTAAACAAGATGATAAAGACAAAGAATATTAAGAGAAGGAATATCAATAAATGGGTGTCTTGTGGCCAGAAAACCGCTCCAAAAATGATGAATTTCCGCTCAAAAATATTGAAAAGAAGCCAAGGTCTGCCACCTACCTGAATGAATGGACCGGCAAATAAAATAGCTAATAGGATCCACGACAGATAGGTGCGGTATTTGTAAAAGAAACCCTTTACTTTTTTAGGGTAGACCCAGTTTCGTTTACCATCATCTTGGACAGTTGACAGGGAATCCCGGAAAGTATTCGGATCGAGATGTGGATTTTTCTTTGCCATAATGAGAGAATAGTTAAAGACTGTCAGAGAATCACTCTGACAGTCTAAATATATTAAAGTGCAGCAACCACGCTTGTGCTATCAGTCACCACTTCTTCTTGCGTAGGCGTATAAAGTTCCCCTTGTGGGTCTTTTGGACTAGCTGGAGTAGTACCGACTAGACTTAGGATGTAACTGGAGACTTGTTGCATTTCCTGTGGAGAAAGCTGATCCTCCCAAGGCACCATCCCTTTGCTGACTACGCCATATTTCACTACAGAGAAAACATCGTTGATAGATCCTCCATGGATCCAGTATTGATCTGTCAGGTTTGGACCTACGCCACCCCCGCCGTCTGCAGCATGACAAGCAGCACAGTTGGCTTCGAAGATTGACTTTCCTACAGCTAATCCAGATTCAGAATCATCAACAGTGACATTCGTCTCGTCTATGGATGCTGCAAGATTTGCCATTCTTGCTTCTGCAGCTATGGCCTCAATTCTAAGCTCTTCCTGATACTCTTCCACGCCTGTGAGTCCTAAGCCTAGGACAGAATAATAAGTGAAGTATCCTACGCCGTAGATAATTGTCAATATGAAAACCCACTGAAGCCAAGGCGGCATGAAGTTGTCTAGCTCTGTGATGCCGTCATAGGAGTGATCGGCCATCATTTTTGCTTTTTCTTCTTTGCCTCCTACAGTATCCATTTTACCAGTGACAAAGCGTTCTTTGAACTTCTCCCACCAGCTTGGTTCATTAGCCAATTCTGGATTTTCATTTCGGAATACAGCAACCATAAAGGTCATCAAATAGACCATCAGAACTAGTAAAAGAATAATTACCAGAAGGACTATACCGAGGATAATCAGTAAGGTCAATTGTCCAGGATCCATTGCTTGAATATCTGAGTACCAATTGGAGCTTTCTGTTTGTCCAAAAGCAAGCTGAGTGGGTAGCCACCCGATTGTGAATAGAAATATGAGAAACTTTTTCATGGCTGGGATGGGGTTATATCGTCGTCATTTTCCATTGGTAGAGATTTCAGGTGGTCCACTACGTCTTTTGGGATAGACTTTACCCAAAAGAAAACCCCCAAGAAAAACGTAACAAAGATGAGCAATGAAATCACTGGATAGATTTCAATATTTTCGATTGATCTTAAAACTTCTTTATGCATGATTTCTTCGGTTTAATTGGATGCGGTAGCATTGATATCTGTCCCAAGTCGCTGTAGGTAAGCGATCAGTGCTACGATTTCTGTGTTTGGAAGTACTTCCACGCCGGCATCTTTCAGATTGGTCACAATCTGATCAGCTTGGCTTTCCAAATCTGCCATGGCTTGCTGGTCATACCCTTCAGGGTACGGTACGCCAAGTTTTTGAAGCGTTCTGATTTTGGCTGGTAGATGTGAGTAGTCCATGATATTCTCTTTCATCCAAGGATAAGGGGGCATCAATGATCCCGGTGACATCGTTCTTGGATCCTCCATATGGAAGTAGTGCCAAGAATCAGGGTATTTGCCACCTACCCGATGCAAGTCTGGACCAGTTCGCTTAGAGCCCCACAAGAAAGGTCTGTCATAGACGAATTCTCCCGCCTTTGAATATTCACCATATCGCTCTGTCTCGAATCGGAACGGTCGGATCATTTGTGAGTGACAGCCTACACAACCATTGGCGATGTATAGATCTCTACCTTCCAACTCTAGTGGAGTATAAGGTTTCACTGAAGCGATGGTTGGTACATTTGACTTAACGAGAATCGTAGGGATGATTTCGATTGCTCCACCAATTGCGATGGCGATGGTAGCCAAAACAGTAAAGAATACTGGCTTGCGCTCCCATGCTCTGTGCCAAAATTCTCCCGCAGGATTGTAGTTTTTAGCCAAAGCTGGTGCCTGATCTTCTTCATAAGCTTGGAAGCTTCCTTTCTTAGCTGTCATGAACATATTGTATACCATGATGATGGCTCCAGTCAAGTAAAGAAGTCCACCAAATGCTCTTAGCATATACATGGGTACAAGCTCTACAACAGTCTGTAGGAAATTGCCATAAGCCAATCGACCCATTTCATTAAACTCACGAAGCATCAAGAACTGGGTAAGAGCCGCTACATACATCGGAAGTGCATAGAAGATGATTCCGAGTGTGCCAATCCAGAAGTGAGTATTGGCAAGTTTTTGTGAGTAAATGGTGGTTTTGAATAGTCTTGGCCACATCCAATACAGCATTCCGAAGGTTAAGAATCCATTCCACCCCAATCCGCCAATGTGTACGTGTGCTACGATCCAGTCAGTGTAGTGGGCGATAGCGTTGACATTTTTCAATGATAGCATCGGACCCTCAAAGGTGGACATACCATAGGCTGTCACTGCCACGACCATAAACTTCAATACTGGTTCATTCCGCACTTTATCCCAAGCACCTCTAAGTGTCAGGAGACCATTCACCATACCACCCCAAGAAGGAGCAATTAGCATCACAGAGAAGACTGTACCTAATACCTGAGCCCACTCAGGAAGAGCAGTGTAGAGCAAGTGGTGAGGTCCTGCCCACATGTAGATAAAGATCAAAGACCAAAAGTGGATAATGGAAAGCTTGTAGGAATAAACTGGTCTATTCGCAGCTTTAGGAAGAAAGTAATACATCAAGCCAAGGAATGGGGTAGTCAAGAAGAATGCTACTGCATTGTGTCCATACCACCACTGAACCAAGGCATCCTGAACACCTGCATAAGCAGAGTAACTCTTCAGGAAGTTGACTGGAAGTGCAAGAGAGTTGAAGATGTGAAGTACTGCTACCGTCACAAAGGAGGCTAGGTAAAACCAAATGGCCACATACATGTGACGCTCACGACGCTTGATCAGCGTACCGATCATGTTGGCACCAAAGGCTACCCAAACTAATGCAATGGCAATATCGATTGGCCATTCTAGTTCGGCATACTCCTTAGAGGTGGTCAATCCTAATGGAAGCGTAATGGCTGCTGCCAAAATGATTAATTGCCAGCCCCAAAAGTGAAACCAGCTGAGGCCCTTGTTCCACATAGGGGTCTTCAAGAGTCTTGGCATGGAGTAATAAACCCCTGCAAAGATTGCATTACCTACAAAGGCAAAGATCACCGCATTGGTGTGCAGTGGTCGAATCCTTCCAAAGGTCGTGTAAGGGTTGCCTAAGTTTGCTTCAGGCCAGAAAAGCTGCGTGGCTGCTATGACCCCCACGAGCATCCCCACTATACCCCAGATAATCGTCGCGGCTCCAAAGTACTTGACAATTTTATTGTCGTAATGGAACCTTTCCAGTGTAGCGTCATTCATTGGACTTTTGTTTTAAAGGTTGATTTTTCGTTGTTTTTTTATGATTGTCAAAGAGAATCCTCACCGATGGAGTGTAGTCATCATCAAACTGTCCACCTTTCATTGCTTTGAAGAAAAGAAATAGAAAGGTCACCGCCAGAATCAAACTCAACCCGATTAGAATAAATATTACTTCCATGCTTTAGGGCTTTGATTGCGTTAAGAGTCCTTTGCGCCATGCTAAGAAATTGGTAGAAAGCGTGGTGAAAAGAACTACTGAAATACTTGATAGAGGCATCAAAACAGCACAGATCACAGGGCTCAAAATACCTTGTACTGCCAGGCTGATACCGACAATATTGTATAGGAAACTCAGGGCGAAACTTGCCTTGATGACATTCCTGCTTTGCTTGGCAAAAGCCAAAAACTCCGGGATTTTTTCGAAAGAATCAGCGTCTAAAATGGCATCACTTGCTGGGGAAAAATGGCTGACCCGGTCTGATATCGCTATTCCAACTTCACTTTCCTGCAAGGCTCCGGCATCATTCAATCCATCACCGACCATCAGCGTTTGGCGGCTATCCTGATTCAACTTTTTGATGTATTGTAGTTTGTCATTTGGTCCCTGCTGGAAATTATAATGGATGTCACTCCCCAGAAGGTTTTGGAGCGATTTCATTTCATGACTGTGATCGCCGGAAAGCAGGTGAAGCTCATACTCGTTTTCTAAATGGGATACAACTTCCTTAGCTTTAGCTCGTAAGCCGGATTGGATATGGAAATATCCAAGGATTACTTCCGAGACACTGAAGTAAACCAGATTGCCTGATTCTACCGAAAGCCCGTTTTTGACACCGCAAAATGTCTCGGACCCCACTTTGACTGGCTGTCCCAGATACTCTCCCTGAATACCCTGTCCTTTGATTTCGGATACATGCTCTAAAGTCGCCGAGGCTACATCGCCAAGCCAAACATTGATTCGATTGCTCAGTGGATGAGTAGATCGTGCCACCAGAGATTTTAGAATAGACTTTGATTCTTCAGAGAGTTTTTCTCCCTGATAAGAAACACTAGCCTTTGCCGGGTCTGTCAAGGTGCCAGTTTTATCAAAAATAAGCGTGTCCACCAAGGCTAAGCGCTCTACCACACTGGCGTTTTTGAGGTAGAATTTTCCCCTGCCGAAAATCCTAAGGGTATTTCCTAAAGTGAAAGGAGTGGACATGGCAAGTGCGCAGGGGCAAGCAACTATCAGTACCGAAACAAAGGCTTTTACACCCATGGAAACATCCATAGGAATCCACGCCAACAAGGCAATCAAGGCGATGCTAATGACGGTCCAGGTGAAAACTCCAGAAACCTGATTGGAAAGCGGTTCCAGTAGTTTGTCTTTCGATTTTTCGAAGCTTTCATTGTTCCATAGATCGGTGAGATAGCCCTGAGAAGGTGACTTTTGAACTGTCAATAGAACTGGTTCGCCTTTTTGCCGACCTCCTGCATAGATCAATTCTCCCTTACGCTTTGGAACTGGCACTTCTTCACCGGTGACAAAGCTGTAATCGACTTGAGCGCTTTCACTCAATAGAAGAGAATCTGCTGGAATTAACTCTTCATCGCGGACCAAGATTACATCACCAACCTCCAGCCTCGTCAGTGGGATGACTTCTTCTCGATTCTGGACTAATTTGGTGACAGCAATGGGGAAATAAGACTTGTAATCTCGATCAAACTCAAGTGCAGAGAAGGTTTTTTGCTGGTAGATTTTTCCAAGAAGCAAAAAGAATAAAAGCCCTCCTAGGCTATCCATGTACCCTGCATTGCCGAAGGCGAAAATTTCCCATAGGCTATATAAAAACAAGGATGCAATGCCCAAAACAATGGGGATATCCATATTGATCCGTCGCTGCTTGATGGAGTTCCAGGCGGAGAGGTAATAATCACTTGCAGAATAAGTGACTACGGGAATAGCCAAAAGCACATTAAGATAATTGAAAAGGCTTCGGAAGTTTTCTGCTATCAGCTCTACTTCTGAGAAGTACTCAGGAATACTAAACAGCATCATATTTCCAAAGCAAAAACCTGCTACAGCGAGTCTTTTTACAGTGCGTCTATCTGCTTTGCCGGTTTTTTCTTTCTTGTCAAGGTGAGATAGGGCTATTTTGGGTTCGTAGCCAATGGTAGAGAGTAGGCTCACCACTTCTTGAAGATTGATCTTTTCCTTCAAAAACTTGATCTGTACCTTTTTCTTGATGAAATCCACTCGGCTACTGATGATTCCGGGATGGATTTGGTATAGATTTTCGAGTAGCCAAATGCAAGAAGCACAATGGATCAAAGGGATATGGAATGTCACGTGACATTCACTTTCGTTTTGGAAGTCTAGAAGTTTTTGGGCTGTTTCTTCGTCGTTTAGATAGTCAAACCGATTGGCTTTACCTTTCTTTTCCTTCTGACTTTCTCCCGGGAAAGATTCTAAATCATAGTAGGTACAAAGGTCATTCTCTGACAAAACCTCATACACAAGCTTACAACCTTGGCAACAAAATACCTTTTCGTCGATCTTCAACGAATCATTTTCACATAACTCACCACAGTGGTAGCAATGTGTTTTTTCGGTAGTTGCTGGGTTAAGCATGATTTTATTTTTCACAAAAATTTAATAATTAATAGCTGGATTTCATGACGTTTGTCATAATTTTTATTGATTTAGAGCGATAAATAAAAAGAAAGTTTGTCGCTCCACATTTTGCCTTTATAAAAGTGAAAAAGCACCTTGGCAAGATCCGCTTGGTAGTTTTTGGTAGTGACTAGGAGTGTGCAGTCATGCTTAACGGCATATGACCAAAAGTCCCCAATTCGTAAAAAATTGAACTTGATGAAACTTGTTTCCCGGGTAGATTTTGATACCATTTGAATTAGTTCTTGTTCCTCTTTTATTTTCGATTTGGGGATAAATGAAGGAGAGATGATCGTCGCTTTGCTATTCCGTATTTTGTTCTGAAATAGTTTGATGTAATTTTTGATAAGGCGAAAAGAGTGTGGGGTGCCATCGTAATGGAAGAGTAAGTGCTGGGTAGAAAAATCAGGTACAAATAGCAAAACGGGAATTTCGCAGACCTCTTTTTCCAGTGGGACAGGTAATTCTTCCTGATGTAGCCAGTCCAACACCCGGTTGAGATTGACTGTAATTAAGGAAGGTTCCCCATCTTTTGGATCGCAGAGTATTTCTTCCTGATTGCCCGGCCAAAAGTCTGTTGTCAGAACAGGGCAATTGTATTCGTGGAGGATTTCTTCAGGAATATGAAATTTGGTGGCGTAGGATTCTTTGAGCTCCATAGTTTCTTGAGATTATTCAAAACTACTGCGCCCTTCCCAGTCACGGTCTGACTAAACCCATGAGCAAACCTGATAAAAATCAGTTTATTTGAGTTTTATCAGATTTTGACCAAAAAAAAGAGGGTCAAGGCCCTCTAAATGATTGATTTATTGATGATTTTAATCTTTTACGAGATTGAAAACATAGCTCCCCGCCACTGCCTGAACACCAAAAACTCTAGCGCCTGGGGCGGGAATGTTAAACTCTAGTCGAAGGTTATTGCCTGTCTGAGTAAAGGAGATTTCCCGTCCTGAAGCGGGCTTGCTTCCTGTCAAAGTGAATTTGTCAAAATTGGTACCGGCAAAGCTCCAATTCCCAGAATTGTCAAAAAGATCATTATTGTTTCGAGAAGTGTAGGTCCTCGAAGAGCCTGAATTGAGAATTAGTTCAAAATCCTGATAGAGATCCGTAACATTATTTCCACTTCGAGTCACGGAGCCTCCTCCTGCTATACTCCAAGATTGAGTACCAGTACCCGTAAGGGCTTCGATTGCCAATTCTTCAGGGGTTTTCTGAGGCGGTTGCGGTGTAGGATCATCACCACCACAAGCTGATGAAAAAATCACCAGAAGCATCAAAGCGAAAAGAGAGGAAAGATTTCTGTTCATACTGATTTTAAATTAGAACTTTAAAATTAGCCATATCTGTCTAAGTTCAAAGCTAGGTCTCATTTATAATTCTCTAAGACTAGTTTTTGTTCGCAAAAATCAAATTCGCGAGGCTCGTTTGAGCAGATTACAAGGATTTTATCACCCTGAAATTTTTTAATCATTTCCCGATACCAGTCGATTCCTCTGATATCTAAATTGGAGGTTGGTTCGTCTAAAAAGACTATACCTACATCCGATATCATAGCCAAGATCAACTTCAGGCGTTGTTTCATCCCAGAGCTGAATTGAGAAACCATTTTTTGGCTATGCTCTTCCAAATAAGCAAGCCTGATGATTTCCTCAGGCATCATGCCATCGATAGGCTGTTTGAAGCGGAAGTGAAATTGAATTAGCTCTTCAAGGGTGAACTCCTCTGGTAGCTCCAAATAGGGGGCTGCTATACTAAGGTATCGAAACCAATCCCCTTCATCTACATTTTTGCCTGCAAAATTGAAGTTGATTTTACCTGAAGTTAGCGGGATAGATCCAGTAAGGCATTTGAGAAGGGTAGACTTTCCAGAACCGTTACTTCCGGTAATAGCCAACTGATCCTTTGGCTTCAGAAGTAGGGATAATTCTTTGAATATCCATTCGTATTGGAAGCGCTTTGATGCTTTCTCTACACCTATTTCAAGCATGCTTAATGGATGTAACCCTTCATGACTCCTCGCTCGGAGGACCTGATGAAATTCAGAATTTCATCCCGTTCTTTGGTTGCAGGTAGGTTAATTTCAATTTCCTCCAGAGCTCTTGAATTATTCATGCTATTAAGGAAAAGGAACCGATAAACCTCCTGAATATGAGCAATTGACTCAGATGAAAAGCCTCTTCTTCTCAATCCTAAAGAATTGACGCCGGCATAGGAGAGAGGTTCTCTCGCTGCTTTGGTAAAAGGGGGTACATCTTTTCGTACCAAAGATCCGCCAGAGATCATTGAATGCATGCCGATTTTGACAAATTGGTGGATAGCGCTAGAACCACCCACAATAGCCCAGTCGTCGATAGACACATGACCAGCAATTTGCACAGAGTTGGCGATGATTACGTGACTTCCAATCACACAGTCATGAGCCACATGGACGTAAGCCATTAGTAGACAATTGCTTCCAATGACTGTGGTTTGCTTGTCTACAGTCCCTCTGCTTATAGTGACACATTCTCGGATGGTCGTATTATCTCCAATGACAACCGTAGACTCTTCACCTTGAAACTTGAGATCTTGAGGAATGCCCGCGATAACAGCTCCAGGAAAAATTTTACAGTTTTTGCCGATTCTTGCTCCAGGAAAAATAGTGACGTTTGGACCAATCCAAGTACCTTCACCTATCTCGACATTCTCATGAATCATCGTGAAAGGGTCGATTTGTACATTCTTCCCAATAGTTGACTTGGGATCTATGTGGGCCATTGGACTGATCATGATTCTTTACGAGTTATACTTGCTGTCATTACTGCCTCGCAGACGAGTGTGTTTCCGACGTAGGCTTCTCCTCTCATTTTAGCGATTCCTCTTCGAATAGGTGCAAGCAATTCACATTTGAATATAAGTGTATCTCCCGGAAGAACCATCTTTCGGAATTTGCAACTTTCTATTCCCAAGAAATAAGTCCAGTAATTTTCTGGATCGTCTACGGTGCTTAGAACCAGAATCCCGCCAGTCTGAGCCATGGCTTCTACCTGCAATACTCCCGGCATCACGGGGTTTCCTGGAAAATGGCCTAGAAAGAATGGCTCATTCATAGTCACATTCTTTACACCGGCTACCACTGTGTCATCCAGATAGATTACTTTATCTAGTAGCTGAAATGGATATCTGTGCGGAAGGATATTGCTGATTTGATTGATATCCATCACCGGCGGAAGCTTGGGGTCATAGTAAGGGATATGGGAAGAGGATGCCTTTTCCATGGCCCTTTTGATTTTTTTTGCAAAAGCCACATTGGCAGCATGCCCAGGTCTGGCAGCTAAAATTTGGGCTTTCAGTGGTCTTCCTACCAAGGCAAGGTCACCAACTACATCCAGAAGCTTGTGTCTGGCAGGTTCATTTTTATAACGAAGGTCCACATTGTTTAGAATCCCCTCTTTTTTGACTTCCACATGTTGCTTGTTAAACATCTTCGCCAGATGCTGCAACTCATCTTTCTCTACGACTCGATCTACCACTACGATGGCGTTATTCAAATCTCCACCTTTAATTAGGTTAGAGTTGTAGAGCATTTCCAGCTCATGCAAAAAACAAAAAGTCCTGCAGGAAGCAATTTCAGATTTGAATTGACTGATATCCGTGATGGAGGCATGTTGGCTTCCTAAAACAGGTGAATTGTAGTCCACCATGACAGTTACTCGGTAATTATCTGTCGGTAAGGCTACCATTTCCACCTCGCGGGAGGCGTCTTTATACTGAATGCTTTCTTGTACCTCGAAGAATCTTCTCAACGCATTTTGCTCCTCAAATCCTGCATCTTCCAGGACTTCGATGAATTGGATGGAAGAGCCATCCATAATTGGAGGTTCGGGACCGTCCAATTGGATCAATACATTGTCAACTTCCAATCCTACAAGAGCTGCCAGCACGTGCTCTACCGTGTAAACCCTAGCTCCGTTTTGCTCCAAAGTGGTGCCTCGGGAAACATCCACCACCAGGTCACAGTCAGCATCCACTGTAGGTCGACCTTCCAGATCTATTCTTTGAAACTTGATTCCGTGATTGGGAGGAGCAGGTAAAAAGGTCATGTTGGAGATGACCCCTGTGTGAAGTCCCACTCCTGACAGTTCTACTTGCTTCTTTATGGTATGTTGTTTTACTTTCATCGTGTTGGTTAAGCAGTTAGATAGCTTCGGGGCGCAAAATTAAGCCTTTTTTTCGAGTTCTTTGATTCTCTTCTCCAGCTCTTCAAGATTTTTGAAGAGAGAATAGGACTTAAGAAACTGCTTCATGTCCATTCCCATGTACCCAAAGACTGTCTGTCCAGGCTTTTTGATTGACTTACTTACGCCTGTATTGGCGCCGATGGTGGTCTTTTCGGCAATCTTTATGTGCCCCACAATACCTGCCTTGCCTGCGAGGACTGAGTTTTTTCCAATTTCTGTAGAGCCGGAAATACCAGCCTGTGCGGCGACGACCGTATTTTCGCCAATGATTACATTATGAGCAATTTGGACTAAGTTGTCGATTTTAGCTCCTTTTTGGATCATGGTAGAGCCCATTGTGGCGCAGTCTACGGTCGTATTGGCTCCTATGCTTACATGATCTTCTAAAATTACGTTGCCGATTTGAGGGATGGCTTTGTAGCTTCCATCTTCTTGAGGAGCAAAACCAAAACCTTCCGAACCAACTACAGCACCCGGATGAATCTCGCAATGATTGCCTAATACCGAACCATCGCAAATTTTGGCACCAGGATGTATGATGCAATTATCTCCAATTGTGACTTGGTTGCCAATATATGCGTGAGGATGAATTTTTACCCCATTTCCGATTTGACACTTTTTACCGATGTAGGAAAAAGCCCCTCTGTAGTGACCGTCCCCGATTTGACTGCTTGGATCCATATAGCTCGGCTCTTCCACACCCGACTGGGAGTTTTTGGTAAACTGAGCGTAGGTTTCGAGGATTTGGGTAAAACTTGAGTAAGCGTCTTTTACTCGGATGAGATTCGTTTTATAGGGTTTTTTGGGAGTGAAATTTTGAGAGACAATTACAGCAGTAGCCTCAGTTTCGTATAAAAAAGCCTCATATTTTTCATTGGCTAAAAAGCTTACCCCTCCTGCCTTACCTTCCTGAATTTTATCCAGTCTATTGACTTTTATTTGAGGGTCTCCCTCGACGGTGCCTTGGAGAAGTTCGGCTAGCTGCCCAAGCGTAAATTCCATAAAGCGTGGTTGTTTTAGGGTTTTAAAATTAGGGTTTTAGCCTTACAAACGTAATGCTTCTCAACTATTTTGCTCATGATTTGAATATTTGGCAAGTCAGCAGCATCGGCTACATCAACCACTTTTCCTTTTTTCGTCAGGATCGAAATCCTATCCTTGGCTAGATATCCATAATTACTCAAAGTACCAGCCGAGAAAAAATATGATAGATGTTCTTTGGGTATTTTAAGTTTTTTTAAGGTCTTTTCTTCAAGGGCTCCGATCTCTTCTTTTTTGAAGGGGGTATTGGAAAGCTGGATCTTGAAAAGATTTCTGGTCAAAAACATCCTGGAAATATTCGCCAAAACATAGTCAGGGGAGTTTTTCCATAGTTTGATTGCTCCCCAAATATCCAAATCATCAAGCTCTAGAAAGATCCGTAGCAATTCCGGATTAGTCTGGAAGTCTGATTCAGTGATTTTGTGACCAAGCAAAAAGTCAAATTCATCTGTGATCCCAAAGATTTTGTCCTCTGCCTTTAAGTCCTTTGCTCGCTGAATCAGGTTGATAAGCATTTTTTCAGCGCAGACTGTCGTCTTGTGCAGATAGACCTGCCAGTACATCAGTCGACGGGCACTCAGAAAGTTTTCGATGGAATAAATCCCTTTTTCTTCGATGACTATCTTGTCATTTTTGACATCCATCATTTTGATGATCCGATCAGCGCCGATAGTCCCTTCGGATACGCCAGTAAAAAAACAATCCCGCTGCAAATAGTCTAATCGATCAATGTCCAACTGGCTGGAAACCAGCTGATGGAAGAACTTTCGCTCATATTGATTTTTGAAAATTTTCAAAGTGAGATCAAGTCTTCCTCCTAATTCTCGATTGAGCATTTCGATTATCAAAATCGAAAGCTTTTCGTGGGGAATAGATCGGAGAAGGCTGTATTCCAAAGCATGCGAAAACGGTCCATGACCGATATCATGCAGCAAAATCGCAATCAAAGTGGCTTCAAATTCCTCGTCGGATATTTCAATACCTTTGGTTCGGAGATGGTCTAGCGTCACATGCATGAGATGCATGGCACCCAATGCATGGTGGAATCGCGTATGTAAAGCACCGGGATAGACAAAATCAGTCAAACCCAATTGCTTGATCCGGCGTAATCTCTGAAAGTATGGGTGGTCAATGATCTCAAAAATCAATTCACTTGGAATTGTAATAAAACCATAAACGGGATCATTGAGTATTTTCTGGCTTTTCAAGGAGGCCTGTTTTGTTTACCCAAAAGTAATTATAATTTTAAAAGAATCGGACAACACTATGAACCAAAATGCCTCCATCCTCTGGGCAGATGATGAAATCGACCTGCTCAAACCCCATATTCTTTTTCTAGAACAGAAAGGTTATCAGATCACCACGGTCAATTCGGGTGTAGATGCTATTGAAGAAATCGAAAAAGGGATGTTTGATGTAGTTTTTTTAGATGAGATGATGCCAGGAATGACCGGATTGGAGACACTGCAGCAGATCAAGCAGATCAAGCCCCAGATTCCGGTGGTGATGATCACCAAGAGCGAAGAAGAGCATATTATGAATGATGCGATAGGAGGGAAGATCGCTGACTACCTGATCAAGCCCCTTAATCCAAGTCAAATTTGGCTTTCAGTAAAGAAAATCCTTCAAAATCGTCAGCTGATCGATCAGAAGACTACGATGAATTATCAGCAGGATTTTATGAATATTTCCATGGCAGTTGGAGATGCAGTTGATCATGAAGACTGGGCTAATATTTATACCAAGTTGACCTATTGGGAGCTCCAAATCGACGAGACTGAGAATAAAAGCATGAAAGAAGTCCTAGAGACTCAAAAGTCAGAAGCAGATGCCAATTTTGCCCGCTTTATCAAAGAGTCCTACCTGTCATGGATGGAAGAAAAAAATCAGGAAAAGCCCTTGATTTCTCCGAATGTGATGAGAAAAAAGGTTTTCCCAAGAATTCAAGGTGGCAAACCGCTATTTTTCATAGTCATTGACAATCTCAGACTGGATCAGTGGGAAGATATGGAATCCCTACTTACTCCTTATTTTTCCATTGCTGAGAAGGAAACCTATTACAGTATCCTACCAACGACCACTGCTTTTGCCAGAAATGCTCTATTCAGTGGGATGATGCCTTTGGATATGGCTAGATTTTACCCTCAATATTGGGAAAATGAAGATACAGATGAAGGCAAAAATAACTTTGAAGAAGAGTGGATTAGGATCAATCTGGAAAAAAATCGGCAAAAAATAAGATTTTCCTACACCAAAATTCTGCAGGCTGCTCATGGTAGAAGTGCCGTCGATCAGTTTCATACCATGTTGCAAAATGAGCTAAATGTCCTGGTATATAATTTTGTTGATATGGTCTCTCATGCGCGGACGGATATGAAGATGATTCGTGAACTTGCTCCTGATGAATCCGCCTATCGATCACTTACCAAAAGCTGGTTTGAGCACTCGACACTTTTTGAGATGCTAAAAAAAATTCAGCAAGCGGGAGCTGATGTAATTATCACCACTGATCACGGGACCAAGCGGGTCAACAAGCCCTATCGAATCATCGGCGATAAAAACGTCACGACCAACCTCAGATACAAGCAGGGTAAAAACCTAAATTATGAGCCCGGGAAAGTTTTTGAGGTTTCGAAGCCTGAAGAAGCCAAACTACCCAAATTGAATGTTTCGAGTGCTTATGTATTCGCTGTGGAGGATTATTTCTTTGCCTATCCCAATAATTACAATTATTATGTCAATTTTTACAAGGACACCTTTCAGCATGGAGGGATTTCTCTGGAAGAAATGATTGTCCCGATTGTCTATCTCAAATCAAAATAATTCAGATTTGGACACAAAAATTTACGGAATAGACCAGCTTGATGACATCGCCTCTTGGGTGATAGACAAGGCAGGAGTGGAACGAATTTGGGTATTCAAAGGTGAAATGGGGGCTGGAAAAACGACTCTTGTCAAGAGTATCGCTAAGCAGCTAAATGTCGTTGATCCGATAAGTAGTCCGACATTTGGTCTTGTCAATCATTATGAAAGAAATACCGGAGAGGAAATTTACCATTTTGACTTTTACCGAATAGAAGATCCCGATGAAGTCTTGGATATCGGAATAGAAGAGTATTTTTATAGTGGCAATATTTGCTGGATAGAATGGCCAGAAAAGATTGCTCCATACCTTCCAGATGAGCTTTTCTTGATAGAAATAGCTTATCTAGATACACAAACCCGAAAAATAACCCTAGAACATTTCCAGAATGCCTAGCGAAATCAAAGAAATAGCAGCCGTGGGATTGATACCAAAAGAAGCACCTGCAGCTGTACAGAAAAGGAAAAATCAGATCACGATTGGTCTGCCAAAAGAAAGGTCCTCCGAGGAAAGAAGGGTGCTTTTGACCCCTGAGGCGGTAGGTCTTCTGAGTAATAATGGGCTTCAAGTCATTATTGAGACTGGTGCGGGGAAAGCTTCCAAATTCACAGATCAAGATTATTCTGATGCTGGTGCCAAAGTGGTTTATTCTTCCAAGGAGGCTTTACAGGCTCAGTTGGTTTTGAAAGTTGATGCGCCCGATTTGGAGGAAATAGAGCAGATGAGTCTAGGGGCTTGCTTGATTTCAGCGTTGCAGATTTCCAGACAAAACAAAGAATTTATCGAGGCATTAAATGCCAGGAAGATCACGGCGATTGCCTTTGAGTATCTGGAAGATAAGGTAGGAGGGATGCCAGTAGTCAGGGCTATGTCAGAAATTGCCGGAAGTACGGTAATGCTGATTGCAGCGGAATACCTTTCGAGTGTAAATGACGGTAAAGGGCTTATTCTCGGTGGTGTCACAGGAGTGCCGCCCACTCAAGTGGTGATTATCGGAGCGGGAACCGTGGCAGAATATGCGGCACGAACCGCCTTAGGACTAGGGGCCAATATCAAGGTTTTTGATAATCATATCTACAAGCTTCGACGCTTGAAGCAGCTTCTTGGCCAGCAGATTTACACCTCAACAATTGACAACTTGACACTGACTCAAGCACTTTCTGAAGCTGATGTAGTCATCGGTGCTCTCAGAGCTGAGAAAGGCAGAAATAAAATCGTGGTCAGTGAGGAAATGGTGGCTAATATGATGCATGGAAGCATTATCATCGATGTGGGTATTGATCAAGGCGGATGCTTTGAAACTTCAAAGATGACTACGCATGAAGATCCTACGTATCAGATACATGATGTGACTCATTACTGTGTGCCAAATATTGCTTCAAGGGTTTCCCGTACAGCCTCATATTCTTTATCGAATATTTTCACGCCAATTGTCTTACAAATGGCAGACCTAGGCGGGGCTGAAGAAATGATTTTTAATTATCGATGGTTTCTGAGAGGAGTGTATACCTACCGAGGTAGCTTGACCAATGCTTATTTAGCCAAAAGGTTTGATCTCACTCATAAGGAATTACAACTACTACTAGCAGCGAGGTATTGATTAGCTGAGGAGATTTTGCCTTAAAAGAAACTCCAGTTGCTCATTTGCCTTAATTAGTGCTTGGGTGAGACGCTCATTTTCCCTGCGAAGAGAAAAGACTTCGTAGGCATTTTTGATGACAGTTCTTAGGTAGTCTTCCTCCCAGGGCTTGGTGAGGTAGTGGTAAACTTGACCTTTGTTGATGGCATCAATTACCGCTTGTATATCAGTGTATCCGGTTAATAGAATTCTTATCGGGCTTGGATAATGAGGGATGATAGACTCCAGAAATTCCACTCCTGTTTCTTCAGGCATCCGTTGATCAGTAATGATGATTTCAATATCTTCCTGTTCTAGGATTTTTCTTCCCTCTTCTCCTGAAATGGCAATGAAAATTTTGTAGTCCCTTCTAAATGTAGCTCGAAACGCTTGGAGGTTGTTTTCCTCATCGTCTACGTATAAAATCCGGATTTTTTCGTCTTTTTTGGTTTCTTCCATTTTACACCCGATTTGGGTCCAGATATTTGAAACCGAAATAATTGTTTTTTTCGATCAAAAACAAACAAAGTGATCTGGATTTTCTACTATTCCTGAATTTCTTCAGTATGCCAGAATTCATTTTTCATCAAGCTTGTCAATAACCTGCAGAGAATGAGAATGCTTGATTATATACTTTTTTCGAAAAGCTAAAATTCAAAATAAAAACAAAATGCGTTTTTATTAATTATAGTGACTAATTATATGATTTATAAAAAAATAATTTAAAAATATATTTGAGAATTAAAATCAAAAACTAACTTTACAAAGCACATTACCCTATTTACGCCTATTTCATGCTATATTCACCCAAAATAGATCTGGAAACGTGGGCCTATCCTATCATCCTTGATCCAAGGATTTCTTCTCATAAAGAACAACTTATAGAGTTGTTGGATGCTCCTCATATTCAGGTAGTTGATCAAATTGACTGCCAAGTGAAAGATTTGGTAAAGGCGAATAGTCCAACTCGAACTTTTACAGAAATCGAACTGGATCTCGAGGTTGAAAACTTTTTTAGAGATAGGATTAAGGATGATTTTGGTAACTGGGTTTACTATCTTTGGAAAAATACAATTGTCCACTTATTGGAAGAAGAGGATTTCATTAAGATCAGGACGGTTAGGAATAATTACAAAATCACTCCGGAAGAACAATCCGAACTTGGAACAAAGAAAATTGGAATTGTCGGGCTTTCAGTAGGGCAAAGTGTCGCGATTGCTATGGCTCTTGAGAGAAGTTGTGGGGAGATGCGTCTTGCAGATTTTGATACACTGGAGCTCAGTAATCTCAATCGGATCAATGCTAGTTTGACTAGTTTGGGTCAGGAAAAAGTAGTGATCGCGGCAAGAGCGATATCTGAGATAGATCCTTACCTAAAGCTTACACTTTATAGGGAGGGAATAACAGAAGAAAATGTTGACGACTTTTTGGATTCAGATGGTGGACTCGATTTGCTCATCGACGAATGCGATAGCTTGGATGTGAAAGTTCTCCTCAGGGAGAAAGCTCGTGCAAAGAAAATTCCTGTTCTGATGGAAACCTCAGATAGAGGTATGCTAGACATTGAGCGTTTCGATTTGGAGCCTGACAGGCCTATTTTCCATGGGATGATGGGGAATATAGAAATGGGTTCTCTCAAGGGACTCAGTAATCAGCAAAAAGTAGGCATAGGATTGAAAATTACCGGGATTGAGACACTTTCTCCCCGGATGAAAGCATCTCTTTTGGAAGTAGGACAGACCATTTCCAGTTGGCCACAATTAGCTTCAGCAGTTTTCTTAGGTGGAGCTTCAGTCGCACATGTCGGTCGAAAACTTCTCCTTGAAGATGAAGTGAAATCGGGAAGATTCTATGTGGACTTAGATGAACTTGTCCAAATAGAAATGACTGAGGATGCTGCTCCATATCAATCAATACCTGTCAAAAACCGTGATTTCTTAGCCTCTTTACCCAATAATATCCTTCCTTCAGGGTACAAGCCATCAGAGGGAGAGCTTTTTGAAATGCTCTCTTTCGCCAATTTGGCGCCTTCCGGAGGAAATATTCAACCCTGGGTTTGGGTGATGGATCAAAAAGGAGTTTTGCACCTTTTCCACGATAGAGAGCGAAGTCATTCGCTTTTGGATTACAAGGGTACTGGCTCATTGATCGCTTTTGGTTCCGCCCTTGAAAATTTGAGGATTTACTGTGGAAAGCATGGTTTTGAGGTTGATATAATTGATCAAGTCCAAAGCTTTGAAGATGATCTGATAGCTAGCATCAGGTTCGTCAGCAAACAAAATAAAAGTATTGATATTCCTCACCTTGATTTGTACGAAGGGGTAAAAATTAGATGTACAAATCGAAAAAACACTAAAAAGGAAAATCTGACTCCAGAACAAATTCAGATGGTTTTTGATCTGATACAATCAGAAGGTCTGAAGTTGGATTATCTGGAAGAGGAACAGGAACTAGAGAGGCTTTCAGAGATCTTGGGTGGAATGGATAGGATGAGGTTGTTTCATCAGCAGGGTTTGCAGGATTTCATTCATGAACTAAGGTGGAATGACAAAGAGGCAAAAGAGAGCAGTGACGGAATAGATATAGCCACTTTGGAACTTTCAGGGACAGAGAAAGCTGCAATGGGCTTGCTTCGGGATCCTCGCACAGTGAAGTTCTTCAGAAAGTTTTTGATGGGCTATGGCTTGACTAAAATCAGTCATTCGACCTTGATGGCAAGTTCTGCTATTTTCCTTTTGCAAAGCAAAAAATATACAGCCTCCTCTGTTTTGGAAGCTGGTAGAATACTACAGCGAATTTGGGTAAAATCTAATATGATGGGGATGAGTTTTCAGCCCGTTACCGCTTCGCTTTTTATTTTTCACAGAGTGAATCGCGAGAGGGATCATGGCTTTACTGAGAAGGAAGAGCAAATTATCAAAAAACACCATGAAACTCTCAGAAAATTATTCCAGATCGAAAATGGAATGGAGGAAATTTTTATGTTTAGGCTAAATTTCGCAGGGGAACCAAGCATGCGTTCCTATCGCCGCGATGTAAGAGAGACCTTAATCATGCAGCAATAATGTTTACATTCAAAGCCTTCAGGGCTATCGATGAACCAGAAATATGTGATCAATTCATCGAGGGTCATGCAAATGTGCTGAAGGAGTATGGAGTAACCAAAGTAACTTCTTCTAATAACGACTGGAAGTATAACCCATATGTCTTTGTAGTAACTGTTCATGAGAACTCCACAGGAAATGTCGTTAGCGGCCTTCGAATACATATAGCCTCAGAGGAATATCCTCTTCCTTTGGAAGGTGCGATTGCACCCGTAGATTCAAGAATTTTTGATCTTGTAGCCAAGTATAGAAATGCAGGTACGGGGGAGATTGGGGGGTTATGGAATAGTCGCGCGATTTCGGGTTATGGAATAGGGGCAATTTTTCTATCAAGGACCTCGCTTGTTATAGCGGAGCAATTACAAGTTCCTACACTTTTTGCGCTATGTGCAGAATATACACTCAAACCTACTCTTCAAAAAGGATTTGAAATAGAAGAAGGGATCGGGAATAGTGGAACTTTTTTTTACCCAAAACTAGACTTGGTAGCAACATTGGCTATTCTGAGAGATGTGAAAAATTTACCTCATGCCCTTCCGGTGGAGCGGGATTTTATTTTAGATCTAAGAAAGAACCTTGAGTGTACAAGAATGGAGGAAACTCTCAAGGGACCGGTAGAGATTACTTATCAATTGAAAATTAAAAGTCCTAATTGGAGATAATTTATGTTGTTTACTATTATTTCTTCACTACTCTTACTTTTTGCTCAAAATCCGATTAAAATAACTGGTGAGAGTGTTTATTTGGATCGTTATGAATATTTGATTTTAGAGTCAGATGAAGATTTGTCCATAGAAAACGTGGTCAATCGAGATGATTTCTCCTTGCTTGATAATGAAAATAAAAATTTTGGAATTAATAATAACGTAATATGGCTTAAGTACCAAGTAGAAAATCAGGGAGAAAATCTCGAGAAGTACCTTTACATAAACAATCCTTCTCTGGACAGCTTGGAGCTATTTGTGGTTCAAGATGGAAAAGTTCTTGACTCATACCTAGGCGGTCGATTGGTTGATTTTACCAGGAGGTCTATTCCATCAAAATCTATCATATTCAAAGTTGATGTTCCAAATGCGGGGCATATTGATTTATATCTCAAAGTAAATAGCGTCAACAAAAAGATTATAACTTCATCAGTAGCATCAAGAGAATTTCTTGAAAGGCTAATTAATAGAGAAAACATCTTATTTGGGATTTTTACCGGGGTAATTGTTGGTTTATTCTTTTATAATTTATTTTTATTTTTATCAGTTAGGGATAAGTTATATCTAATTTATGTAATCCATACGGTATTAGTCTGGTTTGCTCAATCCTCCATATTGGGTTATACACAAGAAATACTTTGGCCTAATTTTATCTGGATTAATTTAAGGGCTGGAGTTATTTTTTCATCCTTGGTAAGTATTGTGGGTATTTGGTTCCTAAGAGTCTTTCTATCTACCGATAAGTTTGTTCCAAAGCTGGACAGAGGATTTTATTTTATATACCTAGTGTATGCCTTTATCCTAGTCAATGCATTCTTCTTTTCCATTACTGTTAGTTATCAGACTTTATTGGTTACGCAGTCCATAGTGGTAATTTTTGTATTGCTTGTCGCATTTTCAATTTTAAAATTAGGCTATCGTCCCGCACGCTATTATTTGTTGGCTTGGTCTGTTTTTATGCTCGGTATCTTCCTATTCGTTTTGAGCGAAATGGGTATTATCCCGACAAATGATCTGACTGCATATATCATGCCTTTGGGCTCTGCATTAGAAGTGGTATTACTATCCTTCGCTTTGGCAGACAAAATCAATATCCTTAAGAAAGAGAAGGAAGAAGAACAGGCCGAGCGACTGAAAGTCTTGAAGCAAAATGAAGAACTAGTCCGGGAGCAAAATTCCCTTTTGGAAGAAAAAGTCAGGGTTCGTACAGATGAATTAGAGCAAGCTTTGAGAAACTTGCAGAGCACCCAAAGTCAATTGGTCAGTCAGGAGAAGATGGCCTCTCTAGGTCAGCTTACTGCAGGTATTGCCCATGAGATCAATAACCCAATCAATTTCGTGAGTTCTAACATCACGCCCCTCAAGCGGGATATAAAAGACATTATGGAGGTAATTGATTTTTACCGAACAACCGGAGAATCGGAATTCGCTCCTGAGTCTAAAAAGAAGGCAGCCGATTTGGAAGAGGAGCTTGAGCTTAATTATGTGCTTGAGGAAGTAGATCAATTGCTGAAAGGGATGGAAGAAGGGGCAAAACGTACGGTTGAAATAGTCAAAGGGCTTCGACTCTTTTCTCGTGTGGATGAGCAGGATGTCAAAAAAGTGGATCTCCACGATGGTATCAATAGTACCATCATCCTTCTCAATAGTTCTATTCCAGGCAAAATTCGCATTGTGCGGGATTTTGGAGAGCTTCCAATGGTCGAATGCCTCGCCGGAAAGGTCAATCAAGTATTTATGAACATCATCAATAATGCCGTTCATGCCTTAAGTGATCATCTTGACACGATCAAAGATCCCAAAATTGAAATACGCACCCGCTCATTGGGGGATTCCGTGGTAGTGGAAATCGAAGACAACGGACCGGGTATGCCTGAGCATGTGAAGGAACGTATTTTTGAACCGTTTTTTACCACCAAGTCGGTAGGGAGAGGTACAGGTTTGGGGCTTTCAATAGTTTATTCTATTATTGAGAACCATAAGGGCACGATGGAGGTAAATACCGAAGTCGGTCAGGGGACAACTTTTATCATTACGCTACCCACCCACCAAAGTAACAGCAAGAATGAATAGCAGTAATATTCGGGTACTTTATATCGACGACGAGGACAATAACCTCAAATCGTTCCGCGCTACCCTTCGAAAAGACTTTAAGATTTTTACAGCCATCGATGCTTTCGAAGGATTAAAGATCGTTCAGGAAGAAGAAATTCATGTCGTCATTGCTGACCAGCGGATGCCGGGAATGACAGGTACAGAATTTTTTGAGAAAATGATCGAAATCAATCCGGACCCTGTGCGGATTTTGCTGACAGGCTATTCAGATATTGCCTCCGTCATCGATGCGATCAATAAAGGTGAGGTCTATCGTTTTATAGATAAGCCTTGGAATATTGAGCAGATCAAAAATTCGATCAAAAACGCTGCGGACATCTTTTTCATGCGGAGAGAGTTGAAGGAAAAAAACATCAAACTGGAGAAACTCCACTCAGAGATGAACCAGTTTGTCTACAGTCTTTCCCATGAGCTTAGAGGGCCTTTGATGAGTATTTCGGGCGTTTCTAAGTTGGCCAAAATGGAGATTAAAGATCCGCATGTCTTAGAGTTCTTTGATATGATCGATACTGCTACCACCAAGTTGGATGACTTTATTTATAAAATGCTGGATTTTTATCGATCTACTAAAATTGATCACAAAATTACCGATATCAATTTTAAGGAAGTGGTCAATCAACAAATGGAAGCCTATAAAGCTAAGTTTGATTTGACACACTTTCATGTAGAATTACAGGTGAGCCAGGAGGAACCTTTTTTCTCAGACGATTCTAAAATTCGAGTGATTTTAAATAATCTCTTCTCCAATTCGGTTCAGTTTATGAAAAACGAGCATGGAGAAAAGCGAATCGCACTTACGATAGATGTGCGAGATGGTGAAGCTATCGTCATGCTCGAGGATAATGGTATCGGCATCGAAGACCGTCATCATCCGGAAGTATTTAATCTTTTCACCCGCGCAACGCAGCAAAATGTAGGCACTGGTTTAGGCCTGTACATGGTCAAAGAGGCAGTGGAGCAATTGGGCGGAAAGGTAGAGTTAGAATCTATTTTAAATGAGGGAACTACGGTCAGAGTGGTGCTTCCTTCTTTGAATTCGTAATTCTTGCTGGCCTTTTGGCCATGAAAGCCTATCTTTGTTGCGATAATTTTTTCCAACAAAAAACACATATTATGATTAATCCTTGGCATGATGTAAACATCGGTAAAGGCGCTCCCGAACAGGTAATGGGCGTAGTGGAAATCCCTAAAGGAAGTAAAGGGAAATACGAACTACACAAAAAGTCCGGAATGCTAATGCTCGATAGAGTTCTCTTTTCCGCTGTTCATTATCCGGCAAATTATGGATTTATTCCACAGACCTATTGTGAGGACCATGACCCCTTGGATATCCTGATTATTTCTCAAATTGATATTCCTTCCATGTGCTTGGTGGAGGCAAAAGTGATCGGAGTGATGCGAATGGTCGATGGAGGAGAAGCGGATGATAAAATCATCGCCGTAGCTGCAGGTGACCAATCTGTGAATTATATCAATGACATCGATGAGCTTCCTCCGCATTTGATGAAGGAGGTACACCGGTTCTTTGAGGATTACAAAAAGCTTGAAAACAAGGAAGTGAAAGTGGAGGACTTCTTAGGAAAAGAAGATGCGATCCGAATTATCAATGAAAGTATTGAACTTTACGATAAGCATTTCCGAAATCAACGATAATCCAAGGCCTGAGCAATCAGGCTTTTTTGTTTTTCACTTCTTTTTTGGCGGATTTTTTCCGAAGGTATTTGACCAGTTCACTGTATGCTTCGTGCTCGTGGTTGGATACACTGATGGACTGCTGATCGGAGAAAGCCACCGTCAATTGGCGAAATTCTTTTTTGTTGGCCAAAATCACTTCCTCCTCCCAAGCCAAAATATCTGTGATAGGATAGGCTTTTTGATAGCCTCGCAACGGAAGTTTGACAATGATTTGATCTCTTCCAGCGGTAATAAACCGAAAGCCCGCCATCATTTTCACCAGAAGCATCAGCAGAACCAAGGTGATCAAAGAGGCAGCTATCAGGTAAAACCATAGTCCAAAACTTCCTTTGTACGCAAAATCCCGTAGAATGAAAATCAAACCTGCCAATAAAGCGACTACTATCAGTCCGAGTGAAAAATAGGTGGAGCCTTTGGGTTTAATGACGATCATGAGTTTTTTTGATTTCCTGAAGTTTTGCGAATGCAAAAGTCTCCAAATCCTTGAAAAAAGCGAAGAAAATCACTTGAAATTGAGGTTCATATTCCAATAAGGCCAAATGGGCTTCCTCCATTTTGGAGTCAAATCGGGTGCGCTTGGCCATTCCGGTCAGTGAGCGCCGGATACCTTCCACTTCCCCATAGTGCAGGAGCCAATTGTCCTTTTTCATCCAAAAATACATATTGGCAAAGCGCTCCGGAAAGATGTCCTCGTGACCATCGAGGGTATTGTAGGTTTTTTGGATAAAGTCTTCAACAGTTGAAGCTGAAAATTCTGACCAGTTTTTGATCAAAAAATAATCGAAAAATACGTCTGTAATGACCGTGGAATAGTGTCCAAATTTAGGTCGAAGATAGGATTGCCCTGCTTTGACTAAAGGGTGAGAATCGGTGAACAGGTCTATTTCGCGATGGAGAAATATGCCTCGCTTGATTTCCTCCTCAAAATTTTCGATTTGTCTCCCTTTCACAAAGTCTGCGATAAAATTCCCAACAAGAATTTTTTCTTGATCAAAGGACAGAAAAGCATGTGCTAGAAAATTCATGAGGGATGTAAAAAAAGGAAACTCTATAGCTTTTGATTAGTTTCGTCCACAAAATACGCATTGATGGACAAAGTCACGGAGGAATTAAGAAAAGGTCTGAAACTTTTGAAGCAGGAATGGCAAGAAGATCTGGCTCAATACAAGAAAAAGTTTCTGAATACCTCCCTAGCGGATAAGAAAAAGGAAGGCATTACTTGGCATCCCATTCAGGTCAAGAAGGCTAAAATCGGAATGGGAGAAAGGCTTTTAGTGGAAATTGAAAGACTGGACTCCAATCAAAACTCTGCCTTTCAGTCCGGAAAATCCGTGGCGTTTTTCTCTACTCAAGAAGGCTATGCCTCTTCAGAATATCGAATCAATGGCGTGATCAATCAGGTCAGAAAGGACAGCATGATTGTAACTCTTCAGGCGGATGAGTTGCCGGAATGGATGGACAGCAGTCGTCTGGGGGTAGATTTGCTTTTTGATGAGGCAAGCTATCGGGAAATGGAATTTGCTTTGAAAAAAGTGATTTCTCCCGAAAATCTTCGATTGAAAGAACTCAAGGAAATCTTGCTGGGAGATCAAAAACCAAATTTTTCTGAAAAAAGAAGGGGAAATAGCCCATTGCTCAATGATTCCCAAAATAAAGCTTGTGAAAAAATCGCCAATGCGAAAGACGTAGCGATCATCCACGGCCCTCCGGGAACAGGTAAGACGACCACACTGATTCAGGCTATCCAAGAGGCAGTGGATGCAAGATTGTCTATTCTTGTTTCCGCTCCGAGTAATGCCGCAGTGGATTTACTGGTCGAAAAGTTGACCGATGTGGGGATTTCCACACTCAGACTGGGCCATCCCGCACGGGTGGAGGAGAAAATTCTCAATCAGACGATGGATGCACAAACCGCCAATCATGAGTCATACCGGGATTTGAAAAAGCTTCGAAAGGACATCGATCACTACCTCAAACTAGCCAAGCAATACAAACGAAGCTTTGGACCGGAGGAACGCCGACAGCGGAAAATGCTGTTTGATGAGGTGGGGCGAATCCGCGAAGCTGCCAAGCATCTGGAGGAGTATATTTCCTTTGATATTTTTCAAAAGACGCAGGTATTTGCCAGTACCTTGGTCGGATCCTCTTCTAATTACTTGAAGGGGATGATATTCGATGTGGTATTTATCGATGAAGCGGCACAAGGACTGGAAGCTGCCACTTGGATTCCGATTTTGAAAGCAAAAAAGGTGGTCTTTGCAGGAGATCATTTGCAACTCCCACCCACGATCAAATCCTATGAAGCAGCCAAAGAGGGATTGGCAATCACTTTGATGGAAAAGGTCATTCAGCGAAAGCCACAAGTGGCCGAACTCCTCCAAGTGCAATACCGGATGAAAGCCGAAATCATGGGCTTTTCCAATGAGTATTTCTATCAGGGGAAATTACAGGCAGCTGAGAACACGAAGCAGCATTTCTTTGAATATGAAGCAATCTTGGAATGGATTGATACGGCAGGCGCTGCTTATACCGATCGGCAAGAGGAGGAAAGTCTCAGCACATTCAATCCTGAGGAAACATTATTCGCCTGCAAATATTTGAATGAATTGATCAAGCGAATCGGAATTTCAACATTCAAGGAAAATGGCTGGACTATCGGTTTGATTGCGCCCTATTCAGCACAGGTCCGTTACTTACGTTCCTTGATTTTTGAGAGCTTTGATTTTCCAAACTTAAAAGCCTTTGCCGATTTGATTACCATTGATACCGTAGATGGATTTCAGGGGCAAGAGCGGGACTTGATGCTGATTTCCCTGACTCGATCCAATGAGCGGGGAGAGATCG
>LJXT01000023.1 GCA_001314815.1 Algoriphagus marincola HL-49
CAAATGTGAATTTTCCACCTGTGATTTTATCACCAGTCACCATCAAGGAACCTTCGGTAGCCGGGATTTTTCCAAAGTGCTGACCAGCGGGCTTGTATCCTCTCCAAGAGATGGTAGTTGCGTCCATGTCAAGGTTTATTGCCTGTCCGGTAGCTTCTGCTACTTCCTTAGCTTCAGATGTTTCTACAGTTTCACTTGGTCCGCCACAGGCGAATGTCAAAAGGGCAGCCGAAAGAATTAGGCCTGTTTGTTTAAATAACTTCATAATGGTTTGTGATTAGTTTCAAATTTGATGTATATACACGGAAACCAAAATTAATACAAAAAGTTCTGGTTCTCGGAAAATTTTTTGAATTTGTTCAAAAATCAAAAACTCAATGCAGGAAGCCTTAATAATGGAGCTAAACGGTAAAAAGCCAATTTTCGGAGAGTCATGCTGGCTAGCGCCGAATGCCACTGTTGTCGGTGATGTCATCATGGGAGATGAATGCACGGTTTGGTTTAATGCCGTGGTGCGAGGAGATGTGCATGAGATCCGGATAGGTAATCAAACAAATATTCAAGATGGGGTAGTCATCCATTGTACCTACCAAAAAGCCGGAACCTACATAGGCGATCAGGTATCTATCGCTCATAATGCGATAGTGCATGGCTGTACGATCCATGATCGGGTTTTGGTAGGAATGGGGGCGATCATCATGGATGGAGCTGTTGTGCACTCTGGAGCAGTGATTGCCGCGGGTGCTGTGGTCTTGGCAAATACAGTGGTAGAGGCAAATTCCATTTATGCAGGTATGCCAGCCAAAAAAGTCAAAGAAATAGGTCCTGAGATGAAAGAAGTCATCGAACGAACAGCTAGAAATTATCCAATGTATTCTAAGTGGTTTCAAAAAGGCTGATAAAAAATCCTTTTAGAATTTTTTAACTAATTGATATTGAGTAAATTCGGATTCTTTTAAAGCTTTTTTATGGAATCAACTTTTAGAAGTTTATCTCAAAAGGGATCATTAATCGCCTTTTTCTTGATGATGATTGCCTTTAATTTATCGCTTTCCTTTTTTATGCCTAAGGAATATGCGCTGGATTTGAAGTTTGCCTATACATTCTCGGAAGCTTGGCAATCCCTTTCGGCAATGGATATGGATACAAGAGACCTTTATCGGAAGGGGATATGGTTTCTTGATTTACCTTATCTAATTGTATACAGTGTCTTTTTCTCAGGATTACTATATAGGCTGATGGGGATGAAGCGAGTTGTCTTCCTTCCTTTTTTGGTAGCTTCCTTTGATTTTATTGAAAACCTATTGGTATTACGCCTATTGAAGATTTTTCCAGAGCCTTCTAAGGTACTTACCCTAATAGCCTCCATTGCTACGACCTTCAAATGGATTGCCGTGGCTATTATGCTTGGGATAGTGCTCTTCGGTATTTTTCGTTTATTGTTTTCTAAGAAATATTTTCCTCAATCTTCCTCTAGGTCTAGGCTTTGATTTTTTAATTTTTGAGTAAAGAAGAATATCCTTTGCTTTTCAAGATATTTTGAATAGTTTTTCAAAACTTACGACCATTAATCTTTTTGGGAAATTTTATGAAAGAGGAATATTTCAAATGGTATTCTCCCCATCTCAATCGAGAGGTTCAGATGTTGACTTTTGGACATGCAGGCTATCCGGTGGTAGTTTTTCCTACCTCGAAAGGGTCCTTCCACGAAAACCGAGACATGGGTTTGATCGGTTCTGCCCAATGGTATATTGAGCAGGGCTTGATTCAGGTTTTTTGTCCTGAAAGTAATGACGCCGACAGTTTTTATAATAGAAACATCCATCCCCATCAGCGGATCCAAAATCATGTGGCTTATGATAAAATGATCTGCCATGAGATCGTGGAGCGTATTCGATTGAACACCGCGGTAGCAAAAGTGGTGGTGGCAGGCTGTAGTTTTGGGGGCTATCATGCTGCCAACTTTGCCTTCCGGCATCCCGGCTATGTCAGCCACATGTTCAGTATGTCAGGGGCTTTCGATATTAGGAATTTCATGGAAGGATATAATCATGATGACATTTATTATAACAGCCCCTTGGAATACCTCCCTGGATTGAATGATGAGGAGCTTTGGAGGATGGATATTGTATTGGGGACTTCTAATTGGGATATCTGTTTTGATGCTAATCTGAAATTAGACGACTGCCTGAACCGAAAAGGGGTTCCGCATTGGCTGGACGTGAGGCAGAATCGAGTACATGATTGGGATGTCTGGAAAGAGATGTTTCCGCACTATTTAAGTAGAATTAAGTTTGATTAAACCATTTTATCCAATAAGAATATGAAGAAGATAGGAATACTTTTCGGGATGGAAGACACTTTTCCTCAGGCTTTTATCGATCGAGTGAATCAAAAAGCAGAGAAGGGGATTATTGCCGAGGCAGTGAAAATTGACAAGGTGATCCAAAATGAGCTTTCCGATTATGCGGTGATTATTGATCGAATATCTCAGGATGTCCCTTTTTATCGTGCCTATTTGAAAAATGCAGCCCTGACAGGTACAGCCGTAATCAACAATCCTTTTTGGTGGAGTGCAGATGACAAGTTTTTCAATAATGCCCTGGCAGACCAATTGGGTGTTCCACTACCAAAAACGGTATTATTGCCCTCGGCAGAGCACCCCACGGATACTACTTCCAAGTCCTTTCGAAATCTAGCAGCTCCTCTCGATTGGGATGGCATGTTTGAATACATCGGCTTTCCTGCTTACATGAAGCCCTATGCAGGTGGAGGTTGGAAGAATGTCTATAGACTTGAGAATAAAGAAGAGTTTTTTCAGAAGCATCCTGAAACCGGTCAACTCGTGATGTTGCTACAAGAAGAAATTGTATTTGATGAGTATTTCCGTGTTTATTGTCTTGGGGGGAAAGAGGTTCGCATCATGGAATATGAACCACGAAACCCGCACCATCTTCGCTACGTGGTGGACAGGGCACCGTCCTCGAAAAAGCTTTTAGCTAAGGTCAAAAAATATACGATTGATTTATGTAAAGGACTAGGCTATGATTTCAATACCGTAGAATTCGCTGTGAGGGATGGAATTCCTTATGCCATAGACTTTGGTAATCCAGCACCTGATGCCGATGTCAATTCGGTAGGTCAGGAAAATTTTGAATGGGTAGTAGAAGAGGCAGCCAACATGGCGATTCGCTACGCAAAAGCTCAAAAACCTGGAAAAATGAATTTGACTTGGGGAACCTTTGTCAAAAACTCCGTGGAGATGGCTAAGCGCTTTTAGTATTTAACTGTTTGATTATGAGTATCTCCAATAAAAAACTACCGAAGTTTACACTCGGCGTAGAAGAAGAGTACCAGATCATCGACCCTGACACCAGGGACCTTCGCTCACACATGTCCAAGATTGTGGAGGGAGGAAAGATTCAGCTCCGAGAGCAAGTCAAGGCGGAGATGCATCAATCCGTGGTAGAAGTTGGTACCAATATTTGTCAAAACGTACAGGAAGCCAGAAAGGAAGTGGCTTTTCTACGGAATAAAATTGCTGAGCTAGCCGGAAAGCAAGGCTTAATCGTAGGAGCATCGAGTACTCATCCTTTTGCCAAGTGGCAGGACCAGGCAATCACCGATGAGCCGCGCTATCATCATATCGTGGACGAGCTGAAAGATATTGCCCGATCCAATTTGATTTTTGGTCTGCATGTGCACGTCGGCATCGAAAATAGAGAAACTGCCTTGCAGCTGATGAATCAGGCCTGCTACTTTCTCCCCCATATTTATGCCCTGACGACCAATTCCCCATTTTGGGAGGGAAGAGATACAGGTTTTAAGGCTTTCCGAGCAAAGATTTTTGCCAAATTTCCGCGGACAGGACTTCCTGAATACTTTGATTCGGTTCAGTCTTATGACAATTATCTGGAGATTTTGGTCAAGACCAATTGTATTGATAATCCCAAAAAAATCTGGTGGGATCTCCGTATGCACCCGTTTTTTAGTACCATCGAATTTCGAATCTGCGATATGTGTCTGACGGTAGAAGAGACTACCTGCATCGTCGCGCTGATACAAGCTGTGGTTGCCAAGCTTTACAAGCTATTGATGAGCAACACAAGCTTTAATATTTACCGGATCGCATTGATTCGAGAAAATAAATTCCGTGCAGCAAGAAATGGGATTGAAGGCAAATTGATCGATTTTGGTAAGAAATCAGAAGTGCCAACTATCGAGTTGATCGCTGAGCTATTAGATTTTATTGATGATGTGGTAGATGAGTTGGGTAGCCGGAAGGAAGTGGAATACGTTCATCAAATTCTAGCTAAGGGCACAGGAGCTGATCAGCAATTGGCAGTATATCGTGAGACTGGAGACTTGGCAAAAGTCGTAGACTATATCACTGGTAAATTTACCGAAGGTATTTGAGTATTTGCCGTACCTTTGACCCGTAAAATTCAATCGCAGTGGAAAAATCAAAAATCAATCTGGCTATTTTGGATATGTACGACGGGGAGCCCAATCAGGGTATGCGTTGTATACAAGAGATAGTTGGGCGTTTTCAGAAACATATTTCTTTTCGGGTTTTTGACGTTCGGGGAAAATCAGAGGTTCCGGACGTTCAGGATTTTGACTTGTTTATTTCAACTGGAGGGCCAGGTAGTCCACTGGAGGGAAATGGTGAATGGGAATTGAAATACTTCGACTTTCTTGATCAGGTGTGGATTTGGAACCAAAACCATAATCAGAAGAAGTTTTTGCTGCTGATCTGTCACTCGTTTCAGATGGCCTGTAAGCACTTTGGGCTGGGAGATATCAATAAAAGAAAATCCACTTCCTTTGGCGTGATGACCATCCACAAGACGGAGGAAGGTTTGTTGGACCCACTATTTTATAATTTGGACAATCCCTTTTGGGCAGTAGATAGCAGAGATTATCAAGTTATTTGTCCTGAAAAGCGAAAATTCAAGCAGCTGGGTGCCAAAATCATCGCCTTAGAAAAGATTCGAAATCATGTAGAATATGAAAGGGCATTGATGGGTATTCGCTTTTCCGATGAGATCGTAGGAACCCAGTTTCATCCGGAGGCAGATGCGATTTCTTTTTTGGAACACCTCAAAAAGCCGGAGGTGAAAGAAAAAATCATCGCAGTCAAAGGAAAAACCAAGTTTAGAGATATGATCGAGCACTTGGTAGATGAAGATAAAATCGTTAGGACCAATCAGGTTTTGATCCCTAACTTTTTGGAAAGGGGTATAAAGGCTATCGCTACCTATCGAAAAAAGAAAATTTTAATCTAAAGCTCGATGATTGAAACCTATCGGAAGCAATTCAATGCTGAGTTTTCGACGCAAAAATACCAAAAGCTTCTTGACTCCATTCAAGATGATTTTGGATATATTCCTACTTTTCGGGTAGCAGAAACGCCTTTCTTTATTCCTGATGATTTCAAGGAAAAGTTACTTCAGGCCTGCGACGACTTAGTCACTTTTATTAAGCAGCCAAAATTCAAAGAATTGACCCAAAGGGCGCTTGATTTGAATATTGAAGTTCCGAATGAGGACCTTCATACGCAGTTTATGGCAATTGACTTTGGGGTATGTGAGGAAGATGGAGTGCTTACTCCCAAGCTGATTGAGGTACAGGGGTTTCCTTCAATTTTCAATTTTCAGCATAATCTCTTCCAAAAGCTGAAGAAAGTCTACCCGATGCTGGAAGGCTTGACTCCCTATCTTTCAGGATTGGATGAAGATAGCTGTCTTTCTTTGCTCAAAAGTACAATTTTAGGTCAATATGCTCCGGAGGAAGTGGTTTTATTGGAAATTGAACCTGAAAAACAAAATACGAAAATAGATTTTTCCTACTGTGAAAAAGACCTTGGGATTGCCACTTGTTGTGTGACCAAGGTGATTAAAAAAGGGAAACAGCTTTTTTACAAAAACCGAGACGGCCAAGAAGTTCAGATAAAGCGAATCTACAATCGGGTAGTGTTTGACGAATTGTTTGCTCGACCAGACCTGAAAATGGAGTTCAGCTTCACTGATGAGCTCGAGGTAGAATGGGCCGGGCATCCCAATTGGTACACGCGGATTTCAAAGTTTATTCTTCCCCATCTTCATGGACCTTATTTTATTGAGTCTACGTTGCTGAGTGAGCTTCAGGAAATACCAGAGGACCTTGAAAATTACGTTTTGAAGCCTTTATTTTCCTTCTCAGGTGCAGGAGTAATATTTAATGTGACTAAAGCTGCTATTGAGGCAGTCCAAGACAAAGGCTTGTATATGCTACAAAAGAAAGTTAGCTATAAGCCTGTAATCCAAGCACCGGATGGATTGGTAAAGGTAGAGGTTCGAATCTTAGCAATCTGGCCTGAGGCTGACGAAAAACCAACTTTAGCAGGAAACCTAGTCCGTCTGAGTCGAGGCGAAATGATAGGGGTCAAATTCAATAAAGACAAAGACTGGGTGGGAGGGTCAATAGGCCTTTTTACAAAAAAAGCCTAGTCATCCCTTTATCCCCACGCAGATGGGTCTTTTCTCCAAGTTCCGAGTGACTGAAGTGCCTTTTCGTCAATGTAGGATTTTGCAACCGCTCTTGGCAAAAGATGCTCATAATCGCATAGCGTCACTAATTTGACACCTGCTTTCTCGAAATTCTCAGCTGCTACCGGAAATCCATAGCTGAATATGGCTACCATTCCTAAGACTTCAAATCCTGCATTGCGCAGGTCCTGAACAGCTTTCAGGGAACTTCCTCCGGTAGAGACAAGGTCTTCTACCACCACTACTTTTTGGCCTGGGGTAATTTGGCCTTCAATCATGTTTTCCATTCCATGACCTTTTGGTTTGGATCGGACATAGAGAAATGGGATTTCAAGCTCATTGGCTAAAAGTGCCCCCTGTGGAATACCGGCAGTTGCAACACCTGCTATCGCTTCGGCTTGAGGGTAAAAATGCTGTATGGATTGAGTCAAACCATCCCGAATCAGATTACGGACCTTCGGAAATGATAGGGAAAGCCGATTGTCACAATAGATCGGAGATTTCCAACCTGAGGCCCAGGTAAAGGGCTGTTCGGGCTGAAGACGAATCGCTTTAATTTTCAATAATTGATCGGCTACTTCAGCTGCTAGTTCATTCGATAAAATTTCCATAGCCCAAAAATACAGGAAACCCGAAAGGAATGTTTGTCTTGGTATAAAAAATCTGCATTTTTAAAATCTTAACGCAATGGTAAGATGCCTATGCGTACTATCATTCAGAAACAACCATTAAACCCTGCCGTGCTTTTATGCGGATTTTTATTAATGACAAACCGCTGGATATAATCAGCTACAAGCAATTAGTCAATCCTGAAAAATTCGAGGGAGTATTTTCTGACTCCCAGGAATTACCCCCAATTAAGCGCTGGCAGGACGATATTTTATTCAAAGATCCATCGGTCGATCTTGTTATTCGAATTTTGTATCAATTAAGAACGCGGAAGCTGAGAGAATTGGATTCCATTACGTTGGTTTCTGATGCAAAAGGAGATCTCAAGAGCTTTATCAAAAGCCGGTTTTATACGATCAGAGCTGCTGGAGGAATAGTCTTAAAAGACAAAAAGGTACTTCTGATCCATCGATTGGGGAAGTGGGATTTTCCAAAAGGCAAATTCGATAAAGGCGAAACTCCTGAGCAATGCGCGCTCCGTGAAGTCGAGGAAGAATGTGGGATAAAGGTCAAAATGGGAAGTCATATCTGTAATACTTGGCATACTTACACCCAAAACCGGAAAAGCATCCTAAAAAAGACCTACTGGTATACGATGTCCTGTACAGATGACAGTCAGATGACTCCCCAATTAGAGGAGGGAATTGATGACATTCGATGGTTTGGAATCGAGGAGGCTAAAGTAGCTCTAATCAATTCATACCCATCCATGCGCTGGCTTTTCAAGCAAATGCTGAAGGGGAATTTTAAATAGGATAAGGCAAAAACTCGCTCACATCTCCTCCATAGCGATGCACTTCCCGAATGACGGTGGAGCTGATAGCGGCATACTGCGGGGAGGTAATCAGGAAAACTGTCTCCAAGTCCTCGTTGAGATAGCGGTTCATTTGAGAGATGGTATTCTCATATTCAAAGTCGGTGGTATTACGAAGTCCCCGAATCAGAAAATTAGCTCCATGCTTTTTGGCGAGCGTTGAAGTAAGCTCATTGTAGACAATTACTTTCACTGAATCCATACCTTCGTACACCGACTCAATTTTTTTAACCATCAGGTCGATATCAAAATAGCGGTTTTTCTTGGTCGAATTATACCCAATGCCAATAATCACCTCATCAAAAATATCCAAGCTTCGCATGACGATGTCATGGTGTCCTTTGGTGTAGGGGTCAAAAGATCCTGGGAAAATGGCTGTTTTTTTCATGGGTTTGTCGTTCGCAAAAGTTATGTTCTTTGCTCAAATAGCCTTTGAGACTTTCAATAAATCTTAAGGGTGTTTCTTTCTTATAAAGGACTGTTTTTTGATCCAAACGGATGGATGATCCTTATTGATATTGCCAATATACCTCAAACAGACCCAAATCCTTTATTTTTTTGAATCCGTGAGAGTAGTTCTGATTGGCATGAGGGGTTAAAATCCGCACATTATGGAAATACTCTTGAGCCCATTCTTCTGTGATTTCGGACTTAGAATGCACTCCATAGATCGTAACCCGAACGTGCTTTGGATTAAAATTCAATTGCTTGATTAGAATCTGTACATACTTGAGTAGGTCTTCCTTCTTTGATATCTCAAACATATTGAAGGTAGTAAGCTCTTGATCGGTAAAGGCCGCTAGATACATTTTACCATCCAAAAGATTAACAAGTATTTCTTGTCCGATCAGATTGAATCGTTCTTTGAAGAGGTAAGACAGAAAAGAACAGGAGCCATGATAAAAGGAAATTTCAGTAAACCGAGCCTGAAGGCTTCGCTTAAGCTTTTCCTCAATGAATGTAACGATCTGAACATTATTGCTGTCCAGTGCTGTGTGGAAAAAATGAGACTTATCAGGAAGTTCCTGTACATATTCAAGGTAGGTTCTGTCATTTTCGCTCGAATACAAAACCCCCGGTACTAAGCTGAATCCGGATTGATGAAGATAGACCCTGGCCGGTACATCGATCTTCAGTAACGGATCGGTTATGATGAGCTTCTCCAGAGAGTTCCAATCAAATTTTGGATAAAAATGAATGCCAATATTGGCTTGATTCTGATCCTTCGCAAAAATTGCTAAAAAGCTAGGGTATAAAAAAAGTGATAAGCTCGCAGTATCACCCGCATCAAACTTATCACTTTTAAATACTTTTAGAGTGGTTTCCAATTTCGCTTGGATTATTTCCAGTTACCTTCAGTCGAGGCGTCTGTTCTGGATCCTACACGAAGAGCCTTCTCGTTGTTGTTCAATCTTCTTTCTGGGTTGATAGGAGCAGGGTCTCTGATCTCAAATACGCTGATCATGTAGCTATTTCGCTCAATCTTATCTGCGAAAAACTCAAACTGCTTTCCTCCTGAACCAGGTACTATTGCTAATTTATCAAGATCGAAATCAGGGAATTTACGCTCGTTGAATAAGGAGTCGATTACTGAAACAGACCCCAGAGTATCGAAAGAGACGGTTGTCTCTTCTTTTCCATAGTCAAGCAACTTGGTTGTTTCTGAACGCTCGATTAACAAAATTTCACCTTCTTGGATAAAGGTTTTAAGACTGTCCCAGGTGGATGCATATTTTCCATTGGAGGCTTCGTAAGCAAGTTGGGCATCTCGAAGCATCTGAAGCTTTTCGATGATAGCACCTTCTACAAGAGCAATTCTTTTTTCTTCTTCTACGACATCATCGACACCTTTCCATAGAAGGTAGCCAAGTGCTAGTGCACCCAAAAGAAATACGAAGGATAAGACTTTGGTTAGATTCATTTTGATTTGAGTTTTAAAATCTGGGTAAGGTTGATGGTTCTTTTTTGCCGTGCTATTTTAGGTATTTATTTCCAAAATTAAAATATCCTTTCCACAATCCTATCTCTCGGAATGATTTTATTCCCCAAAATACCTGATGAATAGAATCCTGAGGTACGTTTTTAAGATCTTTTAAGCTCATCCATGCGATTTCGCTCAAGATTTGATTCTGGCTTTCGAGCTCGGGATCTATTCCTAAATGCAATTTTCCGCCGTTCATTTCTACTTCGAAAAACAATTCTATAGCGTGTAAAGGGGGCTTCAAAAATTCATGCACACACAAGAATTTGCCTACTTCGATTTCCAATCCGGTTTCCTCCATAAACTCCCGCTTCAAGTTGCTGGGAGCATCCGACCCAAAGTCCATCCCACCTCCAGGTACTGACCAAAAATCCCTCTGATCACTCATTTTATGTCGGACCATCAGGATTTTTTCATCGCGGATCAATACACCGTTTACTCGCGTTCGAAGTTTATTTCCGAATTTCGATTCGATTTCTTGCCCTATTTTGTCTTCTCTCATTTACCTTCGTCTCTATGGGTAAAGATACTCAGCTAGGTCAGAGACCGTCGGGTTTTATCAGAAAATATTTTCCCTTTGATCCAACAGAGGGACAGGAGCGATTTTTTCTTGGGATGGATGAATTCCTGCTAGAGGAGACTGAGGAAAAGCCCACCTTCATCCTAAGGGGCTACGCCGGAACCGGAAAGACTACCCTCGTCTCTGCATTGGTAAAAGTGCTTCCGCGACTCAAAATGAAGTCGCTTTTGCTAGCTCCTACCGGTAGGGCTGCAAAAGTAATGGCTGGGTATAGTTCACGATCTGCCTTTACTATCCACAAGATTATATATAAGCCGAAAGAGGAAGTTTCGGGTTTGGGCTTTGGATTTATTCTTCAGAAAAATTACTTCAAGGACACGGTGTTTATTGTGGATGAGTCCTCCATGCTATCTGACGACGGCGGTATGTCGGGAACGCTTTTAGGGGACCTGATTCGGTTTGTGTTTAGTGGGGAAAACAATCGTCTTCTTTTAGTGGGGGATACGGCACAGTTACCTCCGGTGGGAAGTGAATACAGTCCTGCATTGGAGTCTGGATATTTGCAAAGGCAATTTCGACTGAATGCCTCCCAAATTGAGTTGACTGAGGTGATGCGTCAGCGCCAAGAATCCGGTATTTTATTTAATGCAACGGGACTAAGGCAGCTTTTGGGTGAGAAAGACCCCCAGATCAAATTAAAAACAGGCGGGTTTAGAGATATTTTCAAAATGACGGGCGAGCGGCTTGAAGATGGACTGCGCTATGGATATGATAAATTTGGAAGAGAAAACACCGTGATTGTAACCCGATCCAATAAAAATGCGGTGCAGTACAATCAATACATTCGGCGCATGATTTTTTTCTATGAAAATGAAATTGATACGGGAGACTTGCTGATGATAGTCAAAAATAACTACACTTACATGACTGATTCAGACCGGGTGAATTTTTTGGCAAATGGAGACATGGCCGAAATCATGAAGATCAGAAGTTTTGAGGAGTTGTATGGGTTTCGTTTTGCGACTTTGGAGCTCAGGCTTTTGGATTACCCAGATGAGCCTCATTTCGAAGCAAATGTGCTACTAGACACACTGTATTCCGCTGCACCAGCATTGACGCGCGAGGAATACCGGAAGCTCTACGATCAGGTTTCGGAGGACTATGCGGATGTCGCAAGTAAAGCTGAGCGAGCGGAATTGATCAGGAAAGACCCTTATTTAAATGCACTTCAGGTTAAGTTTGCTTACGCTTTGACCTGTCATAAGGCCCAAGGTGGTCAGTGGGAGGCAGTATTTGTGGATCAAGGATATTTACCAGATGGTCAGGTTGATCGTGATTTTATACGCTGGCTATATACGGCTGTGACCCGTGCAAAGGAGGAACTCTACCTGCTGAACTTTGCTCCGCAATTTTTCTAAAAGCTGACAAAAGGGCATGTCTGGCTGTTAGAATAAGTTAAAATGCGCCTCAGATCTTATACTGGTCTGGATTTTGAGTTATTATTGAAAAGTTGAATATTTGAATAATTAAAATAATGAGAGATATGAAAAAATTCGGTTTGCTACTTGGCTTATTTGCCTTCTTATTTGTAATCCAAGTCAAAGCACAAAGTGAATCTGGCGCTGTGATCACTTTCAAGGAAAAGTCTATTGATTTTGGCGATATCGTACAAGGTCAGAAAGTTTCTCACACATTCGAATTGACCAATACTGGTGAGTCTCCATTGGTAATCTCAAATGTAGCCGCTACTTGTGGTTGTACCGTACCGAGCTGGCCAAAAGAGCCTATCGCTCCCGGGGCATCAGCTGAGATTCAAGTTTCCTTTAATTCAGCTGGAAAAATGGGAAAGCAGAACTCTGTCGTGAGGATTTATTCCAATGCTTCTGAGCCTATTGAAAAGGTTTCACTGATTTCTAATGTGTTACCCAAGACCAAATAAGATTTTCAATTAATAAGAATTCAAGCCCGTCATTTTGACGGGCTTTTTTATTGCATGGGAACCAAATCCACAAATTCTTTATTACTTGCCTGTCTACAACATGAAACAGAAACCAATAGAAAAGCGGGTCAGTATTCAAAAAGTATTTGCTACGATCGTCTGGCCCCGTAGAAAACACCTGCTGCTTGGATTTTTTTTAATTGTAATCAGCCGATTAGCAGGATTGGTTCTTCCCGGCGCGAGTAAGTATTTGGTAGATGATGTCATCCCATCCAATGATCTACAGCTTTTGAAATGGCTGATAATTGCAGTGGTTGCAGCCATTGTAATTCAATCGGTCACATCCTATGCTCTGACGCAAATCCTATCGGTAGAAGCACAAAATCTCATTGCCAAGCTTCGTTCCCAAGTCCAAAGTCATATTATCAAGCTTCCCATTCGGTTTTTTGACAATACCAAAACCGGGGAATTGGTGTCTCGGATTATGAGTGATGTAGAAGGTGTCCGCAACTTGGTGGGAACTGGATTTGCACAGATGATAGGCGGAATTTTGACCGCGGTGATTTCCTTGATTTTACTAATCAGTATTTCACCGATGATGACCTTGTATGTTCTCGTTCCGGTGATTGTCTTTGGAGTTGTTTCGTTGAAAGCTTTCGGCAAAATCCGCCCAATTTTCAGAGAGCGGGGAAAAATCAATGCCCAAGTCACCGGAAGGCTCACTGAAACACTAGGGGGGATTCGTGTGATCAAAGGCTTCAATGCAGAAGAGCAGGAAATCAAAACTTTCCAAAAAGGAGTAGATGAACTTTTTCAGAATGTAAAATCAAGTCTTACCGCGACATCATTTGTTACTTCAACGGGGACTTTGCTCTTGGGACTGGCATCTGCCGGCATCATGGGGATTGGTGGCTGGATGATTATGGAAGAGCAAATGACTTTTGGAGACTTTTTGGCCTTTACGCTCTACTTGGGATTCATGATCGCACCCATCGTTCAAATGTCCAATATTGGTTCTCAACTCACAGAAGCATTCGCCGGCTTGGATAGAACGGAGGAAATCATGAATGCTCCACTGGAATCGGATGATAAAAAGCGGAAAATCGAACTCCATGATTTTAAAGGAGATGTCCTTTTCGATAAGGTTTCATTCTCATACGAGGAAGGAAAAGAAGTGGTGAAAGAAATCAGTTTCGAGGCTCCTTCAGGCTCGGTTACGGCACTTGTAGGAACCTCAGGGTCGGGAAAGACTACGATTGCCGGTTTGGCAGCTAGTTTTCTGAATCCTGATTCTGGACAGATTTCACTGGATGGAAATGACTTGAGTGAAGTGACCTTGGAGTCCTATCGGTCCCGCTTGGGTGTAGTGCTTCAGGATGATTTTCTCTTTGAAGGTACTATCCGGGAAAACATCCTTTTTCCAAGAACGGACGCCACAGAAGACCAACTTCAACAAGCTGTACATGCTGCTCATGTTCAGGAGTTTACCGATCGCTTTGAGGATGGGTTGGACACCTTGATTGGTGAGCGTGGAGTCAAGCTTTCTGGTGGTCAGCGCCAACGAATTGCTATCGCAAGGGCGATTTTGGCTGATCCGAAAATTCTGATCTTGGATGAAGCTACTTCGAATCTGGATACGGAGTCAGAAACGCTCATCCAAGCCAGTTTGAAGGAATTGATGAAAGGGCGTACCACATTCGTGATTGCTCACCGGTTGAGTACGATTCGACAGGCAGATCAGATTTTGGTCATCGAGAAGGGCGAGATCGTGGAGCGCGGCAAACATGATGAATTAATAGCGTTAGAAGGGCGATATTATCAGCTATATACTTATCAGGCTAGGATTTGATTTCATTTTTGATCAGAGTTAAGGCCAAGGCATTCGATTTGCAGGAAGGTATTTTGTAAATTTGATCTCCCAAATAAATTTTAGAAATGAGTGAACTTCAATGGTACGTGATGTACACGGCTTCGCGTTCGGAAAAAAAGGTAGCGAAAAGACTGAGAGAGAAGGGATGGGACGTTTACCTTCCTTTGGTGACAGAACTTCGTCAATGGTCCGATAGGAAGAAAAAAGTAGAACGTCCACTTTTTAATGGTTATGTATTTGTCAAAACCAAGCGAAACCAGCTTTGGGAATGTCTCCAAGAGCCCGGTGCCGTGAAATTCGTCCACTTTTCAGGTCAGCATGCTACGGTTCGAGAAGAGGATTTGGATAAAATCAAACGGGTAGTAGAAACGGGAGTAGCTGTAGAAACCGACGGTACTGAAATCGAGCCCGGCGAGCAAGTGGAGGTAATCGGAGGACCACTTCAAAATATGGTTGGGGAATGTATCGAAAAGGGAAATAAAGATTATTTCGTGATCAGAATCCCGGGTATTTCCCAAAATATGCTGATTAACCTTCCTCGTAAGTTTCTTCAGGTGCTTCCCTCCAAAGCATCTTAAATTATGTTTATTCAAAACAAAAAAGGAATGCTCTTGCATTCCTTTTTTACGTTAAAGACCGGTGTAATTGAAGGGTGAAATCTGCTTCAATTCCTGCTTGATCTCATCTGAGACGGCTAAACCCTCGATGAATTTGGCGATGGAATCTTGGGTGATTTTTTCATTTGTTCTTGTAAGATCCTTCAGTGCTTCATATGGTTTTGGGTAACCCTCGCGACGTAGAATCGTCTGTATGGCTTCAGCAACTACTGCCCAGTTTTCCTGTAAATCCGCATCAATCGCGGCTCTGTTGAGCTCTAATTTTCCTAATCCTTTTTTCAGAGACTCCAGAGCGATCAGCATATGGCCTAATGGCACTCCAATGACCCGAAGGACGGTGCTGTCTGTCAGATCCCGCTGCAATCTCGAAATCGGAAGTTTTGCTGAGAGATGCTCCAACAGTGCATTGGCAATCCCGAGATTTCCTTCTGCATTTTCAAAATCAATCGGATTTACCTTGTGAGGCATAGCAGAGGAGCCTACTTCTCCAGCCTTGATTTTCTGTTTGAAATAATTCATCGCCACATATTGCCAGACATCTTTCGAAAGGTCCAATAAGACTGTGTTGATGCGTTTCATTGCATCGAAAAGAGCAGCAAGATTATCATAGTGCTCTATCTGAGTAGTGGGAAATGAGCGGGAAAGGCCTAAATATTTTTCTACAAAATGCTTTGCAAAGTCATTCCATGGCAAATGTGGATAGGCAACCAAATGCGCATTCATATTACCTGTAGCGCCACCAAATTTTGCTGAATAGGGGACTGCTTGGAGTTGCTCAAGTTGCTGCTCAATTCGGGTGATAAAAACATGGAATTCTTTTCCGAGTCGAGTAGGGGAAGCTGGCTGACCGTGGGTTTTGGCCAGCATGGGAATGGATTCCCAAGATTTAGCTTGTTCTCTGAGTTTGTTCAATACACTATCAAGCGTAGGCAAGATTACTTTCTCCACTCCCTCTTTCAACATGAGCGGAGTAGCTGTGTTATTAATGTCTTGAGAGGTAAGCCCAAAGTGGATGAACTCTTTGAAAGGCTCTTGTCCAAGCTCATCAAATTTTTTCTTCAGGAAATATTCAACTGCCTTTACATCATGATTAGTGACCTTTTCGGTTTCCTTGATCTCTTCTGCATCCTCAAGGGAGAAATTTTTGACAATATTTCGCAGAGCTGCAAAAAGATCTGTGTCAAAAACTGCCAATTGAGGAAGGGGGAGTTCGCAAAGGGCGATGAAATATTCTACCTCTACATGAACTCTATATTTGATCAAAGCAAATTCAGAAAAATAGGCTCTTAAGTCTTCGGTTTTGCCGGCATATCTGCCATCTACCGGACTGATGGCGGTCAGGGGATTGAATTCCATGATTAGATTGGTGATGATGTACTTTCCAATTTGAGCTGCAATTTACGGCATTGCCTGAAAATATGCCCCGATAGAAGAATAATTATCGATCAGAGCAAACTAAGCGAAAGAAATTATGGTTTGACTATTGAAAAATCAGGCATAAGCTCTGTATTGTCAGTTGCCTCATTAATTTTGCACCCGAATATATCCCTGTTAGGAATGTTTAATTTATTCAAGAAGAAGAAACCTGAAGCGAAGAAGTCAAATTTCTTACCTCTAAAAGTGAGGGAAGTAGTCAGGGAAACGCCCGATACTGTAAGTATATATTTTGAGCAGCCAGAACCTTTCTTGGAGTACAAACCCGGTCAGTTTTTGACTTTGGTTATGGACTTTGAGGGTAAGGAGCATAGACGCTCTTACAGCCTTTGTACATCTCCTTTTGTCGATCCTTTTCCGGGGATTTCGGTCAAAAAGGTAGCCGGAGGTCTTTTTTCTAATTATCTCAATGAGAAGGTTTTTCCGGGTAAAACCATCAACGTCCTACCTCCTTTGGGAAATTTCACGGTTGATTTCCATAGCTCACTTCAGCGGCACTTTATTTTGGTCGCGGGTGGAAGTGGGATCACGCCTATCATGGGGATATTGAAATCTGTTTTGGTCAATGAGCCCAAATCTATTGCGACATTAATTTATTGCAGCCGAAATGAGGAAATGATCATTTTCAAGGATCAACTCGAAAAACTGGAAAAGGCCAACCCTGGTCGCCTAAGGATAGAGCATGTTCTTAGCCAACCTTCATCCGAGTGGACAGGAACTTATGGCCGATTGGATCACGCCAAATTCAAAGAACTTGTCGCTCATGCCGAATATGAGCAGCGATACGAAGAAATCTATTTTCTCTGCGGACCGGAAGGAATCATGAGCACTGCTCAAAATGTCCTCAACGAAATCGGAGTACCTGATGAGCGCGTCCACACCGAAAGCTTTTTCTCAGCAGCTGCAGAGCAAGCCAAGGCAGATGCAAAAGCTGGGATTGCTGCGGGAGTTTTGACACGGGATGTGAAAATCACTTTGGAAGGGGAAGATCATCTCGTAAGCGTATCTCCGGATAAAACCATCTTAGAAGCTGGTTTGGAAGCTGGATTGGATATGCCTTACAGCTGTCAAAGCGGGCTTTGTACGGCATGTCGTGGTAGAATCACCTCTGGACAGGTGAAGATGGATGAGGATGCTGGACTTAGTCCGAAAGAGATCGAAGAAGGATATATTTTGTGTTGCTCCTCACGTGCAGTGAGTGACGACATTAAAATCACAATCGAATAGAGTTTTGGAATTAGATATAGAAAAGCTTAAAAAGAGCTACCGAAAGCAGGAGGTAACCTCGCTAATATTGATGCTGGTTGCTTTGCCTATATTCGGAATTGTATACCTCTATTATACTTCTGGTAATTTAGACTGGGATTTACCTCAAATCCCTGATTTCTTCAGGGGCTTAATGATTGGTTCTGGATACGGTTTGTTGATTGGCCAATTTTTTATTTTCCGGGACGAATTGAAAAAAGCTAAATCAGAAAATGTATTTGAAGGAAAAGTAATGCAGTATCTTCGGGCTTCTCAAAAGCGCGTGGGTTTTCTTTTCTTAATATCCTTGATCAGTACAGTAGGTTTACTGTTTTTCCAAAGTGCCTGGTTTGTGATCATGTTTGCATTGGCACTTGTATTTTTCTCTTTAGCTAAAGTCACACCAGACCGGATGAAGCGACTACTGAAACTCAGTAAAGAAGAGGGCGAAATTGCCCGTTTGATTTCAAGACCATAAATGAAAAAGCCCTTTTTGACTATCAAAAAGGGCTTTTTTGTGATTAAATAGTTGGTTTAGTTTTCAATGGAAATGCTTCCTGAAGTGATCTTACCTTTGACCCATGAGGCAGCCCCATTATCCAGTTCTAGACTTTTATTACCCTTGGAGTTTCCTACTCGTAGGTTACCGGAAGATGCGCTCAGATCAAAATTGAAGTTTTCCAGATTCGAATTGGTTTGAATTCGGAAGTTTCCGGAAGAACCTGAAAAACTGGTATTAGGACCAAGGCCGGCATTTTCAGCTCGCATCGATCCGGATGTAAATTTCAAGGCGCCGAGTGCACCGATATTTTCCATTTCAGCTCTGCCAGAGGTAAACTGCACATTGATTTCGCCTCTGATATCAGAAGCGTTTAATGAACCACTGGTGGATTTGTAAGAAACATCTCCGTCTACTTGTGAGATTTCCCCTCGACCTGAAGTCAAGGATGCAGCTACATCGCCACCAATGATCGAAGCTATTAAATTACCTGAGGTGCCACCGATAATTAAATCCCCCTGAATGTCTTCTGCGATGATTCTTCCAGAAGTTACTTTGAGACGAGTCGTCTCGGAATTAACCCGGCTGATCTTGGCACTTCCCGAGCTGTTTTGGACGTCCAATTGGATGGATTCAGGACCTTTAATTCGGATATATCCATTGTTTTTGGAATTCCCCCAGCTTACGTTGCGACTTCCGCGCTCATACTTGATTTTCAATACATTGCCTAGCGTGACAAATACGATGTCCTGATCTTCATCATTGGACTCAAGATAAGCTTCTACCTGAACTTCGTCTCCGAAGCCTCCTTCGTAAGTCACTTCAAGCCAACCTCCCTCAATTTCGAGTTTTTCGATATTTGAATAGGATTTGTTGACGTCCACAAGGACATTTTGTCCAAAAGCACCACTTCCGATCAGAAGTAGTGCAAAACAGAGGTTGAAAGTTTTCAAAATATTTTCCATAGTGTGTTATTGGTTTTAATCTACTCGAAGTCCAAAACTAATCGCTTGCAATTCAGGGCCTAAGCCTGGCTGAAACAAGTCATTCAAATCATAATTGAAGAAAAAGGTCACATCGCCGACACCTATTTCTCCTCGGAGGCCGTACCGGAAGTTTTCTACATACATGTTGGATTTGGTAAAGACTTTTTGCTTATCACCATCCATATCATCGTAGACATATTTACCTCTACCACCCAGTCTAAACCCAGCATAGCCACCTGCACCAATTCTGAAATTGCCATCATTGGTTCTAAAAGTAGGCACAAGGGTCAGCGTGGCATAGGAAGCAGAAATTTTCGATTTGGTAGGTACACCTTCAGGACCGTTTGGTAAATCTTCAAAGTTGACAAAGTCAAGCCCATCAGGATTTCTCACTGCGATAGTACCTCTGTCCTCGAATTTAAAGTTGTACCAATTCACTCCCAGTGTGGATCGAAGATGGAAGTTTTTACTGGCCTTCCAAGTACCTACAGAGTGAAGTGATACATACCAACTTCCCCAAGGTTTCACCTGTGGTGCGCCCTTATCATTTGGGTACATGCTGAGACCAATTTCACTTTCCAAAAAATTGTAATAAAACTTAGTGGCAGACTTTCGGATGTACTTTTCGGGGTCATTGTCAAGCTGGTTATCCTCTTCCCATTCTATGAGCTTGGTGCCATCTGTATATTTGGTGACAGTCCAGCTTTTGCCCATGATGGTGTAGTCTAAAGTCTTTTCCACTTTTTTAGTGGTATCCTGTGATTGTGCAAAAGTTCCCGAAGCAAAAATCACAAGAGCTAGGATAAATAGTGGTAGTTTTCTCATTGTTTTTGTATTGTTAGTTGGTAAAAAGCTTATAATGAGTGGTTTAGAATACGATGCCAAATGTAATCGGATTCAATTCAGGGCCTTTTCCGTCTTGGAAAAGATTGTTGAGGTCATAAGTGGAGAAGAAAGTAAATCGCCCTACTCCGATTTCTCCTCGGATGCCATAGCGTAAGTTATTAAGGTATAAGCCCGTATTTTGCTTGTCCTTTCTACGTCCAGATCCTCCAAGTTCGCGATAGTTGAATTTAGACTGACCTCCCAATCTGTAACCTACATAAGGTCCTGCTGCAATTCGAAGTCCTCTTCGACCATTGTCATTCATTCTGCCAAAGTCCAATTCCAACATTGTCATGGCGGTCAGGTAAGAAGCTGAGATTTTGCTCTTGAACCCGTCTACATCTGTACGCTGTGCAAACTCGATCATGTCCTCACCGCGTACAGCCTGGAAGTCTCGATTTTCAAATTTGAAGTTGTAGAACTGAAAGCCTACGCCGAAATTCCAGTAAAATCCCTTGGAAATTCGCTGTGCAGCCATCCAATTCAGTCCTAGGTTCCAGCTTCCCCAGCCTTTGACTGCGTAGGGATTGTCTGAAGTTGGAAATTGTCCATCTGCGTCGAGGTAATTGTTGACGCCCAGATCTACATTAAAGAAAGTTCGAAAAGCGGGTTCTTCCTTTTTGGACCGGTTGGTTTCGATTTTGACTTTGGTATTGGCGCCGGTTTCATCTACGTAGACGCGCATACCTCCGATTTGCACTTCTGTCTCCAGTCCATCTTCCCGTACTTTCACCACCTCTTTAGTGGATCCGTCTTTCTTGCGGATTTCTACGATAGTCAATTCGCCAGTCTCTTCATCTTCTTCAAGACCTAGGGATCTGATTATCTCATTGATATTCATTGATTTGAGTCGTTCAAAATCTTCTTTGTTTTCGACGATAATCACGACTTTACCGGATTTTCCAAATTCGACTATCACAGAGTCTTTGTTGATCAGGTGATCATCGGAAGGCAAGCTGTTGTATGCAAAAGCAGTTTGCACAAGGGCCATCAGGCATAATAATAGCAGGTACTTTTTCATTTCTGTATAAATAAATAGGTGGTGGTTTTTTTATTCTTCAGTTACTTTTTCTTTTCGAGTCACCAGGGCCGTAAACAAGTTGTTTTTGGCATCCTGTAGATTTGCAAAGCCTTCATCGACTTTCCCCAAAAGACCCTCTACTTGATTGACTTTTCGACCGATATCAGCGATCAGGTTTTTATCCTCTTTGATTCCGTCGGAAATGATGGTCACTCGATATGCCGGTTCTTCTACAGGTTTTGCTTCAGCGATCAATAGACCTTGGTTGATTTCTGCAGTTGGTACACTTGGTAGTGTTACTTCTTTGTTGATTTTGATTTCAGGTAATTCTTCTCGGACTTTTGGTTCTTCGATTTCCGTCTCCGCTTGCGCAATCAGGTTTTGAGGAGTTTGGAATTCTTTTTTCACAGGTGGTTTTGGTTCATTTCTTGGCGTTTCTTCTTCCTGAATGATTTCAGTACTTGATTCCTTTTCATCAGTTTTCTGAGGTTCTTCTGTTTCAGCGATAGTTACCGGTGGGGTTTCCACAGAGCTTGGCTCGGTGATTTCCTCCGAAAGAAGATTTTGTTCTTCAATTGGACTGTCGGTATTGCGAAGAAGGCTACCGACGGCAAGTAATAAGACCACTGCTGCAGCTACAGCCCACCATATAAAGGGGGCTGATTTCCTTTCTTGCTTTGGCAACTGATTTTCGAGTCTCTCCCAAGCCAATCGACTTGGTTTGACTTCGTGATTCTCCAGGTTTTCCCGAAAAATCGAATCCAAGTTTTCTTTATTCTTAGCCATTGATTCTCTTTTTTTTGAGTTGTTGACTGGCGATTTTTTCTTTCAATACATTCCTTGCACGGTTCAGTTGGGATTTCGAAGTGCTTTCACTGATTCCCAGTAGATCTGCAATTTCCTGATGTGCATAGCCTTCAATCGCATAGAGATTGAAGACTGTCCGGTATCCTACAGGTAGGCTTTCTACCATGTCCATTAAATCCTCTGCTTCGAGATCCGTACTTTCGTAGTGGAAGTGCTCATATTGATGATCTTCTTCCACATGTACTTCCATCATGAGATGGCGATTACTTCTCAAAGTCATGAGGGACTGAGTGACGACGATTCGCTTCATCCAGCCTTCGAAGCTACCTTTTCCTTCGTATTGAGGTAATTTTTCGAATATTTTCATGAAGCTTTCGATCATTACGTCCTCTGCATGCTCTCTATTCTTCAGGTAGCGAAGGCATATCGCCAGAAATTTGCCTGAATAGCTATCATACAATGCCCGCTGAGCCGAACGGTCTCCTTTGAGGCATCCCTTGATTAGCTTTTCGTCTGAAGAATAGTTGGTTTTAAATAACATTCTTGGTGGCTTTCAATGAGGTAGATGTCACTTTCGAAAAATTGGTTGCATGCAGAGTGAAAAAAAGTTAAAAAAATATTTAAACAACTGAAAATCAGTGTATAAAATATAGTATTTGAATTGACTTGGCTATTAGGCCATACTTTTGCCAAGCCTGAAATACTGAATTCCACCAAAGCTTTGCCTTGGTAGGTTGAGTATTTAGAAGAATGCTTTGTAATTGATGATGATATCCAACGTAGTCCACTCAGCCTTTTTGACGACAACAGGTTGTATACTTCCATTTCCATCAAACATATTGGCGAACAAGCCTTCTTTCTCCTTCACAAAAACCGAGTAAGTTCCCGGAACTAGCTGAATGCTGTACTTGCCATCCGCATCAGACTGTACGGAATCAATCGGTTCTCCTTTTACTCTACTGAATAAAGCGCCTTCCCTCGCCGCATCCGAAAGGTTGGTCAAAGGATAAAATAGCAGCATTCGCTCTGCTGGTACTCCTTTAGGATTGACTTCAGAGGACTTCCCGTCTTCGCTTATCATGGGCATTTGATTTCCCTCGAGCCAAGTGACTTTCCCCTGTATTCCCTGACCGTCAGAAAGTGGAGGCTTGCAGGAATTTGTCATAAGAATGGGAATTAGAAGTAGCGCTAAGATAATTTTCGAAGACATGTTTGTAGCTTAAATATTTTCAAAAAGCAGAACGGACTCTAGATAATTTGGAATAATCGTTCTCCAGCCTAGTTCGAAGTCCAACTTATGTGCCAATTCCTCGGAGTTTTTTCCTTCTCCATGTACGATAAAAGTAATTTTGGGGCTTTCGGCAAAGCCTTCAGCCCATTCCATCAACTCCTCTTGGTCGGCATGTGCTGATAAGCCGTCTATTTGATAGATTTTGGCTTCATTTGGCACTTGATTACCGTAAATGGTAATGAATTTTTCGCCCTCAATAAGCCTTCTTCCACGAGTTCCTTCGGCTTGAAAACCAACGAAAATCACCCCATTCTTTGGGTTTGGAAGGTGATGGTAAAGGTGATGAAGTACCCGGCCACCTGTCGCCATTCCAGAGGCGGAAATAATGATCGCGTTCCCCCTGAATTCATTCAATGACTTTGAGTCTTCTTGTTTTCGATAGTATTTGAGCTGGGGATGATCGAAAGGATGAGCATCTTCCTCTTCAAGTACAGCATTCAGTTGATGATCATTGTGAAATTTCATATAAATCTCTGTCGCGTTTATACCCATGGGAGAGTCTACAAAAACAGGGACTTTAGGGATTTTTCCCTTTTGCATCAATTGAAAAATATGATACATCACCAGCTGTGTCCGGCCAACAGCAAAAGAAGGGATGATTACCAAGCCCCCTCTGTCAAAAGTGTCTGTAATTGCTGCAGCCAATTCTTCTCCGGGGCGTGATTTTGTAGCAATTCTATCTCCATAAGTTGACTCGATCCAGAGAATGTCAGCTTTTGGGATAAGGGTAGGAGGGTACAAAATCGGATCATGGAACCTACCCAAATCACCAGAGAAAACTAGTCGCTTTTTTTGGGTATCCCCTTCAATCAATACTTTGACGATGGCGGCACCTAGAATATGACCTGCATGATAATAGGTGACCGTAATCTTGGGGTGAATGGAAAAGGGCTTTTCGAAATCCTGTGTAACGAAAAGTGGAAATACTGCCTCTGCGTCTTCTGCGGTATAAAGTGGCTGTGGGTTGTCATGTCTGGAGTAGCCTTTTTTTCTTGCATATTCAGCTTCTTCTTCTTGTAGCTTTCCAGAGTCCAACAGTAGAATTTTGGCTAATTCTGCAGTTGCTTCAGTACAATAAATTGGACCATTGAAACCTTGCTTTACCAGACGAGGAAGGTATCCGATATGGTCTAAGTGTGCATGAGTAAGGATGACTGCCTCCATTTGATCGAGAGGCATGGGGAATTTGTCCCAGTTTCGCTCTCTGAGTTCTCTTCTTCCCTGAAACAACCCACAATCCACCAAAAACTCAAAATCACCTGTATCAATCAAATATTTTGAACCGGTCACTGAACCTGCTCCTCCTAAAAATTTTGCGCTGATGTTCATCTGTTCTTTTTTTGGAGAAGTTACAAAAAAAGGGACATTCGGCTAGGAATGTCCCTCTTTTTTTAGTCAAGTGTATCGAGTCGCTGCAGGTATTTAGCCCTCGAAAGACTGTCTAAGGTCTCTCTGCTTGTACTTTCATTTTGATCCTCGTTTTCGGCATCTACCTCCTCTTCATAATCTACTTCATCACTGACTTCGGGAATTTCACAGGTAAGGCAAACTAGGCCAGCCTCATTGAAAGCCCAAGTATTTCCCTCCTGCACGTCTCGATTTCTATACCCATTTCTATAGATAGTATTTCGGAGAATTTCCAATAGAGATCGATCCATAATGAATGGTTTTTCATAAGGGATTGACATGGTGAGACTGACGCGCTGACCTCTAAAGATCTCAATGGCGCTGTAATCATATCCGGGAAGGAAAGTCACTACAGAATCTTGTATGCTGATGTTGTAAGACAATAGTTTTGCATTTTCCAATGATTCAGCCTTTGTTTTTCCTCTGGAGAAAAACTCCTTCTCTAGAGTTACTAAGGAATCGGAAGTTCCGATCAGTTTAAGGCTGACCTCATTAAAATCTGGATCTTCGGCTTGATTATCCAAGGTCAATACCATCGTCCCACCGGTTGCGGAAATGGTTTCAGTTTCTTGATATCGGTTTTCGTTTTTGAATTGACTGACTATTCTTGGGACTTGGAATAAAGCTATTCCCAAGCATAGGAGCCAAAGGGCAAAAGCAATCAAGCCGAATCGATTTGCCACCAAATTCTTGCGAATCAGCACACTTAGTCCAAGCAGCATGAAGATGACACCAGGTATAATCATCAAGAAGGATGAACTAATGGCTAGCCAGCTAGGTACAATTCCGGTGAATAGCTCAAAAGGAACTTCCCCTGTAGACATCACATAATCATTTGGATTGAGATACTGGAAGAAAAAGGCTAGTGCAACTAAAGGTGAAATGGTCAATGATAGTCCAATAAAGAAGACGATCATCCCGAATATGACCCGAAAGACCACTAATAGAAATTTACCCAAAGGTCCCAAGGCTTTTCCTATTGCCTCAATGACTTGTCCCAAAACCCGGAACGGTGCCATCAGAATTCTCTTTGCTGAAGATTCTGGCTGAGGAGGAATAGGGTTCATGTTTTCCTTTAGCGTCGAATCAATATTGTCCAAGGTGATTTCCCCACCTTTCATTTTGATTCGCTCAGTGATCGAAAGGGCCACCGGCGTGATAATCCACAAGATCAGGTAAATCAATACTCCGGAGCCACCGGCTATTGTAAGGAATACGAAGGCCAATCTGACCCAAAGTACTTCGACTCCGAAATAAGCAGCTAAGCCACTCGCCACACCACCTAAAGCCTTGTCGTCAGGATTTCTGTATAGCTTTTTGATCGACTTATCTTCTTCGTAGTCGTAGCTTACGGGGAGGATAATCCACATCACGATGTAGGCTACCAAGGTGAAGAAGCCAAATGAGAATTTAAATCTTACTTCATCAAAAATCCAAAACCCAGGGCCTTCGAATATGCTATTAAACTGACCGCTGAAGAGCAATAGAAGCGCAATCAAACGAATCCAAAGCGGGTCAATCCTGAAGTAGTTAGCGATTCCGGCGCATACACCTCCCAGAATTTTCTTGGGTTCGGATCGCATGAGTTTTTTATACCCCTGCTTCTCATCTCCTGGAGGAGTCACGTATTTATAGAAGTCCTCCTGGGTAGCTTCTTCTTTATCCGGAGCAGCTTCTTCTTCACCTTGTTCTACGGAGACGAAATCTGCAATAGTTCCCATTTTCTTGATGAGGTTATCTACGTTTTCCGCAGTGATTACCTGCTTGTTGTTTTTGAGATTGCTGAGAAAAATCTCCGCAATTCTGTTTTCGATATCAGAAATGATTTCCTGATTATCGGAGTAAGAGGAGAAATGTCTATTGATCGCATCGAGATATTTTCGAAGGGTATCATAGCCATCCTCTTCGATGTGGAATAAAATTCCGCTTATGTTGATACTTATGGTCTTTTTCATGTGTGTATTTTTTTAAGAGGTCACATGGAATCTTGCATGGTTTTTTCAATCGATAAGGGCTTCGGCCCTAGTGTTTTTTGAGTAATGCTCGATTTCATGATTTTTTCTTTTTTCGACTACTTCTGCTTTGGTCTTGGATTATTTTTTCCGGGTGATCATTTGGGTGGAATCCAAGATGGATTGCCAGGTTTCCTGTAGGGTGGAGAGAAATTCTTTGCCCTGTTCTGTAATAGAATAGTACTTTCTCGGAGGCCCAGATTCAGATTCTACCCAGCGGTATTTGACCAGCTCCGCAGCTTTGAGACGATTGAGAAGAGGGTACAATGTGCCTTCGACTACGATCATTTGCGCTTGAGTTAGTTCCTCTATGAGATCAGAGGTATAAACTTCATCGCGCGAAATGATGTGAAGGACACAGAGTTCTAATAGTCCCTTTCTCATTTGAATTTGTGTGTTGGCTATATTCATGTCGATAGTGGTGATATTCTTTTTCAGCCAAAATATTCTCTTCTATTCACTGAAAAGATTTTTGCCTTGCTGATAATTAATGAAAAATGATACCAATCTTTTCCAAGCTACCTTGTAATGCCTAATTCTAGGCATGAAGTAGGGAGTTTCGAATTGAAAACCATATAAAAATCCCTATTTGGGTTGTTTAAATTAGGTTTTTGAAGGATTTGAAAGATTTTGAAAAAAATATGGGCGCCCTGCCCTTGGACTTTTTGTGTATAAAAAAATGTAGAGAACCGTACAAAAAAGTGTTCGGTCACGTACATTTTTTTTACGCTTCTCCAGGGAATATTCCAGAGATTAATCCATCTAACAAGAATTTGGTTATTTTGGCCTTGTGAATCAATCGAAGGCCTTTTATCTAAGGATTTTTACACTCATCACTCTTCTAGGAACAGGGATCTCCTTGAAGGCACAGGATCTTACTCCAAAATATTCCAATGAGTTCTTGAATATTGGGGTAGGAGCTAGGGCTTTGGGAATGGGAGGAGCGCAGGTTTCTGCCGTAAGGGATGTAACGGCCTCTTACTGGAATCCCGCCGGGCTTTTTGGCACTAAAAACCGCTACGAGGCTACCTTGATGCATGCTGAATATTTTGCGGGGATAGCTCAATACGATTACTTGGCATTTACCACACCGATCAAGGATCAGAGTCAAATTGCTGTTTCTCTAATCCGCTTTGGAGTTGATGATATTCCTGATACTAGGTTTTTGTATGACGCCAACGGTGCATTGAATTACAACAATATTCAGTTTTTCAATGCAGCCGACTACGCACTCTTGCTCACGTATTCTCGGGCGATTTCAGATCGAATCAAAGTCGGGGCAAATGCCAAAGTGATTCACCGAAATGTGGGGAAATTTGCCTCTGCTTGGGGTTTTGGATTGGATGTCGGAGCCATGTACCACAAGGACAAGCTGACCGTTGGCCTTATGCTGCGCGATATCACCACCACATTCAATGCTTGGGCTCATAATGCTGAGATGGTAAGAGATATCTATGCAGATACAGATAACGAGGTGCCGCTAAACTCGGTGGAACTCACTTTGCCAAGGGCAATCAGTAGCATTAGCTATTACTGGAAGCTCGGAGAAACATTTGGTCTGGTCTCAGCACTTGATCTGGATATGACCTTTGATGGAAATAGAAATACCCTTATTTCTACTTCACTGCTGAGTATTGACCCAAGACTTGGCTTGGAGCTGAGCTTTAAGCAGGTGGCTTTCTTGCGTACAGGAGTGAGTAATTTTCAGTACATCAAGGATTTTCAGGGTAATGAAAGTTTAAATTTCCTCCCTAGTGCAGGTTTGGGGTTCAATATCAATCAGCGTTTCCAAATCGATTATGCACTTTCGGATATTGGAAATATTTCAGAGACACCTTATTCACATATTTTTAGTGTGAAAGTTTCATTAGAAAATCTTAAAGAGGAGGATAGAAAGTATAAGGGATGGGCTTACTGAAACGCATATTGATAATAGCTTTGGTCCTTTTTGCAGTAGGATCCTCACAGGCTCAGATAGCCCGATGGTATAATTATGGGCAGGACTATTACAAGGTTAAAACAGCCAAAGACGGTATCCACCGAATCCCAGCTGAGTCTTTGGAAGCAGCAGGATTGAACCTCAATTCCCTAGACCCTAGAAAGCTGAGCTTGTATCATCGGGGGAAAGAAGTAGCAATTTTCGTAGAAGGTGAAGCAGACGGGCAATTGGGAAGTGGTGACTTTATAGAGTTTTACGGTTTGAGAAATGATGCTACGCTAGACTCTCTGCTTTATCGAGATAAGTTTCCAGCCAATCCCTACTTTAATTTACATTCAGATAGTACGGCGTTTTTCCTGACCATCAAGTCTGAAGGAACTGGAAAACGAATGCTTGAAAGAGCGGATGTATCGGGCAGTATTCCTGAAATCACCAGCTTTGAGAGTAGCCGTAAAGTTGTTTTTGGAGATCAATTTTCATTGGGTGCGAGTTATACCTTGGGATTCCGGCTATCTAGTTATGACAACGGAGAGGGCTGGATGAGTACCATAATTACCAAGGGTGCCGTTCGGAATATTCCCTTTGAAAATTTAGGCCAGGTAGTCAATGGAGGAAATCCTAGATTGGTGATTGGTCTAACTGGTCGGTCAGGAAATCCTCATTTGGTGAGAATTGGAGCTGGTAGAAATGCTGGAACACAGCGAGTACTTCAGGAAGCTATTTTTGAAGGTTTTTCATCGCTTGAGCTAGAAGTTCCGCTACAGTTCTTGGATTTTGATCCAAACGGAAATATAGTAATCTCTGTGAGCCCTCAAGGTCCTGAATCTGCAGATAATATCTCGATCACCTATGCTCAGATTTATTATCAAAAGGCCAAGCCGTCAGTTGACTTTTTGTCTGAGGAGATTTCAGTCCCTGCTGGTGAGTCTAGGATTTCTTTACCCGGCGATGCAGCAGCGTATCGGGCATTTGAAATCACTGATCCTAATAATCTGGAGTTTCTCAATATTACCCAAAATGGTAGCCAATTTGTTCTACAGTCCGGTGTAGCTACTGAGGCAAGTAAAATCAAAATCCAGAATCTTGCCGAAATACAGACTATCGATAGGCTGGAGCGAGTGAGATTCAGAGATTATTTATCTCAAAGTGCCAACTATCTGTTGGTTGGTCATCGCGAGTTGCAGAAGGCAGGTACGGAATTCGAAAATGTATTGGAGGCTTATGCATCTCACCGGGCATCTCCTATTGGAGGCAGCTACGATACCCTCACGCTGCTCATGGAGGAGATGTACAATCAATATGCCTATGGTGAAGAAAGCCCAGTAGCACTTTCTAATTTTTTGAAAGAATATTATCCCGCACACAGGCCTTCTCATGTGCTCTTGGCAGGAAGGGCACTTGCAATCTATTCAACTGCCAGGGAGGCTGGCGTGACTTATTTTTACCGAAATAGGCCATCAGTTTTTCCGTTTCAAAGTTTAGTGCCAGTAGCAGGATATCCTTTCTCGGATAATGAATACGTGATAGATTTGGATTCCCAAAATCCAGACGTGCCTGCGATAGCAATTGGAAGAATACCAGCTAAAAATGCTCAGGAACTCGAAATCTATTTAAATAAGGCTATTGAAAAGGATGAGTTGGGCCTTTCTGAACCTTGGCAAAAAGAGCTCATCCATCTCGGTGGAGGGGTTTCAGAGTTTGAGTTGGATCGATATTTCAGCTTCCTAAATGGATTTAAGGCTATCGCCGAATCTGATTTCTTAGGAGGTAATGTGACCACTTACCGGAAGCGGTCCAACAATGTAGTGGAGGTAATTGACATTACAGGAGACTTAAATGAAGGGCGTTCTTTGGTGACTTTCTTCGGACATGGCTCTCCTACGATATTGGATATTGATATCGGTTTTGCATCAGATCCGACCATCAACTATCAAAATAAAGGAAAATATCCGGTCATGCTCTTCAATGGCTGTGATTACGGAAGTGCTTTCGGAACCAATTATACTCAGGGAGAAGACTGGGTCATGACAGCTGATAAAGGAGCTTCCAATATTCTGGCTAATTCATCCATTGGCGTAGACGTATTTCTCCGAAGATATTCAGAGCAATTTTATTTGGAGGCTTTTGCAGACAGTGCCAAGATTTTCAGAACTGTAGGTGAGATCAAGCGGACTGCGGAAGGCAATTTTGTCAATCGATATGGCCTCAATCCTCTGAATTATTCCCACATGGAGCAAATGATTCTACTGGGAGATCCGGCTACTCGACTTTTTCCTGCCGATAAGCCCGATTATTATTTGGAAGAATCTGAGGCAAGGATAGGGACTTTTGAAAATGAACCCATTACTACCTTGACGGATAGCCTGAAGCTGACTTTTGTGCTTCGAAATATCGGGATTACAAGTTCTGACTCTATTCATTACAAAGTTAGCAGACAGCTGGCAGATGGGACGGTAATCAATTACCCTGAAATCCAGATTCCGGCAACAAAAAGGTTGGATACGCTATTTTTCACCATCCCAAATGTGGAGGTGAATTCAGCTGGGGAAAACTTCTTTGATCTAATCGTCAATAGCAAGCAGGAAGTGGAGGAAATGTCCTTGACGAATAATCAGATTCGCATTTCTCAATTTATTTCACTCAGTGGGTCCTTGCACTTAAGTCCTAAAGCCTATGCCATCGAAAACTCAACTAATGCAGAGTTGATAGGTCAAATCCCGGGCAAAAACGAAACTGAAAGGATTGTCATCGTTCAGCTTGATACTGCATCAACCTTCAATTCAGCCTATCGAAAAGAAATCCGAATTCCTACGAAAGGAATTTTCAATTGGCCGGTGGAATTACTCACAGGGCCTGATTCCGTGACTTATTTCTGGAGATCCAAATATCAGGAACCAAGACAAGGTGAAACTGATTCCTGGACGACTACCTCATTTTCTTATATCAATAATGGCCCCGAGGGATGGACTCAGCGGGTATTACCACAGCTTGGAGAGAATATTTTGAATAATCTAGAGGTCAATTCAAATGCCTCAAGATTGAAGTACTTGGATCAGGATTTAGGTTTTGAGGTATTTACGGTGGGTTCAGCAGTAGATAGTTTGTCATTTAGAAATACCCAATTTTTCTTAAATGAGGTTCCGCAAATCATTGACAATGTCAACAATGCAAACAGTCGACTTTGTCCAAATGGATCTTTGGGCTTGGTGACTTTTCAGCAGAAAACCTTGCAACCTTACCTTCCAGTACCGGTGCCAGGATTTGATATTTTGGATGGGAGATCATGTGGTCGACCGCCTCAATTAATTCAGAGCATTCGAAATGCTTGGATAGTAGCGCCGGGAAGGACCATTTTGGATGATTTTACCGAAAATGTAGAAGAGGGAGATTATGTGGTGATTTTCACAGTAGGAGGTGTCAATTTCGATGATTGGCCGGATCAAGCTTATGCAAGATTGAAGGAATTTGGTGCCAGTGAAGTGACCCTTCGGAACTTACAGTCTGGCGATCCTTACATTCTGTATGGACGGAAAGGAATGAAGCCCGGTGAAGCACTTGAGATCATCGGAAATCCTGATTTTGAGGTTCCGTCCAGTCAGCAAACATTGAGTTTCAAAACAGAATTGACTGGATATATAAGCGAGGGGTTGATAATTACCCCACAAATCGGCCCAGCAAGAAACTGGGAGGCCTTTGTCCAAGAGATCAATGATAGACCTTGGATCCAAGAGGAAGAAACCAATTTTGATATCATCGGTATCAAGTCCAATGGAGAGGAAGAAGTTTTGCTTACAGAAGTTACAGATTCGCAATTGGACCTTTCATTTATCAATTCTGAAGTTTACCCTTACCTCCGCCTTCGTTATCGCATGCAAGATGCTGAATCTACGGATCCGGCAGACTTGAATTTTTGGCAGGTGAATTACACGGGAGTGCCGGAAGGAGCATTGATGGTAAACCCTCGCTCCGAAACAGTCAAATTAGTCGAAGGACAAACTGGGATTTTGGAATACGAATTTGTGAATGTTTCCAGAAATGACTTTCTGGATTCTATTCAGGTGAATTGGGAAATCACCAATAGCCAATCCAGACAGGTGGAGCAATTCTCCAAAAAATTCCCAGCTCTCAAAGCAGGCGAGCGGCTGAGTGAGGCGATCGAGTTTAATACAGTTGGGAAAAACGGAAGCTATGAAATTGAGATTTTCGCCAATCCTAGGATACAGCTCGAGCAGACATTCCGAAATAATCAGCTGGACTTAGGCGTGTACTTCGAAGTAGAAGGGGATGATAGTCAGGATATCTTGGATGTGAATTTCGACGGAGTTTATATCATGGATGGGGACATTGTCTCTCCGACAGTCATGATCAATGCCATCCTGAAAAATGATCAAGCTATTTTGCTGAAGAAGGATACCGTTGGGCTGGATATTTTCCTCAAGCGAGAGTGTGAATCCTGCGATTTCGAACGAATCAATTTCTCCAATCCAAATCTAACCTGGACGCCTGCTTCTGAGAATACTGACTTCCGCGTGGCCTTCCAACCCGGACCATTAGAGGATGGTTTATACACACTACGGGTTCAAAATGAAGATTCTCCGGAGCCATATCAGGTTAATTTTGAAGTAATCAATGAATCTCAGATTACCAATTTCTACCCTTATCCGAATCCTTTTAGTACCAGTGTCCGCTTTGTTTTCACACTGACAGGAACAGAAATTCCCGATGAGATCAAGATTCAGATCATGACTGTCACAGGCCGGGTGGTCAGAGAAATCCTTCAGGACGAATTAGGGCCAATCCGAATCGGAAATAATATCACCGAATATGCTTGGGATGGACGAGATGAGTACGGAGATCAGCTTGCAAATGGAGTATACATTTACCGGGTATTGATCAGAAAGAATGGTCAATTTATGGAACATAGGCCTTCTGCCGGAGATCGTGCCTTCAAGCAAGGCTATGGTAAAATGTATCTGCTTCGCTAAGCCTTTGATAGTTTCCAATTTCTCCAAATCCCCCAGATACTGGCAATCAAAAGGATGAATACCAAAAGAATTTGCCAAGGTTCTTGAAGGTTTTCGCGGGCTTCCAAAAAATCACTGGCGATAATTCCGGCAAGAAAAGCCATCAAGGTCCGGGGAAGCATTCCCGGGATACCGTAGATCAGTACTTGTTTGAGCGGGATCTTGAGCGAAGCAAAAAGGAAATTGGAAATGGCAAAAGGTATCACCGGGCTGATTCTGACAAAGAAAATCAGAGAACCGATTCGCTGCATTCGTTTTTCAAAAGCTAATTCCAAATCTGGATACTTTCGAAAAACAAAATCTCTGAAATCTATATTAAGGTAGTGACCAAGCAGGTAGCCGATTACATTGGCCAAGGAATACGCCAAAACCATAATCGGAAAACCTATCCATCCGAGCCAATAGCCGGTCAACAAGGAGGTAAGTGTGGTAGGGATCAAAGCTAGTCCCATGGCAAGGGCTGCAATGAGAGTGTATAGACTCAGGGAAGAAAAACCGCTTATCGGGATTTCAGAAAAGAAAGTATAATTTGACACCACCCATAAGCTGCCCAAAAAAGGTACAAGGGTCACCCAAATCCAAGAAAGAAGCGCTAATGGATGCCTCTGGAGGTAATATAAAATTTGGTTGAAAAAACTCCTCTTTTTTGTCATCTTTGGCTTCCCTACGGCGGTTGGGATGTCGCAAGTTTAGTGAAAATCAACCCAAATTAACTTTATTATTCATCAATCAACTATACAAAGAAATATGAAATTCGGAACCAAAGCCATTCATGCAGGTGTAGAGCCAGATCCAAGTACGGGGGCTATTATGACCCCTATCTTCCAGACTTCCACCTATGTGCAGCGGTCTCCCGGAGATCATCAGGGCTATGAATACTCCCGTACCCATAATCCTACCCGGACAGCTCTCCAGCAAAATCTCGCAGCACTAGAAAACGGCAAACATGGAATCTGTTTCTCATCCGGCTTGGGTGCGATCGATGCCGTAATCAAGCTTTTCCGGCCCGGTGATGAAATCATCAGCACCAATGATCTTTACGGTGGGACTTACCGGCTTTTCACCAAAGTTTTCGAGCCATTCGGCATCAAGTTTCATTTTGTGCCTATGGCCGATCCAGCGGCGATCGAGTCAAAAATCACGGCAAATACCAAGATGATTTGGGTGGAAACTCCTACTAATCCGATGATGAACATCATTGACATACAGGCAGTGGCAGACTTGGGCCGGAAACATGGGGTGCTCGTGGCTGTGGACAATACATTTGCATCACCTTTCATCCAAAATCCACTCGATCTAGGTGCTGACATTGTCATGCATTCGGTGACTAAATATCTTGGCGGACATTCGGATGTGGTGATGGGAGCTTTGGTGGTGAATGATGATTCCCTGGCAGAGCGTTTGGTCTTTTTGCAGAATGCCTCCGGAGCGACTCCTGGTCCACAGGATTGTTTTTTGGTGCTTCGAGGCATCAAAACACTGCACCTCCGCATGGAGCGTCACTCTCAAAATGGTAAGACAATTGCAGCCTATTTAAAAAATCACCCAAAAGTTGAAAAGGTCTACTGGCCTGGATTTGAAGACCACCCAAATCATGATATTGCTAAAAAACAAATGCGTGACTTTGGCGGTATGATTTCATTTACGCTTAAGGGCAATCGTCTGGAAGATGCGAAGAAAGTGATGGAAAACTTCCAAGTTTTCGCATTGGCTGAGTCCTTGGGAGGAGTAGAGTCACTTTGCGGCCACCCTGCAAGTATGACCCACGCCAGCATTCCAAGGGAAGAGCGTGAAAAGGTTGGTTTGGTAGATTCGCTGATCCGTCTCAGTGTGGGTGTGGAAGATGCTGAGGATCTAAAAAATGATCTTGCTCAAGCTTTATCTAGTATCTGATTAACCGAGAATTTTAGCAAATAACTGACTGGCCTGTTTTTCGATCACGGAAGACAGGCCTTTCTTTTTCTGCTTCAACTCCTTGGCCCAATCAAGGTATTTCTGAGATACCTTTGGTTTTTCTGCCAAAAACTGACTGAGAAATTGAATCTCCAAATGATTGACATACCAGCTATCCAGGCTATCAATCATTTGCTTCATTTCTGTATGAATACGTGCTATGAAAATCGGGTTTAACCCCAAATGCCCTAGCAGTTGTTCCAGTTTCATGATTTTCTGTAGTCCTAAGTGCAAGTCTTTATAAGCTCGGCTATCCATTCCTTTTTTCCACTCGAGTTCGAAAAATTCCAACTCATCTTGGACCAACTGATGAATCGCCGTACTCACTTCAAGGACTTTAATCCCCTTACTTGATTTTTTGACCTGGTCGAGCAGTTGACTCCATTCCAAGGTAGTACTGCCTACAATCCTATCAAAAGCTACTTTATGCAATCCCCTTTTGTGAGTTTGGATAAACTGCTCATAGGAATTATACCGGATAGCTAGATTTGATTGTCTCTTTTCCAGCCCTTGTTCTACAGCCTTTAGGCGGATGATTTTTTTTAGATCTTTTTCCAAAGGCCTGAAGTCCCGAATGAGTTGGTTGGAGAGTTCTTTTTGCTCAAAATGGATTTTGCCAATCAAATCTGCGAATAGCTCGAGGTATAGCAGCTTATCATAAAGTTGCCCGGCTTTTTTGGATCGAATTCGCTTGCTAAGCTCAAAAAACAATTGAATAGCCTCCTGATGGCTTTTTTCAAAAACAGAAAAAACAGGCGAAACTTTAGTCTGCATGGATCAAGAGATTCGTACTAGGGTCGCCCCATATCCCCATTTATCCTTCTGGGTGTCCTTAAAGTACTGAATATTTCTCAATTCACTCAGTCGCTTTTGAATTTCTTTGCGAAGGACTCCATTGCCGATTCCATGAACGAAGGTGATTTCATGCATTCCAGATGCAATCGCTTGATTGAGGTTTTTTTCAAAGGTCTCAAGCTGAATTCTTAGCATCTCCGAATTACTCATTCCTGTCGGATCTTGCACGAGCTCTTCGATGTGTAAATCGATTCGCTGTGCTGGCTTTTTGATGGGTTCGGTGATTGGTTTTGGCTTGATATTCTCCAGCTCAAGATTCAGTTTCTGAACATCCAAGTCTTGGGTAGTTTGCTCCAAATGAAAAAGATAACCTCTCTTACCCAAAAGAGGTGCTTCACCAAGATGTTTGAAAAACTGGGAAGCTTTGATCTTGAGTTTTCTTTCAAAAGGTTTCTTCTCTGGGCCTAGCTGGGTTTGAATGGGAAAGAACCGAAGTAAAAAAGCCGGCCATTCATCGAGTTGCTTTAGGATTCGGTCATCAAA
>LJXT01000024.1 GCA_001314815.1 Algoriphagus marincola HL-49
ATCCGACCCGGCTTTTGCCAAATTTTTCACCTTTCCCCAGATTATCGGTTACTTATACAATTCCGCCACAGCCAAGGTAGCTGCCATCATTTGTTTTTTGGGATATCTTGGTTTTACTTCCTCTCAGCTTCTGGCAGGTGCCAAATTAGCCTCAGGAACCTTTGAGGCATTAGATTTACCTATTGCCCTTTTGATTATGGGGGCCATAGCGGTGATTTATACCGTAATGGGAGGCTTGAAGGCAGTGATTTACACCGATACGGTGCAGTGGATTATACTGATGCTCGGATTAATGTTTATCGGGATTCCGATGTCTTATCACTACGTGGGAGGCTGGCAGTCCATACGGGATGCTGTGCCTGTAGGTTTTTTCTCCTTAGCGAATCTTACTTGGCAGGATTTATTCAACTGGGCCATTACGATTATTCCCATTTGGTTTGTAGGAATGACTCTCTATCAGCGGATCTTTGCTGCTAGAGATGTGAAATCCGCCAAGAAGGCTTGGTTTATAGCAGGGTTATTCGAGTGGCCGATCATGGCTTTTATGGGGGTTAGCTTGGGTTTATTGGCGCGGGTTGCGGTTGAGCAGGGAACTTTGGATGGTTTCACCACGGCTATGGATCCTGAGATGGGCTTACCGGTTTTGTTGAGTCAGATTCTTCCTGCGGGGATACTTGGGCTGATGATGTCGGCTTATTTTTCTGCAGTATTGTCTACAGCGGATTCATGTTTGATGGCTGCTTCCGGTAATTTGACTACTGACCTACTTGGTAATTCCAAGAAGCCCCGAACCCATCGCTCTGAGATGAGACTTTCGCAGCTAATCACCTTTTTAATTGGCGTGGTAGCTATTCTTTTGGCCTGGCAAATGAACGAAGTGCTCAGCTTGATGTTATATTCCTATGCATTTATGGTTTCGGGTCTGCTAGTTCCCGTTGTCGCTGGTCTGTTTTTTGGAAAAAGGAATTGGAAAGCTGCCGTCACTTCGATGATTCTGGGAGGTTCTATTACAGCCGTCCTTACCTTTTTGGACCTAGAAATGCCACTAGGGCTCGATCCGAACCTCTATGGTTTGACAGCCTCTTTGATCGCCTTTATAGCGATAGATAAATTTGATACTAATGTTCATCCTGAAATAATAAATAAAGAATATGATAAAGCTTGAGACCCTATCAGCAATAGATAATGCCACCTTTCTTCAAAAGAATGAAATTGCCGACTTTTTGGTTGAGCATTTGGGGAAATATGGGGATCCTAAAGAGCATGTGATGAAATGCCTCGATTACGCATTGGACCAAAGTCTGCATGCTGGAGGATTTGTAGTCGTAGCTCGTGAAAATCAAAAAATAGTCGGAGCCCTCGTCATGAATCAGACGGGCATGTCAGGTTATATCCCGGAGAATATCTTGGTATATATCGCAGTGGATGCTGCCCAAAGAGGCAAAGGAATTGGAGCTAAGATTATGGATTCGGCAATCAAACTGGCCAAAGGTGACATTGCCCTTCACGTTGAGCCAGATAATCCAGCCAAAAGACTTTATGAGCGATTAGGCTTTACGAATAAGTATTTGGAAATGAGATTGAAAAAATAAGATGGCTTATTTGACATTAAACCGAACTAAACTCAAGGAGAATTTCGAGTTTCTCAAAAAGAATTTCAATGAAAATGGTGTGGCTTGGGGGGTAGTATCTAAGCTGATGTGTGGGAATAGACTTTTTTTGCAGGAGTTGATCAGCCTCGGTGTTGATGAGATTCACGATAGTCGGATCAGTAATCTTGCTATGGTCAAGGGGCTGAATCCTGATGTGCAGACAGTTTATATCAAGCCTGTTTCCAAGCGGAATGTGGGCAAAATGGTGGAGTTTGCAGATGTCAGCCTGAACAGTGAACTAGAAACTATCCGCTGGATCAGCGAGGAGGCTGTCAGGCAGGGTAAAAAGCATAAGATTATCATCATGGTAGAAACCGGCGATCTCAGAGAAGGGGTCATGGGGGAGCAGTTGCTTGATTTTTACTCTCAGGTTTTCAATTTGCCTAATATCGAGGTGATTGGACTTGGCACCAATCTCAATTGCCTAAATGGGGTGATGCCTTCCACGGATAAGTTGATCCAGCTAGCACTTTACAAGCAAATCATTGAACTGAAATTCAACAAAAAAATAGAATGGGTATCCGCCGGTACTTCCGTGACTATTCCTTTGATGTTCACCCAACAACTACCGAAGGGTATCAATCACTTCCGAATTGGGGAGACGCTCTATTTCGGAGTGGATCTTTTCGAGGAAAAAGTAATTGAAGGAATGCACGGAGATGTTTTTGAGCTGCATGTTGAGATTATCGAAATGCAGGAAAAGCCCCTACTTCCAGTCGGAAATCTTGCTGCGAATCCGCAGGGAGAGGTAATAGAAATAGATGCAAGTCTCTATGGAAAAACTTCTTTCAGAGCTATCGTAGATATTGGCTTGTTGGACGTGGATCCCAAATATCTGATGGCAGCAGATGATTCGATCGAGATACTAGGAGCGTCCTCGGACATGCTGATCATGAATTTGAGAGAAAATCCAAATAACTATCAGGTAGGTGATGTCCTGACTTTTGGACTGAAATACATGGGTGCCTTAGGTATCCTTAATTCAAACTATGTGGACAAAAAAGTGATTGACTAAATTACTCCATCTCATTGATCCAGGCTCGGATCAGTTCCACTCCTTCTCGGTGAATGCTTGTTCGGCCTATTTCAGGCATCGCAACTCCCACCGCAGTGCTATTCATCCGGTGAACAAGGATGGATTCATCAGCTTTGCCGGGTACAATGTCGAATTGATGATTGCCAGCGCCATTCCCCGCAGCTACTGGTGTTTTGTTTATGCCTAATTTGAGAGGATCTGTTTGTTCATAGCTTAGAAATAAGCCTGACGTGGAGGCAGGACCTTCTTCTCGATGACAGTGCGCACAGTTGATATCCAAGTAGGCTTTGGCTCTGTCTGCTAAAGGGAGACTTTCGTTGCTGTAATCCACCATGCTAGGGTGGTTTTCAAGACCTTCAAACCCCTCTAGCTTTCCGATTTCTTTCCAATAAGCCAGCTGATTGACCTTCCTTCCTCCAAAGTCCTTTTCGTGATTGAGGTGTTTGACTTCCACCCCCAAAGGGTCTAGTTTCTCATTTTCATTGTGGCAAGTCTTACACTGGTTTTTGTTTGGGATGAGGTAATTGATGACTTGGTCTTCGCCGTTTTCATTCACAAATCTTACTGTTGTTTCTCCGCCAACTACCTTGAGTTTGGCATCAGTCTGACTGTCATTCCAGATATAAGGGAAAGCTTCCCAGCCCTTTTCCTGGTGAATCATTAAGCGAGTTTCGATGATTCGCCTTTTTCCTTCAGGTTTTGAAAAGTCCTCAGGGTAGTAGAAATTTTTGATCAAAACACTCCCTACAGGCAGCGTAAGTTTGTTATTTATGATAGCTGCCTTGGAGTCTTCCGGCATCCGTACAAATCTGCTTTTTAAGGCATAATCGGTGAATAGCGAGGAAGCAGGTTCATATTCGATGAGCTCTTGAGTTGGATTTAGGCTTTTTAAATCACCCTCAAAGAAACCGTAGGTAGAAAGCCAATCATAGGGATACATACCATCTGCTTCCTCGTGATCTTTTTGTGGGTCAAAGGCAAGTGATTGCTTGACCTCATCTTCTTTTTGACAAGAAAAAAAGAAGACAAGCAAAAAGCTCAAGGATAAATAAGAAGCGATATTTTTCTTAGAAAAGCGAGTCATTACTTACTTGATATAAATGAAACGTCAGTAGTCACATTTACCTGACAATTTGAGAAAGGAGAAACATCAGCTGAGCTTTTAATGTTTTCTTCACCTTCGCTGAGGTCAAATTGTGTAAAATAGAGGTTTTCCAAACCTATTTCAGAAATACAGATATTCATGGGGTTTTGAGCAATGGAATTTCCTCTGTTTTCATCAAAGATGCCATCGTAGACGATATCTTGTGTTTTTGCCTTTCCATGAGCATTGTACACGCTTATCAGCTGCCCTAATTCTCTACTCAAATCCGGGAATCCACCGGTTCTATCATAGCTGTTTCCATGCAGGAAAATATCATGCGTATAAGGTGACCAGTTTGGAGCATCAGAGGGAAAGCCAGTAATCTGATAGCTAGCAATGGCTACTCCAACTGTTTTATTTCTCAGAATTTCATTATCAAACACTTCCACTTCTTTAGCAGCAAGAAGAACGACTCCTGAACCCGGAGGAATCATGGTCACCGGATTGCCATTTGGATCTTCACCCATGGGTGTGGCGAAGTTTTTGTGGTTGTTGTCAATGATTTTATTGTTGTAAATCTTGGTGCCTTTTCCATCAGACTTAGGAAGTCCCGGAAGGTTGAAGACTAAGATTCCACCTGAGTTATTTCGGGCCGTATTTCCAAAGACTTCCGCATTATCGCAATTTTCAATCTCAATTCCTGCCACATTCCCATAGGCCAATGAATTCTTCACAATGATGTTTTCAGATTGTCCCACATAGATTCCCGCATCCCGGGAATGGGCAGCAATGCATTCATCAATGACTACATTTTTGCATTGCACGGGATACAGTGCGTAGGTTCCATTTTTGGACTTGTCACCATGAGTCCAGGTGGCATGTACTCTTCGAAGTGTTAATCCCTCTGTATGTTGTGCTTTAATTCCATCTCCAGGAGCATCTTCGATTGTTAGGTCTTTGACTATAATATTTTTCCCGACGATTTTCATTCCTTCTCCTCCTGTTTTCAGGTTTCGAAATGAAAGCACTGTATTTTTCATCCCCGCACCCTGAATCGTAATATTCTCCTTATTGTCCAGAATCAGTTGGGTTTTGAGGTCAAAAAAACCTTCACCAATTTTTATGGTCGTACTGTCTTCGGCAAGAATGAAATCCTCTATCACTTTTTCGACTTCCTCTGCTGAACGTTTTTCGAGAAGGCTCGAATCAAAAAGTTGTTCATTGCTTGTCTCGCTACAAGATGTAATGATGACAAGTAGAAAAAGGCTGAAAAAGAGGAAGTGTTTGGCTTTCATAGTTTTGGGTTTCGCATTGGGCTTGCTTCAAAATTACTTTTTTTCAATCTAAACTAGCCTTGACAAAAGTCAAAATGTCAGATTTTGGCACGGACACGACTGAGTGTTTCGATCGTCATGTCTAGAAATGAAGCAATATGTCCCACGGATGCTCTTTGTATAATTTTGGGCTTTTTCTCCATCAATTCCAAATACCTTTCCCGGGCAGATTTGAATTTGGAGAAAATCATCTGCTCCTCTAATGCAATGTAATATTTCTCCAAAATCATCCGATATACTCGTTCGAGATCGGGGAATTTTTTGAAGCATTCCTGCAAGTCGGTATATGAAATTCGATAAAGCAACGACTTTTCCAGCGTCTCGATCGTTTCGTAGCTAGGACTTCGGGTGATAAAGGAATGCATCGCCGTTACAAATTCCCCTTCCAGGGAAAATGACGCCGTGATGTCGCGATTATCTCTGATGTAGAAACTCCTAGCTGAGCCTTCTGAGATATAGTATAGGTATTTGCTCACTTCCCCTGCTGTCTCAAGTTTATAGCCTTTTTCGGCATGTATTTCTTCTAGCTTACTGATAAAGAAGTTTCTTACATCCTCACTGACTTCAGTGATATTTTCAAACAAGGTAGGTTTTGTCATAGTTGAGGAGAAAAAATATCCAATAAACTGTCCACTTCCGGGATTGATCTAGTAGTTTTATCGGGAATTTAAAACATTAAGCAGATATGAGAAAGATTTTGACTGTTTTCTTCCTATTGGGATTGGTTTTTTCTGCAAAAGCTCAGTTCGGAGTTCGTGCTGGATTGTCTTCTGCTAATTTCTCCGACACGAATTTTAATGCCAATGTTGGCTTTCACGTGGGCGGTTACTATCGATTTGGCACCAGTCTTTTGGAGGTGGAACCTGGGATTCAATTTGGTCAAAAGGGCTATGAAACCAATAATCCGACAAATGGCAACGTAATTACAGAGACCTTGAATTATGTAGATGTTCCTATTCTTTTCCGACTTAATTTTCTTCCTGCTATCAATGTCTTTGGAGGACCGCAGTTGAGTGTTTTGGCATCTAGAAATTATGAGGAGCCCGGAAATGTCCAAACTAGTACCGAGCCGATAAGAGGGTATGACTTAGGTGCTGTGGTAGGTATCGGTGGGTATATCCCCGGAGGAATCAACCTTCAATTGAGCTATGATTTGGGATTGAGTAGCTTAAATTATTTCAATACTGATGTGAAAAATAGAGTGTTAAAAATATCTGCCGGATTTGATTTTTAAGTTTTATATTACAAATCTTAAACTCTAGGAACCCAGCCAAAAGCTGGGTTTATTTTTTTAGTTTGGTGAGGATTCTCTCCTTGTGTTTTTTTTGAAATCATCTTGATCGTCCGGAGGACTTTCATAAGAGCTCGGTTTCTTTTTGGGGATACCGATTTCAGGACGGTACATTCATTCCAAAGAAAAAGCCCCGCTTCTAGGGGTGGTGGTGATTTTTTTACCTTGGATTGCACTTCGCCTCCTGACTCGATTTGCTTTTATTGTTCTCCGTCTCAGAGCAGAAGAATTCTAGGCTAGATTCCAGATTTCGACTAAGATTCCTGTCCACCTAGTACGTCTAGGTTCGGTTTGATTTGAAGGGGGAGATTCTGTCCATCTATCCTACCTTATCAAAAAAGTAATCGGAAGAAGGAACTAGCCTAAAGATTTCAATGGAAATATCATTCTAAGAGGTGGGCTTCCACTATTGGGCTTATTGATTACAGGTTTTTGTTAAAAGAAATTTAACCTACCTGTAAAAGCTCAGAGGTATGATTTCTTTTCCTTTACCTCAGGAAATTAATGAGTAAAAGCAAACCTCAGCAGTTTAGCATTCGGAAACCTTTTTGCCAAGCGGCCTAGGAAAAGGTCGTCAATTTTCCTTCTTCTTGAGTAAGGCCAAACCAACTAAAAAACACCTATTATTCAATGTGACAGCTAGTAAAATCCCCTAAAATCAAGTGTAATGGCTTTTATTCAATCAGTAAGAAATTGAATCAAATAGGGAGGGCAAGCATGTGGAATATTAGTCTCCTGATTGGTCTAATAAGCACTTTTGGGATGGTCGATGCTATGGGACAAAATTCTACCGGTAATCCATACGCAGAAGTAAAATTAGGGTCATTACCAGCACCTGCCAGTATTTCCGATGGAGTCTGGCTTTCGGGGGATCTGCATTTACATTCCCGTCATAGCACAGAGTCCACCAATAATCCATTACCGAAGATTTTTGCCTTTGCAGAATCTATGGGAATGAGCTTTGTATGTGTTACTGATCATGATAATCATGTGCAGGGTGATGTAGCCAATAATACCTGGGCAGATCCTGAATTTAAGTCTGATTCACTAGTTCTTTTATACGGTGCCGAATGGACAACCACCCGGGGCCATGGAAACACATTCTCAGCCACTCCTTATGATCACCAGCTTTTTTATGATATCCGTGATCAGCGAGATACCTTAATTGGAAGAGTGAAAAATGAATTAGGTTTACATTTGTCTGCCAACCACCCAAGTGGAAAAGATCATTTTGGCTATTCTTACGATATCATAAATTCTATAGAGGTTTGGAATTCTGCCTTATAGGAGAGAAATGTGGGTGCAATCATGATTTGGGATGATATGCTTTCTTCGGGGCGAATGATCCCAGGACGAGGAGGTAGTGATGCGCATCATGGTTATCCAGACAGTCCTGGGGAGGCTACCAAGAATACCCCTGAACGCAATTTCAATTATATAGGTACTCCTACCACTTGGGTTTTTGCAAGTGAAAAGTCTGGGGAAAGTATAGTGCAAGCTTTGAACAAAGGAAGAGTTTCCATTTCGGTAAATCCCAAATCCCCCAGAGTAGAGTTCTATGCTGATCTGAATGAAGATGGGGTGATGGATATGATGATGGGAGATAATGCCAATTCTCCGGGGAATACAGTCACATTCAAAGTCAAATTGTCCGGGACTACTCTCCCCGATTCAATATACACGATCAAGGTGATTAAAAACGGAAGGGAGTTCGAAACTATAGAAGCTGCTGGAAATGGAAATGAAATTGAGGTTAAATTTTCAGATATCCCCAGAGAAATTGGAAGAACGTATTATAGAATTGCGGTGGAAGGTACGCCTACACCTTTCCCTCAAGTACCGAATTCTACGAGTATCAGTAAAAACATGGTGGGATTATCGAATCCTATTTATTTCAATTTTGATCCGGAATTCTGACTCCCTTTACACCGAGGTTTACCAAACTGCCTGAGACTTGCCTTCCCTATAGCCTTCGGTTAAGGCTAAAAGCTTTTACAATAGATTTTCATACGCTTTGTCCCATATTAGAATCCTATTAAATCCCGGGCAGTCATCGGGAGATTTGGGCTAGGGTGAGGTTAAAATGGGGGGATTAACCAGATCAAAAATACGGGCCATTTTACAGAGTATATGGAATTCAGGTACTTCTCGATTTGGAGCACCATGTGCCAGATTTTTATCTGGCTAATCAGTATAAAAAAAATCGAAACGTAAAGGTCTCGATTTTTAAATATTTATTTTTTCTTGGATTTTTTCTTCTTTTGGACGGCCTTCTTCTTTGCTTTTTTTTCTTTCAACTTCTTCTGAGCCTTTTCTTTCTTCTTTTTTTCCTTCTTCTTTTTCTCTGCCTTCTTCTTCGCCTTTTTTTTCTTTAGCTTCTTTTTATCCCCTTCCTCTTCCTTGTTGTTTTTGTTTTTCTTCTTCGATTTTTTTGATTCTATGGACTTCTTTTTATTGGAGGCTGTGGTGCTCATATCCGGATTATCTACTTTTTCAGAATTTTCTGCATCATCATCATTTTTAATATCCTTACCAGCTTCATTTGCAGGATTGTCATTTGAAGAAGCATCATTTTGAACTTCTGTTTGTTTTGTTTCCTGAGTATCTAATTCAGGCTTTTGATTATCTTCCATTTCAACTAATCGGTTTAAACTGTTTAAGTGTTAACAAATTGTTAAGCAAATATATGATATTGGAGTCATTATGTAATATTAAGTTTTTATACAGGCGAGAAGCTTAACATTGGACTACGTGTGTTTTCGATAAAAATGAACTCGTTTCAGGGCAAATATCAAAAAAACCTACCTCTGCTTGCATTTCAACCCTTGTTCTATTCTTTTCGGCCGAAGCATTAAGTGAATATCGAAACTTTAAGGTTTAACTATTATCTATAGTTCAATCAAGAGCGGTATTGGTTGGAAGAGGGAATTCCAGCTTGCCATTCTTAGCAAGCCGGGATAGTAGCAGGGGCACAGTTGATTTCAAAACTTATCACTTTTCTCAAGCCGCTGTAATTTTTTGAACAAGCTCTTTTCTTGAGTGAGAAGGGGTCATATTTGGAAATGAGTAATAGAGTATCAAAGTGAACCTAACTTTCTCTTCATTTCTACTTATTAGCACATTCATAAATTTTCAGGTTTTCAATTAAATATGCCTGGCTTTATCGCAGAAGACGGACGAAAGCTTATCATGGGTGGTAAAAAATGTTTTGTGGTAAAGTTTTATTGAAAGCAATATAATTGGAAGTTTTAGTAAGATTTTTATAAAGTGAATTCAGGAAAATCCAAGGTCTATCTCGGTAGCAGCCCACAGAGATTACAAACTTATTAGAATTTCAAGCTCAAATTTAATGGCAACGAGTAGTCATTCATTTGATTAAACTTAATGATTTCTTAATTCTACAAACCGACCCGGAAGAAATAAGCTATTTAAATTCCATAAAAACAGAAATACTTGTGGATCAGACTATTCCTTTACTTATCGGCGGCCTTATAATATTCGTTTACTCCATTTTTCAACTTTCAGAAGTGATGAAAGATGCCTTTTCTGAACCGGCAAAAGAATTTGTTAAAAAGTCTACGAGCAATATCTTCATCGCTATTTTGGTTGGTACAATAATCACAATCCTGCTTGATTCTTCATCAGCTGTGATTATCATGACCATTGTTTTTGTAAATGCGAAACTACTATCATTTAGACAAACAATGGGTATAGTTATGGGAGCGAATATCGGTACAACCATATCTAGTCAGATTATCGCGCTCAATGTAGGAAAGTACTCCATCATCCCCTTACTGATAGGGCTGATCTTATTGTTTTCCAGTAAAAAAGAAAACCCAAAACAAATTGGAAACATACTTTTCTTTTTTGGTCTGCTATTTTTTGGATTGTTCATCATGGAAAATTCAGTAGTGCCTTTGGCAGAGAGTGAAGTATTCGAGCAATGGATAGCAAAGCTTGAAAACCCTATTCATGGAGCCTTAATCGGAGGTTTGGTTACACTTATTATCCAATCCTCAAGTGCTACTATAGGAATCGCAATAACGCTAGGCAAGCAGGACCTTATCGGAATTGCCGGTGGAATAGCTGTCATGCTTGGGGCAGAACTGGGGACCTGTTCTGATACATTAATCGCCACCATTCGAGGAAGTCGTGATGCCATTAAGACAGGCTTGTTTCACCTTTTTTATAGTCTGGTAACCACTGTTGTAGGACTGCTGTTTTTCCATCCATTTGTTGCTTTTATCAAAGAAATATCATTGGGACAAAGCATAGAACATCACATAGCGAACGCCCATGTGATTTTTAATATATTAGGCGTTATTATTTTTCTCCCTTTTGTTTCTCTGATCGAAATGTCAATGAACCGGTTAATTCCACCAAAAAAAGTTGTGGTATGAGCTGACAATTTGATTCGGCTGGGATCAGGTATATTCTTTTAAACTATCCACCTATTGGGGAAGCTTCCCTATGCATTGATTTCAATAAGGGATTGGTTTTAGAAAGTTACAAGAAATGAAAATCCCTAACCGAATCTTAATGTTTTAATCACAGGAAGTAAAATGCCAATTCCTATGTTTGACGACTTATGAAAGGTTTTTCGTCCTGGTCTTGGTTTCTGATTCTACTCTCTGCCACCGTATTTTTGGGAGGTCTTGATTTTTATAGCATTTATATTCTTGATGAATCCAAAAATGCTGAAGCTGCCCGAGAAATGTGGGATAGCGGAAATTGGTTTAATCCAACTTTCAATGGCCAACCTCGGTACGATAAACCACCTCTTCACTATTTTTTTATGGGGGTAGCATATTCCATTCTAGATGTGAGTGAGTTTTCTGCCAGGATATTTTCAGGCATTTTTGGTTGGCTGACGGGGATATTGATTTTTCTCAAAGTCAGGAACCGCTTAGATGAAAAGGCAGCCCAGGTCTCATTATTCTCATTTATGATCTCATTGCAGGTGCTGATTCAGTTTCGAATGTCGGTTCCTGACCCCTATCTTATATTTTTCCTGACCGCGGCCTGTCTGGAATTGGAAAGTTTTCTATCTAATTTCAATCATCCATTAAAATATCTTCGAAGAGCAGCAGTATTTTTGGCATTAGCATTCCTTGCAAAAGGTCCGGTAGCCGTGGCTTTGGTTGTGATACCACTTATCGCTTACCTGATAATTCAAAACCATAGTCACCGGTTAAAACTGAAATATTTTTTTGATCCAATAGCCATAATCTTGTTTTTTGGGATAGGCTTTTCCTGGTATATCGGAGTATATTTTTTGAATGGTGGGGACTGGCTGAAAGAGTTCTTTTTTACTCATAATCTTAGCCGTTACGCCACTCCGATGGAGGGCCATCGTGGACCTTTTTACCTACCAATACTATTTTGCCTTATTGGTTTTTTTCCGAGTTCTTTGGTTTTGCTATCATCTTGGAGACTCAAACTTTTGGATATTCGATGGCAACCAATGATACTTTGGTCCCTATTGTATGTAATCTGTGTCATTGTATTTTTTTCTTTTGCAAGTACCAAACTACCGCATTACATCGCCCCGGCATTTCCATTTTTATCGATTCTATTGGGAAGCCAGTTTTATACTAGACCTAGAAACTTGTTTTTTAAGGTGGTCATTTTTGTAGGAGCTTTTGTGCTCTTGGCTTTACCCATTGTTCTTTTTTATACTCAAGGTCTTCAGAAAAGCTATTTTGAGGAATCATTTTCATTGGTATGGGGAATCATTCCATCAATACTTGGCGTAGTGGCTGTTTACTTTGCCTTTCTTGAAAAGAGAGTAGCTTCCTACTTTTCTTTGGGCTTTGGTTTTTTAGGATTCGCTTTCTTTTTGATAGGGCAGTTGCTGCCTGCGATTGATGCCCAAAACCCCGTAAAGCGATCAAAAATCCACTGGCAAAATGAGACCAAACTGTATTATTGGAAGAAAATAAATCCCGCTTTTCCTTTTCAAGCGAAGAAAGTCATTCCGGCTTGGAGTGATTCTAGTGCAAATCAGTCGGATGTTTTGATCATTACAGATCGCAAGGTTTTGGATTCCTTCCCGCTTCCTTATGAAGAGATTTTTCAGGGTGAAGATATTTTTGAAGGAACAGAAATGGTTTTAATTAGACCGAAATCCCAGGATTTTTAATCGGAGGAATCACTCGTTTGATCTTGCCAAAGCCCATGTAAACCAACAGGGAACGTTTGAATCTTTTACTGGGGAAGAATTGAAAATACAGCGCTCTCCCTATCCAAGCAGATAACATTCCTAAAGCAGCTCCTGCGAATATGTCGACAAAAAAATGCTGCATCAGATACACACGGCTGATAGCTACCAAAAAACCGCCCAATAAAAATATCCATTGGAGATGTCTCCTGCGGCTGAATATAATCATGAAACAGGAGGCGATTACCAGGCCTGTGGCGGTATGACCGGATGGGAACGAGTTCCAGTGATGAAGCTCAATACCCGGAACCTTATAAAATGCTATGTCTTTAAGGTACTCTGCAGGCCTGGGCATACCCTTAAAAAAACCATGCTTGGTAATCATGATCAAGAGAGTCTGGACAATCACCGACAGACTCATAAAAATAGCAAAGGAAACTTTTCTTAAGGCTAAAATCGGCAAGAGTACAAGCAAAATCACAGCATCACCCAAATGTGTCCACGTGGCAAAAAACAAATCAAAAAGTGGATGATGATATTGGTTCAAAAAAAGCTCCGGCTTGCCTTTTGGGAGATAAAAAGTAACCAAACCCAAAATAATTACCACAAAAAAAGCAAAAAGCTGGATTTGGCTGATTGAATTTTTCTTCTTTTTCACGGATGCAAGCTAGGCTCCGCGTTTTGATTTAGAATTAGCTATTTGTGAAAGAAATAAGAAGATTAGCCCGGAAGATTTCTTGATTTTTAAGAAGACGTGAAGATGATTGAATTGAGATCAAAATGAAGAAAATAATTGGATCAGTGTCCTACTATCAAACAGGTTTTTTTGAAATTCATTTCTTTCTAAACCCGCTTTTCTGCCAGTGAGAAAAATTCAGGAAATAAGATTTTCGGAAATCAATCTTCCGGTTGTTCCATTCGCACCGATTATTAAAATTTTTTCCTTCTTTGGCATAGTTGAAATGGTTTAAGAGTTAGTGTAATTTGATGGTAAGCAATGATGCCAGATGCCATATTTTGTCTACTTATCTGGCGAAAAGCAGATGTACATTAAGTATTTATACAAAATATCCTGGATTCAAAGAACCATAAAATGTCCGAAAAAGTCCGGAAATAAAACAATATCATTAGTTGTGGTAGCGGTTAAGAATTTTCATCCTGATGTTCCAGCGCATTCTCGTAGGATTTTTCGTATTGATTATGAATCAATAAAATCAATAAACCAAAGACAGCAGCGGCTAGAATAAGCAGATTATTCATCAAACCTTCCACCGAAAAAGAAAGCCTGATCAAGATCGTGGAAACGATGAATCCTGAATTTCGGATCACTTTGTGAAACTGATCGGTATAGTAGAAGGAAGCAAGAAGCAAAATCACGTCCACGATAATCAGAATCATGAAAAATTCATCAAAAAAGATGGCATTGATATCTTTGAATGAAGTGCCGGTATTACTTTCTGGTGAAACGACATAAAAAGCCCAACTCCCTAGCGTGTAAAAAGCTATTCCAATAAGGACAGGTACCAAGATGGTTGCTGTGATTTTTTTGAAACTAATGAAAGAGGTGAGCTCTTTGGTGAATTTGGCTTTGATGGTTTTTGAAGATTGTTTTTTACTGTTTTTGTAGAAAAAGAGGAGTAAAAGGAATAAAAGCAGGGAAGTGACCAGGTCATAGCTGAACTGTAAATCATCCTTGATCTGAAACCAATCCGAGGAAAGCTCCAAGGTAGCCAAATCTTTAAAAAGTCTCCGGATGATAATCAATGAAATAATCTCATACTGCTTGCCAATGTAGGTGGTGAAGGACTTGGGAAGGTAATAGACCAAGAGATAAACCTCATAAACCAGAATAAATGAAAAGGGAGTGTAGATGGCAGAGATGGGGTTTTGGAACAATTCTCCCTGCAAATTCAAAATCCTGAAATCTGAAAGAAAGATGAGGATTAAATGGATAATAAAACTTCCAATCGCGATTCCCAAGATCAGACTTTCGCCCTTTTCCTTCGTTTTTTCTGATAAAAAACGATGATATAGATTTTCGAAAAAAGATGGGGGTTTCATAAGAAGGTTTTCAGAATCAGTCAGTTCGAGCAAGATGAGAACTTACTATAGTTGAAAGACTGATTCTGATAAATTGTTTAGAATGATCCATTTGATTGAATCGAGGTATTATTTACAATTTTCCTTTATCGTAAAACTTTTGATGATAAAAATTGGGAGATGGACCAGGGAAATAGGTTCTTTGGTTTTTTCAGCAGACAAATTAGAGACAGTAGATCAAGGGTTTTTAGAAATGCCCAAAACTATTAAAGAATTTTTTGGTTAATTTTCACACGATCAAAAACCTCAACCATGAAATATTATATCTCCTTTGCATTCATTTTATTTCTTTCCACCTCATTTTTGCAGGCCCAAAAATCTGCGTCTGCTTATCCCAACAAGTATTGGAGTTCTGGAGGGGAATGGATTTTTTCTACTGGAAATGTTGAGGGACAAAATAATGTTGTACGTTGGTCCCCTGTGATCAATCTTCAGAATTTTCTCAACTTCGATAGAAGTCAAAACTTTGGGTGGTTTACCGGAGTGAATCTGAGAAATGTGGGTTTTATCTATGACGAGAGCCCTTCCATCCGTAAGAAATTTAGAACCTACAACCTAGGAGTTCCACTAGGTTTGAAATTTGGGAATTTGGATAAAACCTTTTTCTATCTAGGCTATGAATTAGAAATGGCCTTTAATTACAAAGAAAAACTTTCGTAGACGAGCGAAAGACAGACAAATTCAACGTTTGGTTTAGTGATCGAGTGAATCTATTTCAAAGCTCAATTTTTGCCGGGGTAAGTTTGTCCAATGGTACAAGTATTAAGTTTAAATACTATCCAACCGGATTTTTCAATCAGGATTTTACAATTTCTGAAATGGGTCAAGATATGCGGCCTTACGAAAACCTTCAAGCAAATATTTTCTACGTTTCACTAAGCTTCGACATTTTCGATAGAGGAGAATTCTCTTTTGGTGATTGAGTTTTTTCGACTTAAGAAGGACTTAAAAATCAAAAAAGCCCCTGCAAAAATCTACTTGCAGGGGCTTTCGCTTTTCAAGCTATTGTTTAATTCTTTAAATCAAATGCACTGATTTCGCCACTTCCTGAGAGGTAATACAAATAGCCTTCGATATCATCGACTTCGTAAATAGGCTTTTTATCCTTAAGGACGATCTCCTTTTCAGTGTTTCCTGTATCTTTATTTACTTTGACTAGCCCAACTCCATCGCTAAGACTGGTAAGAATGAACTGGTCGTTGGCAGTGGCCATTGTAGCTTTAAATCGCTTGGTCATCTCACCATAAGAAATAGAAGAGATATTGGAGAAACTGTTTGCAGCTGCGGCATTAGTTTTTGCACGTTGAGCTTCAGCGCTGCTGTATTCGCCGATATTGTAGGAGTAGGTGGATTGGGAAGCTGCCGCAGCCGCTACTGTTGCTGATGCCACGGTCAGAGCACCCAAGGCCACTTTTGCAAATGCACTTTGCCCTGGAGCTTTGTGAAATACATGGTAGTTTTCCTTGCCGTTTCCATCGAGTAATATCATATTTTGATCAGAGGCTAAATACAAACCTGAGGATCTCATTCCCATGGTGTTGGGACTTTCTTTTCCTTCAAATTTCAACTTAGCCAGTGTGCTGAGATCTCCTGTATTTTCATCGATTGCCAAAATCTCCTCACCCGTACTGATCAGATATCGTCCATTCGCTTGGTCATAAGCACTCGTGACAGAAGTGGCTTTCTTGTATTGAATACCCTTTTTCCATTTGGCATCTCCCGTGTTAAGGTCGATAATGTTAGCATCTGTATCGGTGATATAGATCATTCCCTGTGGGGTAGTGGCCATGGTGTGGATATTGGCTCCGGTATCGATCGGCTTTTTAAAAAGGGGTGTGCCGTCAAACTTGATTTTATTGATGCCACCATCTGCCAAACCGAACAAAATGCCATCCTCCATCACATAGAAATGCTGCACGTAGCCTTTGGTCTTTGGGGCTTTTTCCCAGAGGTCTTCTCCGTTTGAAGCATTGAGAAATGCAATTTTGGATTCCCCACTACCGCCGATTTGACTGACGAGGCTGCTTCCTCCCTTGAACACATCACTGACCACTGCCAAGCCACCCGGAAGAATTTGAAAACGAGTGACCGAACCTTTTATTTTTCTTTCTTTATCCCATAATTCCTGTCCATCTTTTCCGAATTTATGGATTCGGGTGTCCCCGTTTGGACGTTCCTCAAAGCCATATATTTCATTTCCGGACTCATCGGCCACCATGCTGGTGATATTTTTAATCTCATTTTGCCAGATAATGCTTCCGTCCTTCACGTCCGCTGACACTACGCCTTTGGTGGTAGGTACAAATACTTGATCATTGAGAAGGAACGGAGCTCCCGAACTCATGGGTACCGCTGCTGCACTTCGGACTTTGCCGGCATTTGGGTCCAGATTGGCAAAGCCATCCTGCTTACCGGTAGCCAAATCATAGATGCCCACAGCCAAAACTTCCCCTTCACTTTTCTCTCGATTGCCTACTACGACCAGTTTGTTTTCCGGGATAAAAATCTTCAGCTGTGCAATCTGTTTCCATCCATTTTCTTCAGTTACGAAGACTTTTTCTCCGGTGATCACATCGATCACAGTTCGCTTAGAGTTGGCAAAGATGGTCCCCGGAATCTGAGATTTTCCACCCTGGGTCAATACAACATAAGGACTCATCGGAACCAGTTCCATCTCTTCTTCTTTGATCTTTCCATACTCCGCAAAGTTGAAGTGTGGACTACTTGCACCGGGTTTAATCCCAGCCAATCCGTTACTGCCATTTACCAGCAATACACCTGCATCTGTCAGGGTCATTTTTTCGATTTTCCCACCGATTGTATACTTAAAGGTGGGAGCTGTCTGTGCCAAAGCATTACTTGCCAAGAAGGCAAGCGCTATCCATAAGAAGCTTAAGTTTTTCATTTGTTTGGGAATTGTGAGGTTTCTTTATTTGATAGCATAAAGAAAAACTAAGCGCTCACGATTTGCCATACGCCATTTGCCGTATTTAATGATGATACCTTCGGTTCAAAAGGTTAATCATTCGTTTTTTTCAAAAAAGTTTTCAGCGGAAAGTTTAGGGTTAAATCTTTAATCATGGCCTTTTTTATTGTAATCTTGATACTAAGACGATTATTCCTATCCCTCTCCTTGAGGAATCCGTAGTAAAAGATGTAAACAAGAAATATGGAAGACAAAATTTATCAAATCAATATCAATCCGGACTGGATTCGGAAGTACCTCAGCAAAATTCTGATTGGAGTTGTACTATTAATCGGACTATTCTCGAGTATTCGGGCCGTGGGTCCTGAAGAGGAAGGGGTGGTCATTCAGCTTGGGGAGTACAATCGCACGGTGCAGCCTGGACTGAACTTCATGCTTCCCTTCGGCATCGAGCGAATGTATAAAATCCCGGTTCAGCGACAGCTCAAGCAGGAGTTTGGGTTTAGAACGACACAAGCCGGGCGAGAATCTGAGTATACTAAATCCGGGTATGGAGATGAAAGTATGATGCTCACGGGTGACCTTAATTTGACCGATGTGGAGTGGGTGGTACAATACCGAATCACTGATTCCTACAAGTTTCTTTTTAAAGTTCGGAATGCAGAAAAAACACTCCGCGATATGTCCGAGTCAGTCATGCGAAAGATAGTGGGCGACCGCACGGTCAATGAGGTATTAACTGTCGGACGTCAGGATGTGGCATCTAGTGTGGAGGTTAGACTTCAGGAAATGTGTGACGAGTACGAGAATGGTATTCGTATAGATCAGGTAGTTCTCCAGGATGTAAATCCTCCGGAACCGGTCAAGCCTTCTTTTAATGCAGTAAACCAAGCCCAGCAGGAGCGGGAAACACTCATCAATCAGGCTGAAGCTGAGTATAATCGAGTAATCCCAAGAGCTCGGGGTGAAGCGGAGGAGACCATACAATTGGCGGAAGCTTTTGCACTCAATCGCGTCAATCGGGCCAAGGGTGAAGCTGAGAGATTCAATTCTTTATATTCAGAATACGTAAAAGCTCCTGAAGTCACCAAGCAGCGAATCTATCTGGAAACGATGGAGAGTATTCTGCCAAAAATCGGTAACAAAATCATCGTGGATGAAAAAGGAAATAATGTGTTGCCGCTTTTGAATATTGACAAAGTAAAAACTCCACAGCAATGAATCGCAAAAGAATTATAAGCATCGTAACCGTAGCAATTTTCACCATTTTGCTATTCAATAGTTACTTTATTTTGGATGAAACCCAGCAGGCTATCGTCACTCAATTCGGTAAGCCCGTGGGTGAGCCTCGGACCGATCCAGGAGTGAATTTTAAGATTCCTTTCCTTCATAAGGTGCAGTTTTTCGATAAGCGATACTTGGAATGGGATGGGGACAAGAATCAGGTGCCTACCAAGGATAAGAAATTCATATTCATTGATACCTACGCGCGCTGGGAGATTACCAATCCTCTCCAGTTTTTCATCCGTCTTCGCGATGAGCGATCTGCTCAGTCCCGATTGGATGACATTCTGGACGGAGAGACTCGTAATGCCATCGCAAGCCATGACTTGCTGGATATTGTGCGCTCAACCAACCGAGAACCTGAGATCACAGAGGATTTTATGGAAGAGATCGAAGTTCTTCAGGATATTTCTGTAGGAAGAGACGAGATAGAGCGGATTGTTTTGGAGAAGGCCAATGAGCGGACCGAGGATTTGGGTGTTCGTATTCTGGATTTCCGGTTTAAGCGTATGAACTATGTGGACGATGTCCGAGACAGGGTATATGACCGGATGATTTCCGAAAGAAATCGAATTGCCGATCAGTTTCGCTCTGAAGGCCAAGGTCGTGCCCGGGTGATAGAAGGTAACAAAGAGCGGGATTTGGCACAGATTCAGTCGGAGGCATTCCGCGAAGCAGAAGAAATCAAGGGACGGGCAGATGCTGAGGCAACGGCCATCTATGCCTCGGCATACAATAAAAACCGTCAGTCAATCGAGCTATACAAGTTTTTGCGAACGATGGAAAGTTTCGAAAAATCCATGGATGGGAGCACCAGCATAGTATTATCCACTGATTCGGAGTTTTTCAGGTATCTGCGAAGATTGAATTAGAGATTCCAAAACAGCCAAGAATCCTAAGCTAGCTTTATAATAAAAAAAGGCTGCCCTTAATTAACCGAGGGCAGCCTTAATTCATTTTAAAATCTACTACTCAAAAAGGTCAAACTTCAGCCCAAAGTTGAATCGGGCATTGTAATATTCCATTTGCATAGTACGGGATCGGATTCCTTGATAATATCGGAGTGGCTGATTGGTCAGGTTGTTACCTTCAGCAAAAATCCGCCACTTTGGTGTGATTGCATAGGATGCATTGGCGTCCAAAAAGACCTGTCTGTCATAGAAGCGATCTTCAAAGCCTTCTCCTCCCAATTCATCTAGGTAATCAGAAGCATAATTTAATGCAAGGCGAAGTACCAATCGGTCAGTTTCATAAGAAAGCGAAGCATTAAACATGTTTTCTGCCGTACCCGGCAAAACTAGATCATCCTCGTCTCTACCTTCTATACCGGTGGTAGAGGACTTGGTGAAGGTATAGTTTAGATATATTCCCAATCCTTTCCAGATTTGTCTTTGAAAGGAAGCTTCAAGTCCATAGACACTGGCGGTTCCTCCGTTTTCGGGCCTTGAGTATTCAAGATTGGAACCGAAAATCGGGTCATTGAATCCTTGTGTAGTGATGGTATAGATAAAGTTATCAATATCCTTGTAGAAAGCACCACCGGACAAAATCCCTACGTTTGAGAAGTATCTTTCAGCCATGAAATCGAAATTCATTGCCGTGGTTGCCTTTAGATTTGGATTGCCTCTGGCAAGCTCCTCATCATCGGGGCTGAACTCCGCATAAGGAACGAGATCAAAATAATTAGGTCGGGCAATGGTATTGGTCCATGCAAATCTTAGGACAGTACTAGCATCTGCATCATATTTTAGATGAAGACCTGGCAGGACATTGGTATAGTTTTGATCTCCTGTGGTAGAGCTGGTCGTTTCTTCATCGATATTAAAGATATTTCCGGTATAGTCAATGGCTGTATTTTCTATCCGCAGTCCTGCAATAGCTGAAAATCTGCTCGAGAATTGATGATCGGCCATCACGTAGGCTGCTGTAATATTTTCATTGGCGGTATAATTTCCCGGTACATACTCTTCCGGTAAGTCAGTACCTTCAAACAGGCTGGAATTATCGAGATTTAATCCGCCCAAGAATTCTGGTGTTGCAAAAATCCCTGCTTGATATTGCGAACCTGCCAAATAATTGGGGTCAGTGTAGTCTCCATTTGGAACGGCTCCAATCGTAGCCCCAAAAGCATTTTCATCTAGGGGTTCGTATTCGAAATAGTTGTTTTCCCGTTCTTTTCGTTTGCCTCGGTACCGGAGTCCAAACTGCAAAATACCTCGGTCTGTGTATGGTAATTTGAAATCCAGCCTGGCATTCAAATCACGGTCAAACGTAAATTGGTATTCCTCTGCAATTTCATGTAACCCTATTCCTAAATTATCCTGTGGATTGGACAAATTGGCATTGGGGAATTCGGGATTGGATAGATCCACAAATACGTCCTGATTGGTAGATCGATAGGAAATGTAGCGCTCGTTCGGACGCTCCTCTGATGCACGGGCATACGTAGCGCTCCAATCCATTTTTAATTTATTGAAGAGGTGATTTCCGCCCATGCTCAGGTTATATACACGCTGATCTTCCAGTCTTCGGTTGTCCACTCTACCTCCTTCGATACCACCTTTAGTCTGATATTGTACCCGTCCTTTGGTCTGGAATACATTGGGGGAGTTTTCTGTAAAATCCCCATCATCGAAGGAATCATCCAACTTACCTACCCGCATTCTAAATCTATTTTCCCAATCATCCCGATGGTTGTACATCCCGGAAAGGAAGAGCTGGTGATTGTCATTGATCTTATAATCGGTCGCTAAACTGACCGATCTTCGGACACGCTGTACCAAATATTTCCGAATATCAAATTCCTCTATGGCAACACCATTATCCGAGTTGTACCAAACGGCTTCGACATTGTCCGAGCCGAAGTTGTGGTTATTGTAGGATCCAGATAGAATGACTCCCAATTTATCATCGAGAAATCGATCTCCTAAAACCAATCCACCTGTCCAAATCGGTTTGTTGGAAAGTAGGTTGATCCCACTAGCGGCAGTTCCCGAAACTCTCAAGCTGTTTGGAGCTTGACGGGTGACCAAATTTACAGAACCTCCGATGGCATCGGCATCCATATTAGGAAGAACAGCCTTATTCACTTCGATGGTTTGAATCATGTCCGAAGGGATCAAGTCCATCTGAATATTTCTGTTGTCACCCTCTGCAGAAGGTATTCTCTCTCCGTTTAGCGTCACTGAATTGAGCTGGGGAGCCATACCACGGATAATAATGTCCCGAGCTTCACCTTGGTCATTCTGCATCGTAATCCCGGGAATCCGCTTAAGAGCATCTCCTACGTTTGCATCAGGGAAGCGTCCGATTTGATCCGAAGAAACAATATTGGTGATATTCGCATTGTTTTTTTGCTGATTCAAGGCCTTTGCTTGACCTTTTAGTCGGTCACCAAAAACAATGAATTCTGCGGCTTCAAGCTCAGATTCACTCATTTTGAAGTTGAGTGTACTGGTTTGTCCATCCCGGATTTCCATTTTTTTAGTAAGCTGCCCATATCCGAGATAGGAGACAGTTACTTCATAGGATCCCGCAGGAAGTTTTGAAAAATAAAAATCCCCTTTTTGATCCGTAATCGTACCGTAATTAGTGCCCTCTAGAAGGACATTGGCCCCAGGAAGTGAAAGATTCTGCGTATCAATCACTCGTCCTTTCAAAACTCCTTGTGCCCACGAATTCCCTATCAAAAGGAAAAAAAGCAACAAAGAAGATACTACATGTAGCTGTTTGTTCATAATTGATTATGGTTTTTGGTTGATATGCTTTTTAAGTTGTTTCCAGGAGTAGATTTGGAAAGTCTTGTCATCTGACATGGCCACAAAGAGTCCCTCTGAAAATTCGCCGCCCAGATCTGCTGCAGTGACTTCATTGCCATCGCTGGAAATCGTGCTCAGTGGGAGCTTGGCAATAAGCTGATGTTCATGGGGATTGGATTGGCTACCTTCCCGTGGAAAGACATGGAAAAGATTTGCCCCTTGGTCGGAGACCAATATATAGCCTGCTGTTTCGGAGCTTTTGAAGATGGAGATACCCTCGTGATCATCAGTAAAACCTTCGGTCGCAAAAAGTGCCAGCTCCTCGTTTCCCATATCGGGTTCGGCGTAGTACTTTCTCACTCCTGTGCCTTCATCTGAATAATAGATGTAGCCAAGCTCATTGTCCACTGCAATGGCTTCTATTTCTTTGTTTCCGGAAAAATTCCCGAATTTCCTCACCAATTCCAGTGAAAGGCTTCCATCGGCGCTTTTGACTTCATATTGCCAGAGATAGGTACCATCTGTAGGCCCATTTTTTCTCCCTGCAATGACGTAGGTTTTTCCTGATTTGGGGCTTTGGTAGATGGCTATACCCATTAAATCTCTATACTCTTCCCCTGTTTCTCCCTGATATACTTCCAGTCCTCCGGGATTTAATTCCTTCATGTCAGGAAGGGAGAAAAAGCGAATTTTAGAGGTCAACCTTTCTCCGGTTACGGCAAAGTCTATGGTGTCTTCGCCATGGATCAATCCATAGCCTACATCTACATTATTGGGTCTTTGGATATCTCTTCGGACGAGGCTGTCGATGGTATTTCCTGTCAAGTCAAACACATACAAAGCTCCGATGGAGTCCTTGTCAGTTCCGATGATTAAGCTTTGACTGGGATTTGAAGAATTGATCCAAATAGCTGGGTCGTCTGTATCATGGATGACTGAATCACTGACATGTAAAGGGCTGATGAGTTCTTCTTTTTCATTAGCCACTCCTTCCTCTTTTACAGAAGATTCCTGACAGGAAACAAGTCCCGCCAGTGCAAAAATTGATAGAAAATAATTGAGTTTTTTGTGCATGGTTTGCATTTGTTTTTACCATGCAAGATTAGGGGTGAAAACTCCCAAAAAGGGAAATTAAAAGTTAAGAATGCCCGCAAAATGGCTGAAAAAAAGCGTTAACAAAACCGAAACAGAATCAAAAAATATCCATATAAAATATTGATTATCAGGTATTTAATATGTGTTATGCTAAGATTAATAAATCTTAAATCAAAAACAGTGGAGATAATGGTGTAGGTCTTTGCCTTCTGAAAGTTGTAATCGTTTTCTGAGTCTGTATCGAGAAATTCGTAAGCTTTCCATGGAGATTCCCAGAGTAGCGGCGATTTCTTTGTTACTCAGATTCATCTTCATCAGGCAGGCTAGTTTGATATCTCCAGTTGTCAGGTCAGGGTTATTGGTTTTGAGATTTTTGATGAAGTCCTGATGTACATTTTCAAAAGTGTGTTTGAACTCCTCCCAGTCTTGATCTTGACCCAGATTGAAAGCAATTTGTTTGATCAGGTTTCTCAGTCTTTTCTTTTGCTCTCTTAGATCTTTTTGAAGAATATCTTCGAGTTTGGACTGAATCTCTTTGAGCATCTGGTTTTTTTCAATTACATGCAGCGTTTGAGCAGTAAGGGCTTTTTGTTGTGCTCCAACTTCCGCTGACATTCTTGCTTCCAAGAGATTGATATTTTCTTTTTCCGTTTGCAGTAGCCTTTCTTTGATCTCTATAAGTTCTTGCTGCTTTTTTAGGGTAGTTTTGGTGACACTTATTTTCAACCGCTGCCTAGAAATCAGTACCCAGCCTAGTCCGAGAAGGGTTAAAATCAAACTGACTAAAAGCCAGCGTACTCGAGATTCAAAAATATGGATGTTTTCTAATTGGGCTATTTCCAGCTGTTTTTGCTTGATTTCATATTGAAATTCCTGTGATGCCAGCTGCCTTGCGGCTTCTTCGGAAAATATGTTTTCACTCAGTTTTCGAGCTTTTGAAAACAGCAGATATGCCTTTTCAAATTCACCCAGGGCTGCGTAGGCCTTGCCCAAGTCAACAGTTGCACTTCGTTCTAAATAAGTGTTCCCGATATCTTGACTGATCTTCAAAGCGCTCTCGTAAAAAGGAATCGATTCCTTGGCTCGGTTTGTTTTCCGTCTTGTATCCCCCAGATTGTTAATATTTCCGGGCATATGAAGAATATTTCCAAGTTCCGAATTGAGCGCAAATGCCAATTGGAAATAATGCTCGGCGGAATCGTACTCTTCCAAATCCTCATAGATACTGCCTACGTTTTCGAAAAGTATGCTCAGTTCACTCGAATCATTTATTTCCTGACTCAGCTGAATGGCCTCATTTTGGAAGACCAGGGCTTGAGAGTAATTCTCCATTTTTTCAAACATTGAACCTATCAAACCCTTTGAGCGGGCAATCCCTTTTATGTCACCAACTTCTTTAAAAAGCCGAAGTGCTTGATTGTGTCGCTGAAGTGCTTCAGAGGTGCTTTTTGTTTTATAGTAGAGCTTACCAAGCTGATTGTACAGATGGCCAAGACAAGTTTTACAGTTTCTATTTTTAAAAAGCTCTTCTGCTTGATAGAGTTTGTGGGTAGCCTCATCATATAAGCCAAACTCCATTAGAAGCTGGCCTTCTAAAAATATAGCATCTGATCGCTGGGCTAGGCTAAGATTGGGGACTGTTTGATAAAAATTATTAAGACTTTGATAGGCTTCCTTTGGATCATTTTCAGCCTGTTTCATTATTCTTTCCAAGTCTATGGATGACTCTTGACCAATCGAGAATGTGGATGGGAGAAAGAGAGCCAAAACCAGAAATTGCCTAATCTTATTTTGCATCGAGTAATATGATGCTTCTATGTAAACTGACAATGAAGGAATTTTTGCCTTTTTGTAAATGTGAAATGGGAGTGAGAATTTTTCTAAAAAATTTTACCATTGGTTAGCGGTTTCTCATAATGAAGTACAACGGTCACGGCTATGCGTAGTGCGGGATTTCAAGGCGCTTCACTGTCCACCGAAACCAAAGTTTGTTTAATAAACAAACCTTTCAGAAAGCCTTATCTGCCCTATGTTTTCTTAGCCATAGCGGCAGGTTTTTTTTAATTTTTCAAATATTCTGTTTGTCCTTTTACTTCTGATAATTCCCATTTGATAGGGTTTTCTAAATCTGTCCTATTCAGCCTAGTCAGTTCAATCTCTTTTATTCAGCTGAAGTTCATTCTGACATTAAGTTTTACGTTATTTACATAATAGTGTCCTACTAAATAAGTCCCTTTGGTCAAGGCTAATTCTTTCACTTCGTCTGAATTCATTTCAATCTCAAAGAACCTTGTATCGGCTGGTCCCGCTCTGAATCTTCCTAAATAACTGTCAGTCGAGTCGTTAATTCTGTGAAATTCGGCAAAAGTCGTTCGTGAATAGGTTTTGTCGTAGTTTGAGCCGAAACCAATTATAGGGATTAAGAGTGAAATTGCTATGACTGAAAATTTCAATTTCTTGTTTGTTACAAGTCTTTTGGTCGAAAGAATTACAAGAATTAATGGACAAATCACAAATGCAGCACTAAGTCCCCAATTCACAATATTGTCAGCTTCAAAAGTCAAAAAGTGACCAAAATATTCAGCGAAGAGAAGAAGCCAACCAAAGCACGTCACTATCAGTACTGTCAGACCAATTTTCTTTTTGACAAAAGTCAGAATGAAAGCCACAATTGTAGCAATCCAAACGATCGGCATCAAAAACTCCTTGGTTGTCATTCCCCATGCCATTACTGTCGCGGATAGAGAAAACCCAACTAGAATCATTGGTAAGGTTAATATTTGAATGAGTCGTTTCATTTTAACTTGCCGCTAACTTCTTTTAGGCGCCATAAAACCTCCATTATCCACCCAAATCCGGGGGATAGGCGCCATAAAAGTTTCTTTTATCCTAATCTTAATTACCAGCGGTAGCCTCCTCCATACATCCCCACATTGACTGAAGGGGTGACACGCATGCCATAAGGGCCGCCGCTGAAGTTGAGTCCCACGCCGCCCGTCATATGCATATTGGCGCAGGCAGGGAGGAAGAGAGATAGTCCGAGTATTAGGAGTAAACTGATGATTCGCTTTTTCATGATTTATTCTTTAAGGATTGTACACTTGAAGGGCCAAAGGTGCTCCAGTAGGATCTAAAATAATCGCAACAGAGCCATTTCGGATGTCAGCACTGGGCTCAAGTACGACGGTCGCTCCATTTTCTTTGGCCTTGGCCAAGGCAGCATTTACATCCGCCACCCGGATATATGGAAGCCAGTGACTTCTTACATTTTCCACTGGGTTTTCCAGCATCACCAGACAGTTGAGGGTATTCTTCTTGAAAACCGTATAATCTACACCTCCCTCCTTGCTCATTTCAATTTCATAGTCGAGGATTTCGGAATAGAATTTTTGGGATTCTTCCGTATTGTTGGACCAGAGTTCCATACCAAGGAAGGTATCTAGGGAAGCAAGATTAGGTTCGGGGTCTCCTCCTGCCATTCGAATCAGGGAGAAATGCGCCCCTTGAGGATCTTGTACATAGGAAATCATCCCCTGATTGGCTACAGCTACGGGCTTGGCTAGAATGGTAGCGCCGAGGGATTTGGCTTCCGAACTTGCCTGCTCCACATCTTCTGCTGAGATACTTCCTATCCATTCTCCGGAGTTGTTGTCGCTTTTGTAGCGGGCCATTAGTGCAACCGGCTTTTGATCTTTTTGAAAGACCCAGAGTTCTCGATTATTGTCCCCATAGGGAGTCGTGGTCCAGCCGAAAACCGATTCATAGAAGTTTTTGGCTACTTCCGGATTGGGTGAAGCCAAAGTGTACCAAACTACTCGTCCCGGATGATAGCCGGGTGTAGAGACTTCAGTGAGAACAGGAGGGGCAGCACTAGGGCTGCAAGAGGCGAGAAAGGCTGAAAAAATCACAGCCCAAAGAATCTTTTGCATACTTTAAATAGTTTTTACTGATAAAATTTAGCGAAGGGGGGCATTAAAACCAATCGAAAACCGAAATATTTGTCTGTGTTTTTTGAAATTTTTTAGTCTTTAATTCACTGTCTTTCCCTATTTTCCCGACATGACATTTCAAGATCAGCCGCTTTTTATTGCTGCTACGCTTTGTGTAGCGGTATTTTTTGGAATTTGGTTGACACGTTTTCCTTGGGGAAGGACGGTTGGCACACCCATTTGGGTGATTTTGATTTGTGCCTTTTTCGCTAATGTGGGACTTATCCCTTCGGCTATGGAAGGACATCCAATCTACGATGGGGTTTTTGTTTACCTAGCACCCTTGGGCATTTTCATTGCTTTACTCGAAGTCGACCTGCGTAGTCTCAAAGATGCCGGGATTCCCATTCTCCTGATGTTTGGTATTGGTACGGTAGGAACCGTGGTAGGTGTGGCCGTATCCTGGGTTCTGGTTCGGCCGGAAGCTGCCATTGGAGAACTCGCTGGTGCAGTGGCCGGGATGTACACCGGGACCTATATCGGTGGGAGCATCAATTTCAATGCAGTGGCCCTGAGCTATGCCGTCAATGAAAATGGGCCACTCTTTGCTGCGACTACCGTGGTTGATAATTTGATCGGAACGCCTTGGATCATAGCCACCTTGATTTTACCTCGCTACCTTCAAAAGCTTTTTCCTCGAAAAAAACTTCAATCCGCCCAAAGCACCCCAAAGAGTGCTGGGGTTGAGGTGATTTCCATGTCTTCCTTGGCCTCCATGCTGGCTTTGGGCTTTTTGGCCATGGTGATTAGTGGAATAGTGGCGGAGTATTTTCCTCAAGTCCCTGAGATCATCACCTTGACGACTATTGCCTTGATTTTAGCACAATTCCCCGCCGTCAAGCAATTGCATGGAAAACAAACCCTGGGCTTTTTTATGATTATGATCTTCCTAGGCGTAATCGGAACCCTCTGTGACATCTCTGCGCTGTCGGGTGTGGGTGAATTAGCTGGTACCTTGATTCTTTTTGTGGGTTTGCTGGTTTTGATTCATGGACTTTTTGTTTTTGGAATCGGTGCACTTTTGAAAATGGATTGGGATGTGATTGCAGTTGCTTCCCAGGCAAATGTGGGAGGGAATACAACTGCTATTGCAGCTGCTGAGAGCTTGAATCGTCCTGATTTATTGATTCCCGGAGTTCTGGTAGGGAGCTTGGGAAATGCCTTGGGGACCTATATTGGGTTCTTGGTGGCGGGGGCTTTTTGAAGTTGAAAAGTTTAAAGAGAGAAGGTTGTAAGGTGGCCGTCATAGCGAGGAGCGGTACGAGATTTTAGGCATCACTGATTTCTAATGGTGCAAAGAAGTATTCTTATAGGTAAGCTAAGTTGATAAATAGTGAGTTGTAAGTGGAAAAGTTGAAAGGTGGTAAGGTTGGAAAGTTGTTGTTAAAGCACTTTTCAGTGGCATTGGGAGCGAGCTGATAATGATCAATTATCAAACCCAATTTTCAATCTTCAAGTGCAAAAAACGCCGAACCATTAACCCAAAATTCAAAAAAGTAACGGTATCAACCTCCTGTAGGGCATACTGTTCAATGACTAAGTAATTGGTTAAATTGGGAAAGTAGAAAGGAGGTAGGATGATCTTTTTTGGGAAATTTTATTTAAAAAATGCCGTAGGCATGCATGATAGTCTAGCCAGCCATTTCAATGGCTGGTAATTGTGGTCTACCGATCTTGAAAAATGCCATAGGTATGACCGATGAAATTTGAAAAGTATTTATCTGGATATAGCGATTTTCTAATCAATGGTCATCGGGAGGAGCAGGCGTAGAATGATCAATTATCAAACTCAATAGTTAATCTTCAGGTGCAGAAAACGCCCAACCTTGAACACCGAACGTCGAACCCAAAACATCTCTTTTATTGATGATTCTGACCCTTCTTAGCTTTGGCAAATCTTGAAAAAGAAAAATCCCCTTGCCAGCTGATCTTTATCAGGTATTTTTAAATTTATCAAAAGCAATTTTGCTCCGCGTACTTTAAGTTTTTAGAATTCTATGACCAAAGCGATCTACCTTACTACAACCGAACCCTACTCCGGAAAATCCATTTTTGCCTTGGGCTTGATGAATATGCTAGCTGCCAAAACGGATAGATTGGCTTATTTCAAACCCATAATTACCGGAAATAAGCGAGATAAAGACCGCAGGCTGGAATTGCTTGGGAAGCACTTCAGCCTCCATCAACCCTATGAGGACATGTATGCTTTCACCCGAAAGAATGCCTTCAAGGAAATCAATAAACACAACGATTCCTATCTGATCGATACCATCATTGAGAAGTTCAACTATCTAAAAGAGTCTGCGGACTTTATCGTGGTAGAGGGCACAGACTTTTCGGATGTCAGTACCAATGTGGAGTTTGACGGAAATATCAGCATTGCTAAAAATCTAGGAATCCCGGCGGCAATCATCCTCAATTGTGCGCATCGGACCACTTCAGAAATCATCGATTTGGCCATGGCAAGCGTCAATAGCTACCTCAGTCAGGGGGTGCAGGTACTATCCCTCATTGCCAATAAAGTCAAGCCATCCAAGCGGGAAGAGATCCTTCGCCGACTCAAGCATATCCTCCCCAAAAGTATTCTGATCAGTGCCATCCCGAGCCATGAACAGCTCAGCAATCCCACCATGGGAGAGATCATGGATTCCCTGGGCGCAAAGTTGTTATTCGGAGAGCAGTACCTGACTAATCGGGTGGATCAATCGGTCGTGGGAGCCATGCAGCTTCACAATTTTCTCGACCGAATTGACAATAATACACTGGTAGTGACTCCTGGAGATCGAGGAGATATTCTGATCGGGTCCCTTCAGGCAAATATTTCCAGGAATTTTGGGAAAATAGCCGGAGTCATCGTCTCGGGTGGAATGCACCCCGAGCCTTCTATCGTCAAGCTTTTGGAAGGTTTGGAGACGATTGTTCCTGTATTGCAGGTAGAGGATGGGACTTTTATGGTCGTGACTAAGGTCAATGAAATTAGGGCTCGTATCGCCCCGGAGGATAAAGACAAAATCGCTTTGGCCATACGGCTTTTTGAAGAATATGTGGACGAAAAGGCCCTGGATGATCGAATGGGTTCCTTCAGTTCGGATATCCTGACTCCACGGATGTTTCAGTATCAGATCGTCAAGCGTGCCAAAAGCCATAAAAAACACATTGTCCTGCCTGAGGGGACAGATGAACGGATTTTGCAAGCGGCTGATATGCTCTTGAGGCAGGAGGTGGTAGAGTTGACCCTACTAGGACAGCGAGAAGAGATTGAGTCCATGATGGCACGATTGAATATCACCGGGGATTTTTCCCGAATCAATATTGTAGAACCGGCAACTTCGGAGCGATTTGAGGAGTATGCGCAGCAATTGTATGAGCTTCGAAAAGCAAAGGGAATTTCTCTCACGACAGCAAGAGATCTTATGCATGATCTATCTTATTTCGGAACCATGATGGTGTATAAGGGCCATGCTGATGGCATGGTTTCCGGAGCAGTGCATACTACCCAGCACACGATTCGGCCTGCTTTACAGTTTGTCAAAACCAAACCCGGTGTCAATACCGTTTCCTCAGTCTTTTTTATGTGTCTCCCAAATCGCGTGTCGGTTTTTGGAGATTGTGCAGTCGTGCCAAATCCTACTTCTGAGCAATTGGCAGATATCGCCATCTCTTCAGCTGAATCCGCTTTGATGTTTGGGATTGAACCCAAGGTAGCTATGCTTTCCTATTCCTCGGGAACATCCGGAGCAGGGGAGGAGGTGGAAAAAGTACGCAAGGCCACCGAAATCGTCAAATCCAGACGTCCAGAACTTAAAATCGAGGGCCCTATTCAATACGATGCAGCGGTAGACCCGATTGTGGGTAGGCAGAAACTTCCCAATTCTGAGGTAGCGGGTCAGGCAAGTGTCTTGATTTTCCCGGATCTCAATACAGGAAATAACACCTACAAAGCCGTGCAGCGGGAAACTGGGGCTATTGCCATAGGTCCTATGCTCCAAGGTCTCAACAAACCCGTCAATGACCTGAGTCGAGGATGCACGGTCATTGATATCTTTAATACAGTTGTAATCACAGCTATTCAAGCGCAAGAAGCAGCACCATGAAATGCCAATGAGAATGGCTTCTCACACAGGGGAATGCCCTGATATATTGGGGTAGGGCATTCCATGTTGCTTTAAAAAATCAAATTATAAACACATGAAAATTTTTGTCATCAATTCAGGAAGTAGTTCCATCAAGTATCAGTTGATCCAAATGCCAGAGGAGCAGGTAATTTGCTCAGGAATGGTGGATCGAATTGGCTTGGATGAGTCCCGAATTGACTATAAGGCTTTTTTACCAAAGGGGAAAATAGCGCGAAGTGAAACCAAAGCAATTAATTCTCATTCTGAGGGTTTGAGATTGGTTGCTGAATATTTGACAGATCCTGAGATAGGCGTCATTTCTGACCCAAGGCAGGTAGAAGCAGTTGGACACCGGGTAGTACACGGAGGTGAAAAATTCGCCAGCACCCAGCTTATCAGTTCGGCTGTCAAGGCAAAAATCAAGGAGCTTTTTCCACTTGCCCCCTTACACAATCCTGCGAATTTTCTGGGTATTGAAGTGGCGGAGGAGATTTTTTCTGAGGCAAAGCAAATTGCTGTTTTTGACACGGCTTTTCATCAGACACAGCCTCCTGTTGCTTTTCGGATGGCCATTCCTAATGAGTTTTATGAGAAACATGGTATTCGGGCCTATGGATTTCATGGTACCAGCCATAAATATGTTTCTGAGCGCGCGATGGATCATCTAGGGAGCAGGAACCTTAAACTTATCAGCATTCACTTGGGTAATGGCTGCAGTATTGCTGCCATTCAAAATAGAAAATCGATTGATACCAGCATGGGTATGGGACCCATGAATGGCTTGATTATGGGAACCCGGGCAGGGGACATCGATCAGGCAGTTATTTTTTATTTGGTCAATCAACTGGGCTATAGCCTCGATGAGGTCAATAATCTGTTGAATAAAAAGAGCGGGATGCTTGGCCTGACAGGCTTTAGCGATATGCGGGATATTCAAAAGCAACTGCAGGAAGGGGATCCTAGAGCTCAACTTGCCTATGACTTGTACGCTTACCGTATCAAAAAATACATAGGTGCGTTTACGGCTTGTATGAATGGGCTGGACGGGGTGATTTTTACAGGAGGAGTGGGTGAAAATGATCGCTTGACTCGAAAATTGGTTTGTGAAAATATGGACTACCTCGGAATCCAGATCGATTTGGCGAAAAATGAGAATTTGGATAAAGGAATTCAGGAGATTCAAACCGCTGATTCCAAGGTCAAATTATTGGTCATCCCTACCAACGAAGAATTGGAAATTGCCAAGCAGTGTTTTGGATTACTTAAGATTGATTTGTAACAGGGTTTAACCATTTCTAGCGTTCAATTTGTATTTTTATAAAAACGAAACAAAAAATGGATACGCTTTCTTTGAAATTGGATTTGATTCAATGGTTGACTGAACTTGATGACAAAAATACGCTTCTCAAACTATACGCTTTAAAAAAGGAGAAAGAAGGGTTTGTTAGTTCATCCCACAAGAAACTGCTTGATGAGCGCATTAAATTTTTTGAAGAAAATCCTGAGGAACTCTTGGACTGGGAAATAGAAAAGGAAAGAATTAAAGAGGGTTTATGACCTTTGAGATTTAATTTTTACCTGCTGCACTTGAGGATTTGCAAGCTGTAATTAAGTGGTATGAAAATGAGAGTCCAGGCTTGGGTAAACGATTTTTTGAGAATTTTCAGAAGCAGCTTGAAAGCATCAGATTATCTCCATTAAAACATCAAAAAACTCATAAGGAATTACGCAGTTCATTAATTCGAAAGTTTCCGATTCAGATTCATTATCAATTTTTTGAGAAAGAAAATAGAATCGTCGTTTTTGCAATTACACATTCAAGTCGTGACCCCCAGGTTTGGAAGAAAAGAAGGGGATGATCCTTAATTAAAAAGCTCTGTTTGGTCTCTATTCCTATTATTTTTCACTCCCTCAAGTCGCAACAATCGCTTTTTTGCATCTAGGCCTCCGGCATAGCCAACCAGGCTTCCATTCGAACCAATAATCCGATGACAGGGAATAATGATGGAAATTGCATTTGCGCCATTGGCGGATGCGACAGCTCGGATAGCATCCGGATTTCCCAATTGTTGGGAAAGTTCCAGGTAGCTTCTCGTTTCACCAAAAGGGATTTCCATCAATTCCTTCCAAACGCTTTGCTGGAAATCTGTTCCAACCATGCTTATTGGTACATCAAAGGTCTTTCGATTTCCTGAAAAATAGTCCTCTAACTGTTCGATAGTTTTTTGGATGACTTCGAGATTTTCAGGTCTAATATCCTTATCTGTAGCTGAAGTGGGGTTTTTCTTCTCCGAATCAAGATCAAAGTTCAAAAAATCAGTATTTAATCCTTTTTGGATTCGTTCGTCCACTGCCTTTCTCATCCTCCGATAGTACCAGTCACAGAGGCAAAGTCGACCCTGAAAAGCACCAAGGATCAATTCACCGACGGGACTTTTGTAAATTGTGGTTAGGATTTTTTCCATGGTTTCAAATTAGCTTAAAAAACTCAGAAGAGGATTTGTAAAGACATCAATTGTCAGCCTCTAATCGAATGGCTCAATATGAATCAGAATATTCCCCAATTCAGGGATTTCCTTTTTCAACGTATCCTTGAGATCATGGGCGATGTCATGTCCTTCTCTCACAGTCAAGTCCCCGTCCACATTAGCATGTAAATCAACGTGGAATTTCATACCTGCCTTTCGGATAAAACATTTTTCAGTGCCAGTGATTCCTTCTACCGTCAGTGCGACTTTTCGGATTTCGGCGGTCAAGTCATCATGAGTGTCTTCATCCATGACTTCCCCAAGTGCCGGACGAAAAATAAGGTAGCAATTGTAGAGAATAAAGCCTGCGGCAAAAATGGCTGCATAGTCATCTGCCTTTTCATAGCCCTCACCACCCCAAATCGCGATCAAAATCCCGATAAATGCAGCTACTGAAGTAATAGCATCACTGCGATGATGCCAAGCTTCAGCCCGGAGGGAGCTCGATTGAAGCTTTTTGCTGCGATTAAGTACAAATTGGTAGGATATTTCTTTCCACAAAATAATCGCTGCCAAAACCGCCAAGGTCCAAGATGCCGGTCCTTCATGAGGTGTGCGGATATTTTGGATGGCCTGATAGGCAATCGTCACCGCAGAGACGATCAGAAAACCCACCACCAAAAAGGTGATTAGGGCTTCTGCTTTTCCATGCCCGTAAGGGTGATTTTCGTCTGCCGGTCGTTGAGCATATTTCAAGCCGATCAAAACCAAAATACTTGAAAAAACATCCACCAAAGACTCAATCCCATCGGCGATCAGCGCAAAGGAATTTCCGAAAATACCTGCCAGAAATTTGATTCCTGAGAGCAGCGCATTTCCCAGCATGCTGAAAATTACGGTACGGATGGCAAGTTTCTCCTGGGACATGGACGAAATTACTATTTATCGGAAAAGCTAAGCGTTTATTCTGTGGAATTATCTGCCTGTCGCTTTCCAATCCAATAAAGTCCCGTTCCAAGTAAGACAAATATTCCTGTCATCCAAACTGATTCCCAGCTTACCTGCATCATCAGCCAAAGGCAGGACAAAATCCCTAAAATTGGAATTAGATAGCCGCCTTTTAGGATAAACCTTCCTTGCCCACGGAATCTGGGTCGCAATGCCGGTACGGCTGCACAAGTCATGATAAATAGGAAAAGCCGGGATAAGACTGTCATGGCCGCCAAGAACCGGAAAGAACCCATGGCCGCTAGGATAAAGGCTGCTATTCCGAAAAATAGGACTGAATTGGCGGGTGTAAGAAAGCGATTGTGGACCTTGCCAAACCAAGCTGGGAGGGAATTTTCCAGTGAAAGTGCATAGGTGACGCGCGTAGCTGAAAACATGGAGCTAATCAGATTGGCGATTACGGAAGTGGCCACGCCTACCATCAGGAAGTAGGCTCCAAATTCCCCAAAGAGGTTGGATGCTGTGTCTAGTAGTGGAGTGGTGGATTCTGCCAAATTGGGGACAGCTGCCATAGCAACCAATTGGATCAGCATGTATAAAATCACCACGACTACAAGTCCGAGAATTAGCCCCATGGGCATATCTCGCTCGGGTTTTTTAGCTTCTCCTGCAGGGACAATTGCCCCCTCAAAGCCTACAAAAGCATAAATCAAAAGCAAGGCTGCTGCTCCTAAATCCCCCGCCTCAGGAAGCGCTGAATCAAATGTTGGGACCATGGTATCTCCCAAAAGAACAAAGCCTCCAAAAACTAACCCTATCAAAACTCCAAATTTGATGATGGTGAAAAAGGTCATGGATCGGATGGACTCACTCGAACCTAGGATATTCACCGAACTAAGCCCCAGAATGGTGAGCAAAATGGTGAAAAGACGACCGGTGCCTTCTCCTGCAAGAGGAAAAAAGTAGGCAATGCTATCCGATAGAAGCACCGTATTGGCGGCGAAGGAAATCAACCGGGCGAGGTAATACAACCAGCCTCCTTGAAAACCTACAAATCCTCCAAAAGCTTGCGTTCCGTATTTGATCGGGCCGCCTGTCCCTCTAAAGTAACTCCCAACTTCGGCAAAGCTCAAAATCACCGGAAGCATAAGCAGTGCACAAAATGCATAAATCCAAACGCTGTATTCTCCTGCCAAATCCGCTGCGCCGGAAGGCAATCCAAAGATTCCTGCTCCAATAAATCCGTTGACCACAAGCATCCAAATGCCCCAAAGTCCAAGGTTTCTTGGCAGTTTTTCCTGTTTTTCTAATGACACCGATTTTTATTTTTTGCAAAAACGAATTCGGAAGATAATCAGATTGGGGAAAGAATTAAATGGAAGATTGGACTTATGCTTGGGTAAGGGTGAAAACGGTGATCTCAGGCCGGACATTCAGGCGGATGGGGAAGTAATTGCCCAAGGCTCGATTGATGTAAATTAGGGGGCGTTAT